>JAEZFI010000066.1 GCA_023437745.1 Actinomycetes bacterium
ACGAGCATCGTGGCGTCGCCGCCGTCGTCGAGGATCATGTTCGGGCCCTTGCCGTCGGGCCAGCGGAGCGCCTGGTCGGTGCACCACCAGTACTCCTCCAGCGTCTCGCCCTTCCAGGCGAACACCGGCACGCCCTGGGGGGCATCGGGGGTGCCCTCGGGGCCCACCGCGATGGCGGCCGCTGCGTGGTCCTGCGTGGAGAAGATGTTGCAGCTCACCCAGCGCACGTCAGCGCCGAGGGCGGTGAGCGTCTCGATGAGCACCGCGGTCTGCACGGTCATGTGGAGCGAGCCCATGATGCGGGCGCCGGCCAGCGGCTGGGCGTCGGCGAACTCCGCCCGGGTGGCCATGAGGCCGGGCATCTCGTGCTCGGCGAGCTGGATCTCCTTGCGGCCGAAGCCTGCGAGTGAGAGGTCGGCGACCTTGAAGTCGCCTTCGTGGAGGATGGTCATGGTGTGCGCTCCCGCGTGGAGGTCGTTCGGTCGCGAGCGCGACCGAGTCGGAGATGAGCGGGCTGGGGTCATCAGACACCGGGTACAGCGCAGCCTGCAGCCGACGAGTCTACGTGTTGATGCCCGAGCCGTCGGGGCCGACGGCAGATGATGTGGGAACCGGCCCGGTCACCAGCGCCGGCAGCTCGGACATCGACCCGAACACCGTCACGCCCACCATGGCCAGCCGGTCCGCGGGGATGACGCTCCCCGAGTAGCCGAACGCGGCCATCCCGGCCGCATGGGCCGCGATCAGCCCGTACGGGCTGTCCTCCTCGACCGCGCAGCGGGCAGGGTCGACGCCCACGCGCTCCGCCGCTCGGAGGAAGAGGTCGGGAGCCGGCTTCCCCGCCGCCACATCCGGATCCGTGGCGCTGTGGATCCGACCGGCGAACCGCTCGAGCAGGCCGGTCGTGCCCAGTGTCAACGGCGCGACGCCCTAGGCGGACATCGCCGCCTTGATGCCGTCGAGGACGGGGATCGGGCCCGGGTCGACGCCGGACTGCACCGACAGCTCGAGGGTCACGAAGTCGCCCTGGACGATGAGGTCGAACAGCTGCGCCAACCGGCCCTCGCCGGCGGCGGTGACCGTGTGGACGTCCGCCACGATCTCCTCGCAGATCTCCGCCGAGAGCTCGAACCTCCGCGAGTTCAGCGGGTGCTCGAAGTCGTGTCGGAGGAGCAGGAGGGAGAACACCTGCCGGGTCACGTCGCCGTGCTGACCCCAGCCGCAGATCTCGTTGTGGGTCAGCTCGGGGATGCGGTTCGCGAAGGCCGGGACCTTGGGGTTCTCGTTGAACTGGCCCTTCCAGCGGGCGGCGGCCACCTCGCCGAGGCCCGCGTCGCCGTAGACGATCGGCATGGTGCGGCCGATGCGGCGCGCCAACGTCGCTGCGGCGCTGTCCTCCCGGGAGAGCTCCTCGATCCGCAGGCGGAGCTGCGCGACGGTGGCCGCGATCTGGCCGTCGAGCTCCTCGCAGAGCCCCAGGCGGTCGAGCGTGACGAGCAGCGGGATCGACACCGCGGCGATGCCGGCACGCGGCATCGGCAGGCCGTCCTCGATCGGCAGGTGGGGCACGCCCCACTCCTTCGCGAGGCGGGCCAGCTCGCCGCCGTGCGCGAGCACGACGATCCGGGCGCCTCGCTCACGGGCGACCGTGGCCGCCGCCAGCGTCTCCTGCGTGTTGCCGGAGAACGACGAGGCGAAGACCAGCGTCTGCGGGCCCACGAACGCCGGGCAGTCGTAGCCCTTCGACACGAGGATCGGCACCGGGCACGAGGGCGCGGCGACCGCGGCGAGCACGTCCCCGCCGATGCCCGAGCCACCCATGCCGAAGACGACGACGGAGGTGATGCCGCCGGCGTCGGGCAGCCCGTCGACCGAGCGTGCGAGTCGTGCGGCGGTCTCGACCTGGTCGGCCAGCCCGCGGGCCGCGCCGAACATGTCGAGGGAGTCGAGCACGGGAGCCACTCAGGCGTCTGCGTCGAAGTTGGGCCCCACGCCGTCGGCCTCGGCCTTCGCCATCAACCGGTCGTGCTCCTTCTTCGTGACCGTCTCGGCCTCGTCGATGAGGAGGACCGGGATCCCCTCACGGATCGAGTACCGGCGCTGGAGGCGCGGGTTGTACAGCGCGTCCTCGTCGGCGAAGTACCAGAGCGGGCCCTTGTCCTCCGGGCAGGCGAGGAACTCGAGGAGTGACGTGTCCGAGATGGGCATGGCTCCACCTTTCTCCAGCGCGGGTCGACCGGTCAAACGGGCCCCCGACCGAACTGTCACCACCGGCGGGCGCATGGCCGGTGAGCGGTGACAGTTCGCGGCGCCGACCGGTCGAGCCAACCGGCTCGTGGCGATCAGACGGCGCCGAAGTGCCCGGTCACCTCGGCGACCCGGGCGGCGACGTCGTCCGCGGTGGGTGCCTCGAGGTTCAGGCGGAGCAGCGGCTCGGTGTTGGAGGCGCGGAGGTTGAACCACCAGTCGCCGAGGTCGACGGTGAGGCCGTCGAGGCGGTCCTGGTGCTGCCCGGCGTACGCCGCGGCGACCCGCTCGATGACCACGCTCGTGTCCTCGACCCGGGTGTTGATCTCACCGGACGCGGCGTAGCGCTCGTAGGGCTGGCGCAGCTCCGAGAGCGGGATGCCCCGGCGGCACATCTGCTCGAGCACCAGCACCGCGGCGATCAGCCCCGAGTCGGCCCGGTAGTTGTCGGTGAAGTAGTAGTGCGCGGAGTGCTCGCCGCCGAAGATCGCACCGGTCTCGGCCATCACACCCTTGATGAAGCTGTGCCCGACTCGGCTGCGGATGGGCTCGCCACCGGCCTCGAGGACGACCTCTGGCACCGCCTTCGAGCAGATGAGGTTGTAGACGACCTTGCCGCCGCCGTTCCGCCGCACGAGCGCGTCGGCGAGGATCGCCGTGGCGGTGGAGCCGGACAGGCCGACGCCCTTCTCGTCCACGAGGAACACGCGGTCCGCGTCGCCGTCGAACGCCAGGCCCACGTCGGCGCCGACCTCGAGCACCCGGGCGCAGAGGTCGACCTGGTTCTCCGGCTGGATCGGATCGGCCGGGTGGTTCGGGAAGGTGCCGTCGAGCTCGCCGTACATCACCTCGAGCTCGAACGGCAGGCCGGAGAACGCCGCCGGGACCACGAGGCCGCCCATCCCGTTGGCCGTGTCGGCCACCACCTTCAGAGGGGTCAACGTGGACACGTCCACGAACGACCGCACGTGCGCCGCGAACGCGTCGAGGACGTCCTGCTGCGAGACCGAGCCCGTGCTGCCCGTCGGCGGCACACCCGCCGCGGCGAGGTCGCGGATCGCGAACAGGCCCGACTCCTCCCCCACCGGGCGCGCGCCCGACAGGCAGAACTTGATGCCGTTGTACTGAGCCGGGTTGTGCGAGGCGGTGAACATGGCGCCCGGCGCATCGAGGGACCCGGCCGCGTAGTAGAGGAGATCCGTCGAACCCAGGCCCAGATCCACCACGTCGAGCCCCTGGGAGGCCACACCGGCGGCGAACGCCGCCACCATCTCCTCCCCGGAGGGCCGCATGTCGCGCGCCACGAGCACGCGGGTCGTCTGCGGATCGCTGTCGGCGGCGAAGCGGGCGAAGGCGGCACCGATGCGGCCCGCCATCTCGGCGTCGAACTGGTCCGGGACCGTACCGCGCACGTCGTAGGCCTTGAAGATCGCGCCGAAGCGCTGGGCGAGAGCGTCCATGCGGCGGAGGTTAGACGTGGCCGCCCGGCACCCCGACCATCCGGGCAGCTCGGCGTCAGGCCGATCGGTCGCCCGGCCCGACGTTCAGTCCAGCGAGCTGCCGGCGGCCGTGCGCAGGGTCGGCGGGAGGTCGTCCACCGCGAGCTCGTAGACGCCGGCGCGTGACCGGGCCCGGATGCGGAACAGATCCCTGATCATGCGGACTGCGTCCCGTGCGACGCTGACCGTCGAGGTCGTGCGGTTCACCACCTCGACGGGGACCTCGACGAGGGTGAACCGGTAGCGCTCCACGAGGTGGAACACCTCGACGTCGAACGCGAACCCGTCGACGTGGCAGCGGGAGAACACCGTCTGCGCCACGTCGGAGCGCATGCCCTTCAGCCCGCACTGCGTGTCGCGGTACTGACCGAGCAGCACGAGGGAGGTGAACACGTTGATGACGCGCCCACCCACCTCCCGCAGGCGCCGGGCCGCCACCAGCGTCGCCGTCTCCGAGTGCTTCCGGCTGCCGACGACGACGTCCCATCCCTGCTCGATGCGCTCCATCAGCGTGAGGGCCTGGTCGGGCGAGTAGCTGAGGTCCGCGTCGGTGAACACGACGGCGCGACCGGAGGCGGCCAGCATCCCGGCACGCACCGCCGCGCCCTTGCCCTGGTTGCGCTCGAGCCGGATGACGCGGTCTGCGCCGGCCACCCGCGCGGCGCCGGCGGTGTCGTCGGCGGAGCCGTCGTCCACCACGATGACCTCGAAGCCGCCGTCCTGCCGGAGGTGCCCGAGGGCCCGCTCGACCGCGGCGAGCGTGCCGGCGATCTCGCCCTCCTCGCCGTACGCCGGGATCACCAGGCTCAGCCGGACGTCGCCCGGCGAGGGCGGACGATCGAGCGGGTCCTGCTGGTCCGCACGGACCGCGTCGAACATCGCCTTGCGGAAGAAGAAGACCCGGGCGGTGAACGCGGCGACGAGACCGAGCGCCTTCGCCCAGGCGAGGTGCCACCAGCCGATGCCGACCGCGCCCCCCGTGGCGAGGCCCACCACGGCGACGTCGAGGAGACCGGCGCACGCAGCGGCCAGCAGGTAGGCGCCGACGTTGCGGTACCAGCGACGCGACGGCGTCGTGGCGAAGGTGAGGTGACGGTGCCCGAAGAAGCTGACCGCTGTCGCGATCGCGATGGCGACCGCGTCGGCGGGGAGCGCCCGCCACCCGCCGGCGAGGACCAGGACGAACAGCAGCCCGATGTCCGTGACCGTCGCGATGGAGCCGACGGCGAGCAACCGACGGAGGAGCTTCACCTCACTCGAGCTCCGACGCGGGCGTCACCACGTCGCCGACCGGGGCATCCTCCCGGACGGCGTCGGGGCCGTCGACGCGGTCGGGCTCGTCGCCTGGATCCGTGGGATCGTCACGGTCACCGGCGAGCTCGTGGGGGTCCCGACCCACGATCAGCTCACCGCGGTGCACCAGCCACAGCACGAGCAGGATCCCGACGAACGTGAGGCCCATGCTGCCCAGCTCCAGGCCGCTCCGCCCGTAGGTCAGCGTGACCTCCTTGGAGGTGGGCACGACGACCATCATGTTGGGGCCGACCCGCCAGGGGCCCTTGGCGCCCTCGACCTTCCAGTTCGGGAAGTACGACTCGGTGACCAGCACCGGCGTCCCCGGCTCGTCGACCTCGAAGGTGATCGTGTCGATGCTGCGCCGGATGTCGGTGACCTTCGCAGCCCGGACCGGGACGGTCGGCTTCGCGTCCGGCAACGGCGCGAGCTTGGGGACCTCTGCCTTCGCAACGGCGATCTCCTCGACCTGCTCCTCGGTGAAGGACTCCCGCGCGACCTGCCGATCGGCGTCGCTCAGCGCATCGCGCCCCGGGGGCTTCACCTTGTCGTTGCGGGGCCAGTCGTCGGGACCGTCGCTGGCCGGGACCACGTCCCATCGACTGGGATCCATGAACCACTGGGCGACCGGACCCACCCGGTCGTGGGCGTCGTCAGGCACGTTCGGCCAGACCTCGGGAAGGGCGGAGAGCCCCCGCACGATCGGGGTGTCGGCCACCTCGTAGACGACGTAGGGGTCGTAGCGCCCGACCTCGGTGAGCCTCGGATCCGCCGACGCCGCCGTCTTCGCGATCTCGGTGTCGGCCATGTAGTAGCGGATGCCCAACATCTGCATGTGGCGAATGCCGAGGTCGATGTCGAACCCCTTGTAGGGCGACTGCTGGAACCCGAAGATGTCGAATCGCTGAGCGCACGAGCACTTGGCCGACAGCTCGCTCTGCATGAGGAAGTGGAACGGCGTGGTGGCGCTCGCCTCGAAGTAGAGCCCTTCCTGCGAGCCGATGCAGCCGTCGGTGAAGTACGGCAGCATCATGAACGCCATCGGCGTGCCGTAGCTGTTCTGGCGGTCGCCGTCGTACTCCCACATCATCCGGCCGCAGCCGTTCTCGCGCCCCACCCGGCCGACCTCGCCGACGACCCCGAAGTACTCGGCGCTCCAGTCGGTGCCGCCGGACTTCTTGTCCTCGAGGCCGCGGAAGTTGTAGTCGGCCCACAGCCGCGCCACGCCCTGGTAGGTCGTCGAGAACGGGCCCCACCGGTACGTGGGCTTGTCGTCAGAGGGGTCGTCGGGGTTGCGGATGTCCGTGGTCAGCTTGCCGCCGGGGAGGTTCCGCATGGTGAGGCCCATCGCCACGAACACCACGGCCGCCGCCACGCCGACGACCGCCGCCGACGAGAAGGGCGAGGCGAACCGCGTGCTGCGCGGGGTCATCCGGGACACCCACGAGGGGCCCCAGTCCTCCATCGCTCCGGCGCGGGTGGAGGGCACGTCGAGGTAGACCGCTGCGCACAGCAGCCCGACCCCCAAGACGAGGCCGATCGCCACCTGCAGCGAGCTGACGGCGTCCACGTCGTCGATCGAGCTGACGGCGATCACGGCCACGGCGACCGAGGCCAGCCCGGCGACGAGGCCGGGTCCGACGTCCGCGTAGCGGTGGGACCGGGCGGTCAGCCCGACGAGGAGGGGCGCGACGACAGCGATGGCGGCGAGCGCGATCCGCTCACCCGTCGTGGCGCTTGCGAGGAACGGCCAGACCTGCTCGACCCCGAGGAGGACCATGACGTACAGCGCGCCGACGGTCGCGGCCGCGGCCCCGAGGCGGGCGCCGCGGAACATGGCGACGAACGCCTGCGAGAGCACCGTCAGCACCAGGTACACGCCGATCGCGGCGAGCAGGTAGATGCACAGGTAGTAGAGGGGCAAGACGCGGGCGTTCCAGAACCGGGCCTGCGGCATGTACCGGAACGCCAACGCCGACAGGACGAGCACCGTCGAGAGGACCAGCCCGGCCCGCACGCGCTTGGCGATCGACAGCGCGATGCCGAGCGCCGCCAGGACGAAGAAGACCTTCCCGAAGAGCATCTCGGGATCGGGGGCACTCGTGCCGGTGTCCGAGATGTGCGGGACGAAGGGAAGGAGGTAGCGCCAGAACTCCGTCGAGTTGAAGATGTTCGCACCGAACTGGTTCTTGAGCGGGCCGAGCTTCTCCCACCCCATGTCGTTCATGTAGGTGGAGTTCAGGTAGAAGGGCAGGTACCAGAACGACACGAGCAGGGCGCCGAGCGGGATGACCTGCAGCGACCAGACGATCGCTCGCTTCGTCGGCCGGAACGCCAGGATCACCAGGGCGATCCCCACGCAGTAGATCGCCGGGATGACGTGGTTGAGGGCGCACAGCGCGGCCAGCACCCCGGCCGCCACCACGTGCTTCCCGTTGCGGGTCCCTCGGGCGACGGTGCCCAGGAAGAAGAGGCCGAACGACAGCGAGATGCTGAAGGCGAACTCGCCCGCCATCGTCGAGGCGATGTTGCCGCCGTAGATGTGGAATAGCGTCCGGTCCATGAGGAACGGGATGCTCGCGATCGCCATGAGCTCGGGTCCGCCGAACCGCAGGCCGAGGTTGTGCCCGAGCCACCAGATGCCCGCCGGCAGCGTGACCAGCCCGGCCACGGCGACCATCTTGAAGGCGATGTTGTAGGGGATGTCGATCGACAGGACGAGCAGGGCGACCGCGGCGATGCAGACGAGCGTGCGCGCCAGCCGGCCCTCGAAGCGACGCCACGCCCAGAGCGCGCCGACGCCCACGGCGGCCAGCACGAGCGGCGACAGGAACCAGGGGATGAAGCCGACGTCCAACGCGACGATCGCGAGCGACGGCAGCACCATGTAGAAGGAGTACGCCGGGAAGCCGTTGTACCAGTCCGACGTCCAGCCGCTGAGGCGGAAGTTCGGCAGCAGGTGGTCCCGCAGGAAGGCCGGCCCCCACACGTGGGCGCCCATGTCGCCGCCGGTCGGCGTCGTGTTCCGGAAGATCAGCTCCGGGTGCACCACCCAGAACACGTAGCCGCAGCAGGCGGCCACCACCACGAGCGAGATCCCTCGCTGCACCCAGCGCCGGGCCTCGTCGTCACCGGGGTAGACGCGGAAGGGCCACCAGCCCGGAGGCCGCTCACCCGGGGTGGCCCCGTACGACTCGTCGGTGTCGCCGGCCTCGGCGTCCTCTGCGCCGGGCTGCGCCGAGGACGCCGGCTCCTCGAGCGCCTCGTCCGGCTCCACGAGCACCGCCGTGGGTGGCGAGCTGGACGAGTCGTCGGGCAGCGGTGACGCGGTGTCGGCGTCCGGGGAGGTCATCTGATGCGGTGCCTGTTCCACGCCGGCGCGGCGGTCGTGAGATCGACGACGCTGTGCGGTGTCAGCGGAGTGCCCGGGCGGCACACGACGGTGAGACTATCGGCCGGCCAGGTCCCGTCGGTAGCGCGTGGGCACCGACGAGAGGTCGGCGAGCACCCCGCCGAGGGCGACGCTCTCGTCGCCGCGATGCCAGCTCCGGCGGTCGCAGGTCGAGCAGGAGCGCATCGTGAGCGGGGCGCCGTCGATGACGAGCTCGATCTCGACCAGCTCCTCCGCGCACGACGGGCACGCCGGTCCGGCGCCGGTGAAGGCCTGACGGCTCCTCGGAGCGGTCCGGGGGGTCGCGTCGTCCGGCGATTTCGATCGTGCCATGTCACCCACGTCCTCGACGCGCCGGCACCTGCTGCCCGCGCACGCAGCCCGATCGACATCCCGCGGAGGATTTTGAGTCCGTCGCAACGAAATGGGCCGAACGACCCAAACGCCGGGCCTGCGGGTCGTCGCCGGCCGGCAGATGGCCGCCGGGGAGGGCCTGCCCGTAGCCTCTCGCGTCGTGCTCGCCTCCGCCTCCAGCTCCAAGGACTCGTTCGTCGACGTCGAGGTCCCGCTGTGGGCATGGGGGGCGCTGCTCGCCGTGTTCGCCCTGATGCTCGCAGTCGACCTGCTGATGCATCGCGGCGACCACGAGCCGTCGCCTCGCCGAGCGGTCGGCGAGTCCGCCGTGTGGATCTCGCTCGGCCTCGCCTTCGCCGGGGTCGTCGCCATCGGCTTCGGGGGCGCCGCCGCCGGTGAGTACCTGTCCGGCTATGTGATCGAGAAGTCCCTGTCGATCGACAACGTGTTCGTGTGGGCGGTCATCTTCCAGTCCATGGCGATCCCGCTGCGGTACCAGCACCGGGTCCTGTTCTGGGGCATCTTCGGGGCGCTCGTCCTCCGGGCGATCTTCATCTTCGCGGGCTCGGCGCTGCTGGATCGGTTCTGGTGGCTGCTGTTGGTGTTCGGGGCGTTCCTGGTGTTCACCGGCATCAAGGTCCTGCGACACACGGCCGACGAGGGCGAGACCGAGGAGAACGCCATCCAGCGATGGCTCCAGCGGGCGATGCCGGTCAGCGACTCGCTCGACGGGCGGCACTTCTTCACCGTCGCCAACGGCGTGCGGGCGGCGACACCGCTGTTCGCCGCGCTGATCGTGATCGAGTTCACCGACGTGATCTTCGCCCTGGACTCGGTGCCGGCGGTGCTCGCCGTGTCGCGTGAGCCGTTCATCGTCTTCTCGTCCAACGCCTTCGCGATCCTCGGGCTCCGGGCGCTCTACTTCCTGCTCGCCGGGGCGAAGGACCGCTTCCACTACCTGTCGCACGCGCTCGGGGCGATCCTCATCTTCGTGGGCATCAAGATGACGGTCTCGCACTGGTGGCACATGCCGACGCTGGTCTCGCTCGGGGTGATCTTCGTCATGCTGGTCGCCGCCTTCGTCGGGTCGTCCTGGTACACGAAGAACCACCCGCTCGACGAGGAGCCCCACCCCGCCCACTGAGGCTGCCCACATCTCCGAACTCGGCCGGATGTCGGTGCTCCGCCACCGACTTCCGGCCAGGTTCGGCGCGGGGCGCCCGGCTCAGCGCAGGAGCTGCCAGACGGCCAGGCCGTTGAACGCCATGTGGGCCATCATCGCCGGGCCCAACCGGCCGGTGGCCGCAGCCAGCACGCCGAAGACCGCGCCGGCGAGGAGCAGACCCAACGTCTGCAGTGCCTGGAAGTGGATGAGCGCGAACACGACGGTGGTGATGCCGACGGCGACCCACAGCCCGGTGCGCCGCTCGATGGAGCGCAGCACGAGGCCCCGGTAGAAGAGCTCCTCGGCGAACGGCGCGACGAACACCGTCGTGAGGACGAACAGGACGGTCGCGAGCTTCCCGCCCGACGCGTCGACCGAGTCGGCGAGCTTCTGGGCCTCGTCACCCACACGGTCCTGGACGTCCTGGGGGAACAGCTCGTAGAGGAGCGGGATGGCGAGCTGCGCCGCGACGCCCACGGCGATCCCGAGCGGCACGTCGGTCCAGCGGATCGCGAGGCCGAGGTCCCTCACGGGCCCGTTGCCCTTCGTGCGGGTGGCCCACAGCGGGAAGCCGACGGTGAAGATCCAGAGCGGCACCGTCGCCGCGAGCTGCTCGTAGTACGTCGGGTCCTTGATGTCCTTCGCGAGCGAGAAGACGAGGATCGACGCCACGAACGACATCGCGTAGGCGACGACCGCGTCGCCCAGGCCCCACCGGGGCGCGTCCTGGTCCAGCGGGGGCGAGGGCATCACGGCGGGCACTCTAGGGGTGAGGGCTGGGCGCCCCCGCTCGCTAGGCCGACGCCGCGAAGGGCAGGACCGCGGCGGCGTGGCGCTCGTCGCGCAGCTCCCAACCGCGGGGCACCCGGACGGTCGACGCGTGCTCGTCGCACATGTCGTGGGTCATCGGGTGGGACTCCGCGGTGAGATCGGTGACCCAGACGACCCGGTCGCCGTAGGCGTAGCTGAGGGTGGCCGCCGCCTCACGACGGCAACCCGGTCGGGCGCAGATCCGGCTCACGGACGGGACGGTAGTGGCGGGGTGCGACAGGATCGCGGACCCATCTGTGGGCCTCCACGGGGATCTGCTGGGGAAATGTCACAGGCCCCTTCTAGGCTGTGCCCATGGCACCAGAGCCGTCTCCCACCCCGCCCCGACCCGGGCGTCTCGACCAGGGCCTCCCCCGCTGGTCGCTGTGGGTCCTGTTCGTGATCGTCGTGGGCGTGCTGCTCTCCTCGGTGATGCTGGACCGCACCCCCGACCAGTCCATCTCGTACAGCGAGTTCCTCTCCGCGGTCGACGACAAGAAGGTCGACAAGGTCGAGTGGTCCACCTACGACGGCACGATCGAGGGCACCTTCGCCAACGGCAAGGCGTTCACGACCACCGGCCCGCTCGAGCCGCCCTCCGCCGACCTTGAGAAGATCCGGGGCTCGGACGCGAAGCTGGACTTCAAGGCCCCCGAGCAGTCGATCATCGGCCCGATCCTCCAGCTGCTCATCCCGGTCGGCCTGCTCATCGGCTTCTTCGTCTGGATGCAGCGCCGGGCGCAGGGCCAGATGTCCGGGATCATGTCGATCGGCCGGTCCCGGGCCAAGACCTACTCCTCGGAGCGCCCCGCCTCCACGTTCGCCGACGTCGCCGGCTACGAGGGCGTGAAGCAGGAGATCCGCGAGGTCGTCGACTTCCTGAAGGAGCCCGACCGGTTCGCCGCGATCGGCGCCCGCATCCCCAAGGGCGTGCTGCTGGTGGGTCCCCCCGGCACCGGCAAGACCCTGATCGCCCGGGCCGTGGCCGGCGAGGCCGGCGTGCCGTTCCTCTCCGTCTCCGGCTCCGACTTCATGGAGATGTTCGTGGGCGTCGGCGCCAGCCGTGTGCGTGACCTGTTCGAGTCCGCCCGCAAGCTCGGCAAGGCCATCATCTTCGTGGACGAGATCGACTCGATCGGCCGCAAGCGCGGCGCCGGTCTGGGCGGCGGGCACGACGAGCGCGAGCAGACGCTCAACCAGATGCTGTCGGAGATGGACGGCTTCGAGGCGACCGAGGGCATCGTGATGATGGCGGCCACCAACCGCCCCGACATCCTCGATCCGGCCCTCCTCCGGCCCGGGCGCTTCGACCGCCAGGTCGTGGTCCCGCTGCCCGAGCTCGAGGACCGCCGCAAGATCCTCGACGTGCACGTCCGCCACAAGCGGATGGCTCCCGACATCGACCTCGACGTCGTCGCCCGCGGCACGCCCGGCATGTCCGGCGCCGACCTGTCCAACCTCGTCAACGAGGCGGCACTCCACGCGGTGCGCCGGGGCAAGAACGCCGTCAGCAACGACGACTTCGAGTACGCCCGAGACCGCGTCCTGATGGGCCAGCGACGCGAGTCGATGGTGCTGTCGGATCGCGAGAAGGAGCTGACCGCTTACCACGAGGCCGGCCACGCCGTCTGCGCGGCGGTGCTCCCCCACGCGGACCCGCTCCACAAGGTCACCATCCTCCCCATCGGCATGGCGCTCGGCGTGACCCAGCAGCTGCCGTCGGAGGAGCGGCACTCCTACGACCAGGACTACCTCGAGGAGTCGATCATCGTCGCCATGGGCGGTCGCATCGCCGAGCGCCTGGTGTTCGGCGTGGTCTCCACCGGCGCCAACAACGACCTCGTCGTCAGCACCGAGCGGGCTCGCAAGATGGTCCGCGAGTGGGGCATGAGCGACCGCGTCGGTCCCATGGCCTGGGGCTCGCAGGGTCAGGTCTTCCTGGGCGAGGACCTCATGAGCACCCGTGACTACTCGGACGAGACGGCACGGGTGATCGACGAGGAGGTCGAGAAGATCCTGCGCGACTGCGAGCAGCGGTGCCACGACGTCCTCACCGAGTACCGGCATTCGCTGGACCTCGTCGCCCGAGGCCTCCTCGAGCACGAGACCATCTCGGGGGCCGAGGTCAACCGGCTGGTCCAGCTCGGACGCAGCCAGCCCGAGGCCGGGGTCACCCCGCCGCCCCCGGTCCCGGCCGTGACGCCCCCTCCGCCGCACCACGCGGACACGCAGGCCTGATCGTCGGGCCCCCTCACCGGGGCCCCGCCGCGCCCCGTTCCGAGCTCAGCCGCGTCGTTGCGGCTCAGCCGTGCTCGTGGGTGTCCCCGGCGCCGCACCCCGGCGGCACCGAGCCCGGCTCGCGCAGCTCGGCCATCGCACCCCACAGGTGGGTCGAGCTCACCGGGCCGATGAACGAGCGCCGGACCTCGCCGGCGGCGTCGGCGATCACCACGATCGGCACGGCGTCGATGCGGTAGCGCTCGTGGAGCTCCGGCTGCTCCCCCACCTCGACGTCGCACGTGACGACCTCGTCGGACTCGAGGAACGACGCCTTGGCCCGCACGTCGGCACAGGTGTCGCACGTCGCCGAGCTGAACACGGCGACCAGCCACGGCGCGTCGGGGCGGGCGAAGTCGGCGCGGTCGAGCTGGGCGGGGGCGACGAACGACGACGGGTTGGTCGGCGGCGCCGGCCGGCGCCGTTGCACGACGAGGGCCACGACCAGCGCCAGCACCACGGCGGTCGCCATCAGGGCGAGACGCAGCACCATCAGCCCGGCTCCAGCACGCTGGGAAGGCTTCCGGCCGGCCTCGATCCCGACCGGTCGGCGACGCCCGGCACCACCCAGAGGTCGGTGTCGGCCGACGAGAAGGCTCGCCGCTCCACCACGACTGGCCGGGAGGCCGTCAGGGTCAGCGTTGCCGGCACGTCGGGCGCCGCGAAGGCGCCGGCATCGACGGTGACCGCTCGCCCTGCCGGCACCTCGACCCGGGTCACGTCCTCGGCGGGGGTGACCGACCCTCCGGCCGACGCGGCGATCTCCACCACGGCGATCGAGTCCTCGGAGGTGTTCACCAACCGGAGGATCGAGCGGCCGGGGGCGGCCTGGTCGACCCGTGGGATCCACCAGCGCGTCGCCTCGACGGTGATCCCTGACGAGTTCGCGGTGCCGCTGGAGAGCGGCCACCCCCCAGAGCCCCGGACCGAGACGACCCGCTGTGCGACGACACCGGTCGCGGCGTCGGTGTCGATCGTGATCGTGCGGGCGCCGACCGGGGGGAGGCGGGTCTCGCTGCTGAGGTCGAGGATCGCGTAGCGACGGCCGGGCACGTCCAGGACGAAGGGATCCGGGTAGGCAGCCGGATCCGCCCCGTCGGGTCGGACGGCCACCTGGACCGTGATCGGGTCCGGGGCGGGGTTGTGCACGATCAGCTGCTCGGCCACGCCCTCGACCCCCTCGCTGTCGGGGAACACCCACCGTTCGGCGGCTCGAGGGATGCCGGTCTGGATGCGGAGGCCGCGGGGCGCGGTGCTGGTCCCGTCGGTGGCCTGTGCCAGCTCGGCGACGACGCGTCCCGAGCGGGTCTCGACCACTGCGGCGAACTGCTCGCGTCGCTGCGCCACCTCGCCCAGCTCGATCGCACGGGCAGCGCCCGCACCGATGACGACGCCGGTGAGCTCGCCCGGGCGCCGGACACCGGCCTCGGTCACGATGGTCACGTCGATGCTGGCGTCGCTCGTGAAGGGGTTGAACACCCAGAGGCGGGCGGATCCGGCCGGCAGCGAGCCGCTGTTGAACGAGTAGGCGGCCGGGAAGTACCAGGTGCCCGAGCCCCGGCTGGAGCACACGGCCTCGTCGGAGGCGCCGTCGCCGATCAACCGATGGCTGGCCAGCAGCAGGCCGTTCGCGGACACCGCCACCGAGCCGGGCTGAGCACCGCCGAAGCGGTCGGCCCCGATCGGGACGACGCTGTGCGCGGGGACCTCGACCTCGACGACGGCGGGCTCCGTGCCGGGCGCGCCGTAGCTGGTGACACGGGCGGCCAACGGCTCCCCGCCCGGGTTCGAGAGGCTCACGACGTGGCTCGAAGGGTTCGGTGTGCCGGCGTCGGCCGCCGCGCAGAACCACGTGCTCGACGCTGCGTCACCCGAGGCCACGTAGACCGGCGCATCGAGGGGATCGTCCGGTTCGGTGCCGCTCGGCCCGTCGGGCAGGAGCGAGACGAGAAGGAGCAGGACCCCCAGGACCCCGAGGACCAGCAGGACGCGGCGGATCACGCGGCCACCTCCTCGTCGGTCGCGACCTCGGCGATCAACGGGGGCTCCGGCCGCCGGGCGCCGCCGGCCACGGCGGCCAGCAGGACGATGGCGACGAGCTGCGCGATCACCATCGCCCGGTGACCCCCGGACGACGTCACCGTGAGGGAGCCCGACCCGCCGCGACCCGCCGCGAACCGCTGCGTCCAGTCGTCGCCGTCCACGCGATCACGAGTCGCGCCGTCGACCCGCAGCTCCCAACGTCCACCCTGCAGGCCGACCACGATCTCGGCGTCCGCGGGCACGTCGCCGGTGGCGCCGGTCAGGCCGGCGGGCCGGTCGAGGACCTGCGAGCGGACCGGCGAGGCCGGAGCCACGGCGCCCCGGACAGGCTGGGCGAGCGTGGACCGGAAGACGTCGATCCCCGGGGCGACGTCGACCGGGCGGAGGTCCAGCTGCTCGGCCAGCACCTCGAGGAGCGGCTCCACCGTCGCCGACGTCCGATCCGACCGACCGTCGGCGGAACGGAGCACCACCACCTGGTCCACCGACAGGTTCGCAAGGCTCGCGCCGATGGTTCGGGTGTCGCCGCTCAGCAGCAGCTCGACCCGATCGACCAACGCCGCCTCCGCGTCCCCGATCGGCGTGGAGAACACCGTGTCGAAGGTCGGGACCGTCCCGGTCGTCACGAGGAGCGCCACGCCCTTCCCCACGACCTCCGCGGCCCCCGGCAGGTCGTCGGGAGCACCGAGCCACAGGGTCCGGAACTGGCCGTCCCCCTCGTCGAGCGGCCGGAGCGCGTCCATGACGTCGGTGCTCGGCGAGCGCCAGCGGCCGTCGGACGCCGCCACCAGGAACGGCAGCGAGGACAGAGCGAGCGCCACCAGGGCGAACGCGGACGCCACCTGGCGCCATCCGAAGACCGAGCCCATCACGTCGGACTCGAACGCCGCGACGCCCGCGCCGACGGCGAGCGCCAGGCCGACCGCAGCCGGCACCAGCAGGGTGGCGAGCGGCGGGAGGTACGCCGCGGTGCCCCAGCGCGTCAGCAGGACGACCGTCGCCCAGCTCCCGAGCGCGAGGCCCCATCCGATCGCACCCCACCGGAGTCGCCACCCCTTCCCCACCAGGAGCACGAGTCCGGCGGCCAGCACCAGTCCTCCGTACAGCCAACCCCCGGGTGTCGGTCCGACGGAGAGCTGCAGGAGCCGCCCGAACGAGGGCGACTCCGTCCAGGGGCCGCCGACCCACGGCGAGGACCAGCGGTCGGGATGGCTCAGCACGTCCAGGACCGACGGGAGGTGGACGAGGATCGCGGCCACCGCCGCCACCCCGGTCGCGACGGCCACGCGACGCGCCGCGGCGAACCCACCGGTCACCACCTCGACCACGACGATCACCGCGGCGACCCCGAGCAGGACGAGGACGGCGATGGGGACGACGAGCATGGCGGCGGCCGTCACCAGGCCGAGGCCGACGCCGGCCCGGACGGGACCCCGCGACGGCCGGCGAGCCGTGGGCGCGCCCCCCGAGATCCGCAGCAGGCCGCCCACCATCCACGGGAGGGCGCCGTAGAGCGCGATGGCGCCGAGCCGGCCGGTGGCGACGGCGTCGATGGCCACCGGAGTGACGGCGTAGGCCACGGTGGCGGCAAGGCGGGCGCGGGCCGACGCCACGGTGCGGAGCATGCGCCAGGCGCCCACCGGGCCGAGCAGGAGCGGGACGAGCACCAGCGCGGTGCGTACGAAGCCGGTCGAGGCGAGGGTCACGCGATCGGCGACGCCGAGCACGAGGTGGAGGAGCGGTCCCGGCGACGCGTGGCCGAAGCCGGTGGGGCGCCAGCCGGTCCACCAGCTCGACATCAGCGCCCGCGGGTCGTCGAGCGGCGCCATCTCGCGCAACGCGGCGACGCCGCCCGTCACCAGTCCCCTGGACCCGATCAGGAGCGTCAGCGCGACGATCACGAGACCCATCACGGCCAGCCCGCCACTGCCGTCGTGCCACTGCGCGGGAAGGCCGCGCGCCGCGGCGATCGCTGCGGGGAGTCGGATCTCACCGCTCGACCGGGCGCGTCGCACGTAGGCCGACAACCGCGCCGAGCCCCGCACCTGCTGCGCGGCGATCTCGCGGTCGCTGCTGCGGCGTCGCTGCTGCGTGCGGCGTCGGGCGCGAAGCGTGCGTGGCAGGTGCGCCACGTTCCACACCCACGCCCCGGCGATGTCACCGGCCTGGCGGAACCGGCCCGTCACGAGGTTGAGGAGCAGGTCGAGCAGCGAGAAGACCATCGCGACCGGCAGCACCCTCAGCAGGGTCGAGGCCGACGCGCAGGTGAACAGCGCCCGGGCCTGGGCCCGTGTGGCGTGGCGCACGCCGAGCGCGTCGGGATCCGCGATCGGCGAGTGGCCGAGGTGACGTGCCACTGCGGCCGGGGCGATGACCGTGCGAGCGCCGGCCACGCGGGCGCGCCAACAGAGGTCGAGCTCGGCGGCGACCAGGTCCACGGTCGGGTCGAAGCCGGCGAGGTCGGCGAACAGGTCGGCACGCACCAGCATCGCGGCGGCCGACACGACGAAGACCTCCTGCGCGACGTCGTGCTGGGCCTGGTCGAGCTCGTCGGGCTCTGAGATGGGCGCCGGATAGGCGAACCGGTCGATGCGGGCGCCCACCGACCGCAGGCGGTCGGGACGTTCCCAGTCGACGAGCTTGGCGCCGACGATCCCGGCGTTGGACCGGAAGGCCTCGGACACGAGCGCCTGCACGGAGCCGGGAGCGAGCGCCGCGTCGTCGTGGCAGAAGAGGTAGAAGGCCGCGCCCTCCACCGAGCCGAGGACCTGATCGGCGGCCGCCGCGAAGCCCTCGCCCGGCTCGATCCGGCGCACGAACGCGCTGGGCGCGGTGGCGGCGACCCTCGGCCGCGGATCGTCGGCGCTCCCGGCGTCGATGACCAGGATGTTGAGGCTCGGGTAGTCCTGGGCGGCGAGCGACTCGAGCGTCTCGTCGAAGGCCGGACCCGGGTCCCGAGTGGTCACGACGGCCACCACCGCAGGCACGCCCTGGCCCGTCGTGGGGGCGGTCGTGGCAGCGGAGGCGTCGGGTCGGTCCTCCGGCGTGGGCGCGTCGGGGACGTCGGGGAGGGAGGGTTCGGCGGGGAGAGGAGAGGACATCGGCGGTGGGAGGGTGGTCGGGGTGGGGGCAGCGACCTCTGTACGCCCGGTCACGTCTCCGGCCGTCCGAGCGTAGTCCAGGCATCCGCATATGCTGCGGCGATGGATCGGGTCGGAGCCGAGGGCGTGACGTGCGAGCGCTGATCACCGGGGCCGGCGGGTTCGTCGGCCACCACCTCGCTCGGCACCTCGAGGAATGCGGGGACGAGGTCTCCGGCACGGACCGATCCGACGGCGGTCCCGACCTCCTCGACGCCGAAGGCCTGGAGAAGCTGTTCCTCGATCGCGCGCCGGAGGTCGTGTACCACCTGGCCGGCGACGCCGACGTCGGAGGGTCGTGGGACCACCCGACCGAGACGTTCCGCACGAACGCCGAGGGCACGCTCAACGTGCTCGCCGCGGCACGCGCGGCGGGCGTCGAGCGGGTGCTCAGCATCGGCAGCGCCGACGTGTACGGCCGGGTGCTGCCCGAGGACCTGCCGATCACCGAGCAGACTCCGCTGCGGCCCGTGAGCCCCTACGCGGCGTCGAAGATCGCCGCCGAGTACCTCGGGATCCAGGCGTCGCTGGGACACGGACAGGACGTCATCTGCGTCCGTGCCTTCAACCACGTGGGCCCCGGGCAGTCGGAGCGCTTCGTGGCCCCGGCGGTCGCCATGCGGATCGTGCGCACCGAGCGCGACGGCGGCGACGCGGTCACGGCCGGGAACCTCACGCCCCGCCGGGACCTGACCGACGTGCGGGACGTGGTCCGCGCGTACCGGCTGCTGGTCGAGTCGGGTCGTGCGGGCACCGTCTACAACGTGTGCAGCGGGCAGGCGTACTCGATCGCCGAGGTGTGCGAGATCCTGATCTCGAACGCCGAGCGCCCGCTGCGGCTGGAGGCGGACCCCGACCTCCAGCGCCCCGTCGACCTGCCCGTGCTGGCCGGCGACCACTCGCTGATCACCGCCGACACCGGCTGGACGCCCCGCATCCCGATCGAGCAGAGCCTGGCCGAGCTGCTCGCGGAGTGCCGCACCCGAGACTGACGGCTCCTCGCTCGGATTACCACCCCGAACTCGGCCGGAAATCGGTGGCGGGCCACCGGGATCCGGCCAGGTTCGGTGTGAACGGTCGCAGCGCGCCCGACCGCTGACACAGGGCCGAGGTGGCCCGGCAACTAGGATCGGGGACCCTATGGCGAAGAAGCGTGCGCTCATCACCGGCATCACCGGACAGGACGGCTCCTACCTCGCGGAGCTGCTCCTCGCGAACGACTACGAGGTCCTCGGGATGGTCCGGCGGTCCTCGACGGTGACGTTCGAGCGGATCGCTCACATCCAGGACGACGTGCAGATCGTGCAGGGCGATCTCCTCGACCAGGTCTCTCTGATCGAGCTGCTGCGCGAGTTCGAGCCGCAGGAGGTCTACAACCTCGCGGCGCAGTCCTTCGTGCCGACCTCGTTCAACCAGCCGGTGATGACGGGCGAGGTCACGGCCCTCGGCGTCACCCGCCTCCTCGACGCCATCCGCATCGTCGACCCCGAGATCCGCTTCTACCAGGCGTCCAGCTCGGAGATGTTCGGCAAGGTCGTCGAGGTGCCGCAGACCGAGGTGACGCCGTTCTACCCCCGCTCCCCCTACGGCGTGGCCAAGCTCTACGGGCACTGGATCACGATCAACTACCGCGAGAGCTACGACCTCCACGCCAGCTCCGGCATCCTCTTCAACCACGAGTCGCCCCGGCGCGGCCACGAGTTCGTGACCCGCAAGATCAGCCACGCGGTCGCCCGCATCAAGCTGGGGATGCAGTCGGAGCTGCGGCTCGGCAACCTCGACGCCCAGCGCGACTGGGGCTTCGCCGGCGACTACGTGAAGGCCATGTGGCTGATGCTCCAGCAGGACCATCCCGACGACTACGTCGTGTCCACCGACGAGACCCATAGCGTCCGTGAGTTCTGCGAGATCGCCTTCGGCCACGTCGACCTCAACTGGGAGGACTACGTCGTCGTCGACGAGAAGTTCTTCCGCCCGGCCGAGGTCGACCTGCTGATCGGCTCGTCGAAGAAGGCGGCGTCACAGCTCGGCTGGACCCCGCAGACCACCTTCCAGGAGCTGGTCACGATGATGGTGTCGGCCGACGTGGACCTGCTCACCGGCAAGCTGAAGGGCATCTCCTGAGCCTCTGCGTCATCGCGGGCGGCGTCGGAGCCGCCCGGCTGCTCCGCGGCGCCCAGGACGTGGTGCCCGGCGACGAGCTGACGGCGATCGTCAACGTGGCCGACGACGACGTCATCTCGGGGTTGGCCATCTCTCCGGACCTCGACACGGTGACGTACACGTGCGCCGAGGCGATCGATCCCGACCGGGGTTGGGGGCTCGCCGACGAGTCCTGGCGCGCGATGGAGACCCAGCGCCGCTACACGGAGTCGGCCGGCCGCACCGACGTCGGCTGGTTCAACCTCGGCGACCGCGACCTCGGCACCCACCTGTACCGGACGGCCCGCCTGGCCCAGGGCGCGACCCTCAGCGAGGTCACCTCGGAGATCGCCGCGGCCTGGGGCCTCGGCATGAGGGTGCTCCCGGCGAGCGACGACCGCCTCGCCACGCGGCTGGTGTCGAGCGAGGGCGACCTCTCCTTCCAGGACTACTTCGTCCGCCTCCAGCACGGGGTCGTGGTGGAGAGCGTCCGCTTCGTCGGCGCCGAGGACGCACGCCCGGCGCCCGGCGTGCTCGAGGCGATCGCCGACGCGTCGGCCATCGTGATCGCCCCGTCGAACCCGATCGTGTCGGTCGGCCCGGTGCTCGCCGTGCCCGGGATCAGGGAGGCGCTGGCGCGCCGTCGGGACCGGGTCGTCGCGATCAGCGGCATCATCGGCGGCAAGGCGCTGAAGGGTCCCGCCGACCGCCTCCTCGTCGAGCTGGGCCACGAGTCGAGCGCCGTCGGCGTCGCCCGCCTCTATGCCGACATCGCCGGCGTCCTCCTCGTGGACACCGTCGACGAAGCGCTGGTGCCGGAGGTCGAGGCACTCGGCGTGCGGTGCGTCGCGACCAGCTCGATCATGAGGGACCGCTCCGACGCCGCCGCCCTGACCCGGGCCTGCCTCGACGCCGTGGGGCCGGTCGCCCGATGAGCCGCCTGGAGGTCTTCGGCGTCGAGGGCCTCGGCGAGATCACGCGTGGCGCCGATGTGGCCGGGATGATCGCCGCCGCCGTCGAGCTCAGGGACCACGACGTGGTGGTCGTGACCCAGAAGATCGTGTCGAAGGCCGAGGGCGCGATGGCGCAGGTCGACCCGAACGACCCGCTGAGCCACAAGCCGCTGGTCGAGCGGGAGTCGGTGCGAGTGCTCCGGCGCCGCGGCGAGCTGGTGATCTCGGAGACCCGCCACGGCTTCGTGTGCGCCAACGCCGGCATCGACCTCTCGAACGTCGACCGCGGGTGGGCGGCCCTGCTGCCGGAGGATCCCGACCGGAGCGCCCGGCGGATCCGCGACGCCCTGAGGGGACGCCACGGCATCACGGTCGGGGTCATCGTGTCGGACACGTTCGGCCGGCCCTGGCGGCGCGGCGTCACCGACGTGGCCATCGGGTCAGCCGGGCTGGTGCCGGTGCTCGACCTCCGCGGCACGCAGGACGCCTACGGCCGGGAGCTGCAGGTGACCGAGGTGGCGATCGTCGACGAGCTGGCGGCGGCCGCCGAGCTCGTCATGGGGAAGGCGACCGGGGTGCCCGTCGCCGTCATCCGTGGCGTCGACGCCTCGTGGTTCGGTGAGGGCGGCGTGCAGACCGACGTGGTCCGCAAGCCCGCCGACGACCTCTTCCGGTAGCCCGCCGGCGAATCAGGCCCGGCGAATCAGGCCCGCCGGGTAGCGAAGCCGAAGAAGGCCGAGGAACGAGGCCGAACCTGAGCGAAGCTGGCCCGGCGAATCAAGGAAGTCGGACGTCGCCGGGGGCGGAGGCGATCAGCCAACCGTTGCGCACGGTGTTGGTGGCCACGACGAGACCTTCGGCGGTGCGGGCCATGGCCTCTTCGATGAGCTGGCGGAGCGTCTTCATGTCGATCCCCTTCGTCCGCCGGCGCAGGGAACGCCGGACGTGCTCCCATCGGCCGGGGCCGGCGGGGATCAAGGGCTCGCCTCATCATCTCTTCGGTGGGTCAGGCGCTCACCACGCGGTGATGACGTCCTCGGCGAAGCGATCGATGCCCTCGAGCTGCGCGTCGAGGGCGGAGGGGTCGCCGCCGTAGAAGTACCAGGGGCAGACCATCAGGTTCGTGACGCCGAGCTCGCCGAGGCGGCGGTACCCGTCGAGGTCGAACGTGTCCCCCGAGATGGCGATCACCTCGAAGGGCTCGTCGGCCCGACCAGCCTCGGCCCGCAGCGCACGCAGGCGACCGACGATCGACGTCAACTCGTCGGTGCCGATGACCACCGAGATCCACCCGTCGCCCAGCGTCGCCGCCCGCTTCAGGCCGGGCTCGGAGGTGCCCCCGACGTAGATCGGCACGCGACCCGCCGCGCCGGGCCGGATCTTCAGGCGATCGAAGTCGTAGTGCTGCCCGTGGTGCTCGAACCACTCCCCGGTGGAGGCACCTCGGATGATCTCGATGGCCTCGTCGGTGCGCGCGCCCCGGGTCGACTTCTGCTGCCCGAGCCACTCGAACTCCTCGGGGATCCAGCTCAGCCCGACGCCGAGCGCCACACGGCCCCCGCTGAGCGCGGACATCGAGGCGACGGCCTTGGCGACCAACAGCGGCTCGCGAATCGCCAGCTTGAGCACGTTCGTGAAGAACCCGATCCGCTGCGTGACCGCGGCCATGGCGGGGATCGCCACGAACGGGTCGAGGAACGGCGTGTCCGCGTCCCAGAACCTGGCGCCGTCCTTGGTGTACGGGTACTTGGCCGACACCTGCTCTGGGTAGAAGACGGAATCCGGCACCGCGACGTCGTCGAAGCCCTGCTCCTCGGCCCGCACGGCCAAGGGCAGGTAGTGCTCGGGCGGGAGCATCGGCAGCGCCAAGGTGAACTTCACGTCAGGGTCCCTCCGTCACACCGCAGGATGCTGCCGCACATGTGCGCGGCGTCGTCCGATGCGGCGAATGCGATCACCGAGGCGACGTGCTCGGGCCCCCGGGCGCGGTCGAACGCCATGATGCGACGGAGCAGCGAGTGGTCGGCGCCCTCCGGGAAGAAGAACTCGTTCTGGATCGGCGTCTCGATCGAGCCCGGTGCCACGACGTTGGTCCGCACACCCTGCTTCCCGAACTCGATCGCGAGGCCGGTGGAGAACGCGAGGACGCCGCCCTTGGACGCCGAGTAGGCGGCCGTCCACGGGTGCCCCGACAGGGCGGCCGTCGATGCGGTGTTCACGATGTTCCCACCGGATTCGAGGAGGTGCGGCATCGCGGCCTGGCACACCAGGAAGGTGCCGGTGAGGTTGACCGAGAGCACGCGGTTCCACTCGTCGAGCGTGACGTCGGCCAGGTTGTTGAAGCGGAGGATGCCGGCGATGTTGCACACCACGTCGAGGTGGCCGTCGATGGCCACCGCCGCCGCGACCATCGCCGCCACCTGCTCGGGGTCGCTGACATCGGCCACCTGCGTCGTGACCGCATCGCCCAACTCGCCCCGCACCGCATCGAGCGCATCGGCGCTGACGTCGGCGGCCAGGACGCGGGCGCCCTCCTCGACGAGGCGGGTGACGGTGGCTCGACCGATGCCCGACGCCGCGCCGGTGACGAGGGCGACCTTGCCCGTGAACCGTCGACCGTGGTCCGTCATCTCACGCAGCCAGCCGGCCGCGCTCCCACTCCATGACGGCGCGTGCGCCGGTGTCCATGTCGGTCCAGGACTGCCAGCCGAGCTGGATCTTGGCCCGCGTGGCGTCGAGGGCGATGCGGTCCAGCTCACCGGCGCGTGCCGGCTCGAAGACCGGCTCGGCGGTCACGCCGGCCGCGGCGGCCATCGACCGGTACAGCTCGATCACCGAGGTCTCGGCGCCCGTCCCGATGTTCATGAGGAGGCCGTCGCCCCGGGTGGCCGCCCGCACGAAGGCATCGACCACGTCGTCCACGAACACGAAGTCGCGCGTCTGCTCGCCGCTGCCGAAGATCGTGCACGGCTCGTCGCGGAGGAGCTTCCCGGCGAAGATCGACACGACGCCTGCCTCGCCGTGCGGGTCCTGGCGTGGCCCGTAGACGTTGGCGAGCGCCAGCGACGTGTACTCGATGTGGTGGAGGACGCGGTAGGCGGCGAGGTAGTCGGTGAACACCCGCTTGGTGATGCCGTAGGGCGAGAGCGGCTGCAGGGGGTGCGCCTCGGTGACCGGGAGGTCGCTGACCTCGGGCTCCCCATAGATGGTGCCGCCGCTGGAGGCGAAGACGACCTTGCGGCTGCCGGCACGGCGAGCGCCCTCGAGCACGTTGATGCTGCCCAGGACGTTGATCCGGGCGTCGAGCGCCGGATCGGCGACGGAGACCCGCACGTCGGCCTGCGCGGCGAGGTGGAACACGACCTCGGGCGCCCGGCGTTCGATCAGCTCGACGACCGCCTCGTTGCAGATGTCGATCTGGTGGAAGGTGAACTCGTGGTCCCGGTCCGCCCTGGCCGACGCGAGGTTGGCCAGCTGACCGGACGACAGGTTGTCGACCACGTCCACCGAGTGCCCCTCGGCGAGCAGTCGGTCGACCAACGTCGAACCGATGAACCCGGCACCGCCGGTGACGAGTGCCTTCACGACTCCCAGGTCTCCTTCGGCGGCACCAGTGCGGACTCGAGCGCGGCGCCGGGTTCCACCTTCTGGTCGAAGCCGACGACGGAGCAGCCGGTGACCTGCGCTCCCTCACCGACCACGGAACCACCGCCGATGATCGACCCGGTCACCCGGGCGCCGGTGCCGACCACCGCGCCGGGCATGACGACGCTGTCGACCACGACGGCCTCCGCAGCGATCTGGCAGCGGGCGCCGACGACCGAGCGCGTCACGGTGGCGCTGTCGTGGACCAGCGCGTCGGGCGACACGCCGACGACGTGGTCCCTCCGGCCGCCGGTGAGCAGATCCGTGTTGGCCTGCAGGTACGTGGCCGGCGTGCCGGCATCCAGCCAATAGGCGTCGGAGCCGACGGCGTAGAGCGATCCCGCGGCAGCGAGCTGGGGGAACGTGACCCGCTCGATCGACACCCGCTCGCCCGGTGCGATGAGGTCGAGGACGGACGGCTCGAGCACGTAGGCACCGGCGTTGATCCAGTTGGAGGGTGCCGTGCCGGGTGCGGGCTTCTCGATGAAGTCCACGACGCGACCGTCGTCGTCGGTGAGCACGACGCCGTAGCGGGACGGGTCGTCGACGGGGGTGAGCGCGATCGTGGCGTCGGCGCCGGCCGCCTCGTGACGGGCACGGAGTGCGTCGAGGTCGAGGTCGCTCAGCACGTCGCCGTTCAGGGCCAGGAACGTGTCGTCGATGCCGGCCTCGCGGGCGGCGAAGGCGATGGCGCCCGCCGTGTCGAGGGGCTCGGGCTCCTGTGCGTAGACGAGCGCCACACCGGCACATCTGCCGTCGGGGAACGCCTCGAGGAAGACGTCGGGCCGGTAGCCGAGCGACAGGACCACCTCGGTGACGCCCACGCTGCCGAGCCGGGCGACGACCTGCTCGAGCATCGTGACGTGACCCACCGGCAGCATCTGCTTGGGGACCGAGAGGGTGAGCGGCCGAAGGCGGGTCCCGAACCCCCCGACCAGGACGACGGCGCGCACGGGCGTCAGCCTCCGGCGGTGGTGGTCGTCACACCGGGAAGGGGGATCGTGCCGACCACCTCGTCCTGGGGCGGCTCGGGCGACGTGGGCTGCGATGCCTCGACGCCGTTCTCGTCGACGGGGACCGTCGTGGTCCCGGCCTCGGTGGGGAGCGGCTGGCCGTCAGGCGCCGTGGTGGTGGTCGCGGTCATCGCGTTCATCGCCGTGACGCTGGCGTCGGGGAACGGGTACTCGTCGTCCTTCACATCCGTCGGCAGCAGCGCGAGCGCGAAGATCTCGCGGTCTTCGGTGAAGCGGACGTCCTCGAAGCCGTCGCGGATGACCTGGGGCTTGGTCTTCTCGTTCGACTTGGGCGGCCAGCGGAGGAGCACCAGCTCGGACTTCTTGGTCTGGCCCTCGTCCTTGCCGTCGGTGATGACGCAGTCCGAGCCCGACTCGAGCGTGTTGCCGCTGCTGAGGATGCCGTCGGGCACCGTGGCGACGGGGCCGTCGCCGTTCTCGGAGATCTTGATCCCGACGCGGTCGAGGAACTTGCCGAAGGTGGCCTTGTCGCCGCTCGACTCGGGGCCGCTGGGGCTCACCGAGATGTAGCCGGACCCCCATTGGATGCCGGTGGTCGTGGCCTGGTCCTCGGCGTTGGAGGGCGGGCTGGCCCATGCGTCGCAGTGGAAGATGCCGAAGGCGACGCGCCAGGCGGCGTTCTCCTGGGGCTGCTCGTTCTGGGCGTCGATGCGGGACTGGCGGGCGAAGAACACGGCCAGCGCACCGACCAGGACGATGGCCATGACCGCCAGGGGGAACCCGATCGGGCGGGGAGCACCAGCGGAGCGCTTGGCCCCGGCACGCTGGACGCGCTCGATCTTCTTGGCGGAGTTCGGAGTTGGCACGGCCTGAAACGCTAGCCGACCGGACCCCGCGGACCGAACCTGGCGGGAGCGCTCAGGGCCGGCGACGGACGCGTTCGAAGAGCGCCTCGTAGGCCTCGGCGACCGACGCGGGTGACAGCCAGCGTTCGACCCAACGGCGCCCGTTGGCGCCCATCCGAGCCCGTTCGGCGCTGCCCTTCGCGACCTTCCGCACCGCTGCCACGAAGGCCTCCGGGTCCTCCGGCGGCACCGACAGCCCGGCGTCGGCCTCGGTGACGGTGCGGTCGACCTCGGTGTCCCGATCGACCGAGGCGATCACCGGGCGACCGGACGCGAGGATCGAGTACATCTTCGACGGGACCGAGGAGCGAGCCAGGCCCGACTTGAGGAGCACGGTGTGGATGTCGCCCGCCGCGAGCACCTCGGACAACCGCTCCTTGGGCTGCATGCCCACCCAGATCACGTTGTCGAGCCCGGCGCCCCGTTCCACGAGGCCGGCGCGGGCCGAGCCGGAGCCGTTGATCACGAAGACGACGTCCGGGTCGTCCGCCATCGCTCGAGCGGCGTCGAGCATCAGGTCCACGGACTGCGAGTACCCGAGGTTGCCGGCGTACATCACGGCGACCCGGTCCCCCAGTCCGAACTCGTCTCGGTAGCCGTTGTCCCGGTCACCGGGCCGGACCCGGTCGGTGTCCACGAAGTTGGGGATGACCTCGACGCGCTCGGGTCGATGGCCGTCGAGCTTCGCCGCGAGGTTCTCGCGGAGGTCGTCGCTGAGGACCGTGACCGCCTCGCTCCGGCGGTAGAGGAACCGCTCGAGCCAGCTCGCGACCGCGATCACCCTGCGGTTGGTGATCGCGCCGACCTCGACGGCCACGTCGGGGAAGACGTCCTGGATGTTGAACACCATCGGCACGCGCCAGCGTCGGGCGCACCACCACCCGGCGATGCCGAGGATGAGCGGCGGCGACATCACGAGGACGACGTCGGGGCGGAACCCCCGCTCGGGGCGACGCATCCCCACGACGGTGGCGAGTGCGGTGAAGCCGCCGAACGCGACAGCCCGGGCCGGGATGTTGCTCTTGTCCGTCGGGAACGGGTGGAGTCGGGTGATCCAGCCCCAGCGCGTCCGCTCCCGGCGGACCACCTTCCCGCGCCACTGCTCGTCGACGCGGTGCTCGCGGTACCACGGCAGCGCCGTGACGACGTGGAGCCGGTGGCCCCGATCGGCCAGCCCCTCGACGATCGACGTCATGACCTCGCCCGTCGGCGCCTCGTCGGGCGCGTAGTGAGGGCAGATCACGAGGACGTTCACGGCGGACGACGTTAGCGAGCGCACGAGGAGGCCAGACTGGTCCGGTGCCGCCTCCTCGCCCTCCGGTCGTGACGCTCGCGGCCGGCACCGTCGGGGGCGCCGGGACCGAGGTCGCGTTGCGGGCCGTGCTGCGCGGCCGACCGACCGGCGGATCCACGGCGATCGTGCCCGCTGCGTTCGCTGCGGCCGCCGAGGGTTCCGGGTGGAGGGTGAGCGCCGGCTCCCGCGCCGCGGCCGTGCTGAGGGAGGTCGCCGGCGTGCCCCGCTCGGCCGTGTGGATCGGCTTCTGCGACCGGCTGCCGCTCCTCCCGCGCCCCGGCACGACGTCGGTCCTGGTCGTCCAGAACCCGCACCTCTACGCGCCCATCGACCCGGCGTGGCCGTGGCGGCAACGGGCCAAGCTGCGGCTCCTGTCGGCCTGGGCCCGGCACAGCGCCCGGCGCGCCGACCTGATCGTCTGCTCCACGCCCGCGAGCGCTGGTGACGTCGCTGCGAGCGCCCGCGTCGACGTCGCCGGGATCGCCGTCCTGCCCATCCCGGCCACGGGCATCACGTCCACGAAGGCGTCACAGGCCGACGACGTGCGGCGCATCCTGATGGTCGGCGACGTGTACCCCTACAAGCGGCTCGCCGACGGCGCCGACGCGGTCACCGCGTACGCCCGGTCCGCCGGCCGACCGGTCACGCTCGTGCACGTGGGCACCGTGCGGGACGCGGCGGCCGGGGATGCCTTCGCCGTCGCCCTGGAGCGCGCCGCCGCAGCAGGTGTCGCCGTGGAGCGTCGCGGCAGCGTCCCGCACGACGAGGTGATCGCCGAGATGGCCCGTGCCGACCTGCTCCTCCTGCCGTCGCTCACCGAGACCCAGGGGCTCCCCCTCGTGGAGGCCCACGCCGTGGGGCTGCCGGTGGTCTGCCGCGACATCGGTCCGTTCCGCGACCTGGGCGGTGACGCCGTCGCGCGGTTCGACGTGGACGCCGGCGCCGAGGGCATCGCGGACGCACTGCGATCGGTGGACGACCCGGCGGTCCGCGCCGGCCTGGCCCAGCGCGGCCGCGCACTCCACCCCCCGGCCGACCACTGGGCGATCCTCGACCTCGTCGCCCAGCTTCCGCGGGACTGAATCGGCCAGTCCCTCGGCTTCCGCGGGACCAGATCAGCCATCCCAGCCACGCGAACGGTCGATCTGGTCCCGCGGAACCTGGGGGGTGAGCGTCAGGCGGGCAGGACCGAGCGGTAGGAGGCAAGGGTCGCGTCGGCGCAGCGGGTCCAGCTGTAGCGGGCCGCACGCTCACGGCCCAGCACCCCGAGCGCGGCCGCCTCATCGGGCTCGGAGAGCAGGCGCTCGAGGGCCGCCGCCCAGGCATCGACGTCGGTGGCCGGGAGCACGACGCCGGCATCGCCGACCACCTCCTCGCTCGCCGACCCGGACGACACGATCACGGGGGTCGCCTGCACCATCGCCTCGAGCGCCGTCAGGCCGAAGCCCTCGGCATGGCTGGGCAGCGCTGCGACCGTCGCTGCGGCGTTGAGCGCGGCGAGGTCGGCCTCGTCGACGAAGCCGAGCACCGTCACCCGGTCGCGGATCGGCTCGATCAGCGCGTCGAGGTCCACGTGCCAGCCCGTCGCCCCTCCCAGCACGAGGCGACCCGCCGACGGGGCGACCCGGGCGAAGGCCGCGAGCAGCGTCGAGAGGTTCTTGCGGGGCTCGATGGTCCCGATCCAGAGCGCGAACGGGCCGTCCAGCCCGTACCGGCGTCGCACGTCCGCGACGCGGTCGGCGGCGGCCTGTGTCGAGTCCACGCCGAGCGGCACGTGACGCAGCCGGTCGGGATCGAAGCCGTCGGCCTCGCATCGCCGACGGGTCGACTCGCTGGAGCACAGCACCACGTCGGCCTCGGCACGCGCCAGGTCGATGCCGCGGCGCATCATGGCCAGCCCGCGTGGCGTGAACTGGTCCGGGTGGTCGAGGGGGAACAGGTCGTGCACGGTCACCACCAGCGGCGTCCCGGCACGCCGGGGCGGCACGGTGATGGTCGTCGCGTGGACGATGTCGACCTTCCCCGTGGCCCACTGGACCGGCGGCACGCGCCACCGGTGCCACGCCTCGTAGATCAGCTGCTGCGGGCCCGGCAGGTGCCGCACCGGGATGGGCGGGGTCCAGGCGTCGGGCGCATCACGCCCCCACCGGCCCAGACCCCACGGGCCGACGCCGACGAGCTCGACGCCGGGGTCGACCGCCGCCATCGCACGGACCTGCTCGATCGCCGCACGAGCGGTCCCCCCGGGTGTCCGATGCCAGCACTGCAGCATCGTGACGGCGACCCTCATCGGCCGTCGATCAGAGGTCGAGCTGCGAGCGGAACCACTCGATGGTCGGCTTCAGGCCGTCCTCGAGGGACATCTGGGGCTCCCAACCCAGCTCGGTGCGGGCTCGGGTGATGTCCGGTTGGCGTTGCGTGGGGTCGTCCTGCGGGAGCGGCTCGTGCACGATCGGGGACGACGAGCCGGTCATCTCGATGACCAGCTCGGCCAGCTCGGCGATCGTGAACTCGCCCGGGTTCCCGATGTTGACGGGCTCGGTGAAGTCCGAGTCGAGGAGCGCGAGCACGCCACGGATCGTGTCCGACACGTAGCCGAAGCTGCGGGTCTGCTGCCCCTCGCCGTAGATGGTGATCGGCTCGCCCATCAGGGCCTGGCAGACGAAGTTCGAGACCACCCGGCCGTCCCTCGGCCGCATCCGCGGGCCGTAGGTGTTGAAGAACCGGACGATGCGGGTGTCGAGCCCGTGGTGCCGGTGGTACGCCATCGTCATCGCCTCGGCGAACCGCTTGGCCTCGTCGTAGACACCGCGGGGGCCGATGGGGTTGACGTGCCCCCAGTAGCCCTCGTGCTGCGGGTGGATCTGGGGATCGCCGTAGACCTCGGAGGTCGATGCGATGAGGTAGCGAGCCCCCTTCGCCCGGGCCAGCCCGAGGGTGTTGTGGGTGCCGAGGCTCCCCACCTTGAGGGTCTGGATGGGCATGTCGAGGTAGTCGCGGGGCGACGCCGGCGAGGCGAAGTGGAGGACGGCGTCGAGGTCGCCGGGGACCCAGACGTAGTTGGACACGTCGTGGCGGACGAATGCGAAGCCCGGCCGGCCGAACAGGTGCGCGATGTTCGCCTGGGCGCCGGTGACGAGGTTGTCGATGGCGATGACCTCGTCACCACGGTCGAGCAACGCCTCGCACAGGTGCGACCCGAGGAAGCCAGCCCCGCCGGTGACCACGACTCGCATGTTCAGCTCCGCCCGATGCCCTGGTAGGCGAACCCGGCGTTGCGCAGGCGTGCCCGGTCCAGCAGGTTGCGGGCGTCGACGACCCGCGGGCTCGCCATCTGCTCGGCGACCCGGTCGAGGTCGTACCACTTGAAGTCGTCCCACTCGGTGAGCACGACGAGCGCCTCGGCGCCCTCGCACGCGACGTAGGGGTCGGCGGCGACCTCGATGCCGGCGATGTCCGAGTCGACGGCCGGGTCGAACGCGACGACCTTCGCGCCCCGGGCCTGGAGCCGATGGATGATCTCGATCGCCGGCGAGTCACGCGTGTCGTCGGTGCGGGCCTTGAACGTGAGGCCCCATGCCCCGATCCGCACACCCTCGACCGAGCCGCCCACGGCGTCCACGACCTTGTCCACGACACGCTCGAACTGCTGGTCGTTGACGTCGACGACGCCGCGGAGCAGCCGGAAGTCGTAGCCCGCGTCCTCGGCGATCCGGATCAGCGCGTGCGAGTCCTTCGGGAAGCACGAGCCACCCCATCCCGGACCGGGGCGCAGGAACTCCTGCCCGATGCGCTTGTCGTAGCCCATGCCGAGCACGACGTCGGCCACGTCCGCGCCGACCGCCTCGCACACCGCGGCGATGGCGTTCACGAAGCTGATCTTCGTCGCGAGGAAGGCGTTGGAGGCGTACTTGATCGTCTCGGCGGACGCGGGGTCGGTCACCATCAGCGGGGCGGCGAGGCCGAGGTACAGCGAGGCGACCCGGATCGCGGCGGCCTGGTCGTCCGCCCCGATGACGACCCGGTCGGGGTGCAGGAAGTCGTGGACGGCCGAGCCCTCGCGCAGGAACTCGGGGTTCGACACCACCGAGATGTCACCGCGCTTGAGGGCACGCTCGACGACCCGCGTCGACCCGACGGGCACCGTCGACTTGTTGATCACGATCGCGTCCGACACGAGGTGGGCTGCGATCTCCCTCGCCGCCGCCTCGATGTAGCTGAGGTCGGCCGAGCCGTCCTCGCCCTGGGGGGTGGGCACGCACAGGAAGACGAACTCGCGGTCGACGACGGCCGACGCGGCGCCGACCACGAAGCGGAGCCGGCCTTCCCGCACCGCTTCGCGGACGATCAGCTCGAGGCCGTCCTCGAGGATCGGGATCTCGCCGGCGTTGAGGCGGCGGACCTTCTCCTCGTCGATGTCGGCGCACACCACGTCGTGCCCGATGGACGCGAGGCAAGCGCCCGTGGTCAGACCCACGTATCCCGTCCCGATCACTGCCACGTTGCTGGCCACGACTCACTCCGATTGCGCTTCGGCACCCGTCCCGACCGTCGGGTGGACCTGGCGAATGGTACCGACCGACTGTCGAAACGGCGATCCCGGGACCCACCCCGGGCGGCCCGGTTCGCCCTACCCGGTGCAAGCGGCGGCGGCTGCCGAGTCGACCGGCACCACGCCGATGACGGTCGTGGTGGTCGACTCGGGCGGCGCGTCGACCTCCCCACCACCGTGCTCGGACCCGCCGCCCGAGGGCGGCGTGGTGGTCGTGGTGTTGCGGGCCAGCACGGTGGTCTGGGTCACGGTGGTCGTCTTCGGCGTCGCGATCTCGTGTGCCGGGCGCAGCTCGTCGAGGATGCGGTCGAAGCCCGATCCGAGGGCCAGCTGCAGTCGCCGGCCCACCAGCGACGAGTCGGCGGTGAAGGTGGTGTCGCCGGGGAGGTAGCGGCCGAGCAGGGCGGCGGCCTCGGCCCCCTTGGGCCCGTAGCGGATGACGTTCGTGGCGCCGCCCGCCGAGCCCGTGCTGTCGACGTCGGCGTCGAACCCGGCGGCCTCGAGCGCAGCGGACGCCTCGGTGGCGTCGCCCTCGGCACCGACCACCGACACCATCACGTTGCGCGGCTGCGGGTCCTCGCCGTCGACGATCCCGCGGAAGCGGTCGAGCAACGGCTCCGCCTCGTCCCACAGCACGTTCTGGTAGCTGAGGCTGGCGCTCCCCGCCCCCACGGTCGGCAGCTGGAACTTCTCGAGGTCGTCGAGGTTGAACGACCGGTACTCGTTGGTGATGTCCCGGATGTCCCCGACGGTGAGGGTGTCGTCGAGCGTGACGGCCTTCGTCGCCGCGTTCACCAGCCCGAGCGCGCTGTTGGGGTTCCGGAGGCCGCGGTCGATGGCCCGCTGCCCCGCCCGACGGATGAAGTCCTGCTGACGGCTGATGCGGCCGAGGTCACCGGTGGGATCGGTGCGCCACTTGCCGTCCTGGAGGTACTCGAGGTGGCGGGAGCGCGCGTAGGACAGGGCCTGCACGGCGTCGAGCGTGATGCAGCCGGTCTTCTCGATGAGGAGCTGCGTGTTGCGGTCGCGCACCGGGTGGGTGAGGTACACGGGCACGCCGTCGAGCACGTCGACGAGGTCGCGGAAGCCGCGGAAGTCGACCTCGACGTAGTGCTCGATCGAGATGCCGAAGTTGACCTTGATCGTGTCGATGAGGTGCTGGGGCCCGTTCGGCCCGCCCATCGCCGAGTTGATCTTCGATCGGCGGCCCGTGGGCTCGATCGGCAGGTAGGTGTCGCGAGGGATGGACAGCAGCGCTGCGGTCTGCGACCTGGGGTCGATGCGCAGCACCATGATCACGTCGGCGAGGAGCGAGCCCTCCTGCCGGTCGTGGCGGACGGGGTCGTCGCTGGCCAGGCGGTCGGCGTTGTCGGTGCCGATGATGAGGATGTTCTGGGGCTCGTCGGCGGACGCCTGCGGGGCGAGGGACACGCCGACGGACACGACCTGCAGGTCGGCGAGCCGGGCTCGGACGAGCGAGAGGCCGCCGGCGGCGGCGAGGCACCCGATGACCACCAGGACGTTCGTCGTGATGAGCAGGCGTTGCGGCCAGGTTCGACGCGGCCGTGGTCGGGAGGCAGCCACGGGGCGAGGATAGTGGGGACCACCGGAGGTCCCGGCTCGCCGGTCGGACCGTCGCTGAGGCCTACCTAAGCTGGCCCCGTGCCGACGCCCACGCCTGCGGGCCCCTCCCCCGTCCGGCCGCAGCGTGGGCTGTCGGGGCGCCCGCTCGCCGTGGTGGGCGGGATGGTCTGCACGGACCTCGTCGAGGTCACCGACGACCTCCGCGTGCTCGACACCTCGGGCTACTGGGCGGTGGTCCTGCCCGACGGCGGCCGGCCCGTGTGCGCCCGCTTCGCCGACGTGCGCCCCGCCGTGCCGTGGAGGGGCACGCCGTGGGCGGGGCTCGACCGGGAGCGGTGGCGCTCGACGATGGACCGGACGCAGTTCCACGCAGGCGTGGAGCACATCAGGGAGGCGATCCGAGCGGGCGACGTGTACCAGGTGAACCTGACCCGCCGCCTGCTCGCGCCGATCGAGGTCGACCGGCCGGGGCGCGACGTCGCCGCGCTGGGCGCAGCGCTCGCCGAGGGCAACCCGGCGCCGTACAGCGCGGTGGTCCGCCTCCCGGACGAGGGGATCGCCATCGCGTCGGCGTCACCCGAGCGCTACCTGCGCCGTGACGGCGATCGCGTGCGGTCCTCGCCCATCAAGGGGACGGCGGCGACGCCCGACGGCTTCCTCCCCAAGGACCGAGCCGAGAACGTGATGATCGTGGACCTGGTGCGCAACGACCTCGGGCGGGTGTGCCGGTACGGCTCGGTGACGGTGCCGGGGCTCTGCGTCCCCGAGGAGCACCCCGGGCTCTACCACCTCGTGAGCACGGTGGAGGGACGGCTCGTCCCCGAGGCCGGCTGGCCGGAGCTGATCGAGGCGACGTTCCCGCCCGGCTCCGTCACGGGCGCACCCAAGATCGTCGCGTGCCGGATCATCGGCGAGCTGGAGGCCGACCCACGGGGCCCGTACTGCGGGGCCATCGGCTGGGTCGACGCCGACCGCGGCGCCGGCGAGCTCAACGTCGGCATCCGCACCTTCTGGATGGCCGACGACCACCTGTGGTTCGGCACGGGCGGCGGCATCACGATCGACTCGACCCCCGAGGGCGAGTGGGAGGAGACCGAGTTGAAGGCACGGCGCCTGCTGCAGGTCGCCTCGGCACCGGCGGGGCAGCTCCGATGAGCGACGTCCCCCACGAGCGCGGCATCGGCCTCGTCTGGATCGACGGCGAGCTGGTCGAGCCCTCCGAGGCCCGGATCCCGTACGACGACCACGGCGTGACGGTCGGGGACGGGGCGTTCGAGACGGTGAAGGTGTCGAGCGGACAGCCCTTCCACCTCGGCCGCCACCTGGACCGGCTCGACCGCTCGCTCGCGGCCCTGCGGCTCGCGCCGGTGGAGCGCGGCCGGCTGGAGGAAGCCGCTGCCGCGGTCTGCGACTCGTTCGGGGGCGACGGCTTCCTTCGCATCACGATCACGGCGGGACGGGGACCGCTCGGCTCGCCTCGCGACGACGTCGACCCGACGGTGATCGTGGCGATCCGCCCGGGCGAGGTGCGCGTCGACCCGACCGCCGTCGTCACCGTGCCGTTCACGCGCAACGAGCGTGGCGCGCTGGCCGGCGTGAAGTCGACGTCCTACGCCGAGAACGTGATCGCCCTGGACCTCGCCGTGTCGCAGGGCGCCACCGAGGCGGTGTTCGCCGACACCCAGGGCCGTCTCTGCGAGGGCACGGGCTCGAACGTCTTCGTGGTGGTCGAGGACGTGCTCGTCACGCCGACGCTCGCCACGGGGTGCCTCGACGGGATCACACGGGCGCTGCTGCTCGAGCTGCTGCCGAACGCCGTGGAGCAGGACGTGCCCCTCGACGCGCTCGCCGCCACGCCGGAGGCGTTCCTCGTGTCGACCGGGCGCGAGGTCCAGCCGATCAGCCACGTCGACGGTCGACCGCTCCCCGCCGCGCCGGGCCCGCACACCGAGCGCGCCCGCGCCGCCTGGCTCGCCGCGTTCGGCTGACGGTCGGACGGCCGGTCCTCCTCGTTCTGTTCCAGCGGGAGCAGCGTCAGCGCTGCTCCCGCTGGAACAGAACGAAGGGGGCCAGCCCCTGGAGGCTCAGACCGGTCGGAGGTGGATGACGTCGCCGGCCGCGACGACGTGCCGAGCGCCGGCGTCGTCGTCGACGAGGAGCGCGCCGCGGGCGTCGACGTCCACGGCGTCACCGAGCAGCTCGCCGTCGGCCCGCTCGACCCGCACCCGCCGGCCGAGGGTGGCGGAGGCGGCGACGTAGTCCGCTCGGAGCGCTCCCGGCCCGTCGGCCTCCACCGCGGCGAGCCGCGCCTCGAAGCCGCGCAGCAGGCCGACCAGCAGGTCCGTGGGATCCACCTCTCGTCCGGCGACGTGGCGGAGCGACGTGGCGATCGGCGCGAGATCCTCGGGGAGCTCGTCGGGCCAGTTCACGTTGAGCCCGATGCCCGCCACGACGGCCTCGACCCGGCCCGCCGTGAGGACGCTCTCCGCCAGGATCCCCGCCAGCTTCCGGTCACCGCGTCCCTCGTCGGTGTCGACCTGCACGACGAGGTCGTTCGGCCACTTCAGCCGGACCGTCACGCCGGCGACCTCACGGCACGCGTCGGCCGCGGCGAGGCCCAGGGCGGTGGTCACGGCACCGACGTCGGCGACGTCGAGGGCGGGGCGGACGAGCACCGAGCACAGCAGCGAGGCGTCCGGCGGGGCCTGCCACACACGGCCGAGACGACCTCGGCCGGCGAGCTGGTGGCGAGCCCCGAGGACCTGCTCGGGCGCACCCTCACGGGCCCGATCGAGGAGGTCGCTGTTCGTCGACCCGGTGGCGTCCACCCACTCGACCACGCCGAACCGCCCGCCCGTCAGCTCGGACTTGGCGCGAGCGGTGTCCACCGGGCCACCATAGGGCGTGTTTTCCAAGGTGCTGATCGCAAACCGGGGCGAGATCGCCGTCCGGGTCATCCGGGCGTGCCGTGAGTTGGGCATCTCGACCGTCGCCGTCTACTCCGAGCTCGACCGGGACGCACTGCACGTGCGGCTGGCCGACGAGGCGTACGCCCTGGGGGGCCAGACGGCCGCCGAGAGCTACCTGAACACCGAGGTCATCCTCGATGTGATCGAGCGCTCCGGGGCCGAAGCCGTCCACCCGGGCTACGGGTTCTTCTCGGAGAACACCGACTTCGCCGCGGCGATCGACGCGATGGGCGTGAAGTTCATCGGCCCCGGTCCCGCCGCCATCGAGGTGATGGGCGACAAGATCTCGGCCCGCCTCGCCGCCGAGAAGGTGGGCGTGAGCGGCGTGCCGGGCACGACCGACCTGATCACCGACCCCCAGCAGATCATCGACTTCGGCGCCGAGCACGGCTACCCGATCGCCATCAAGGCGGCGTACGGCGGCGGCGGTCGCGGCATGAAGGTCGTCGCCTCGGCCGACGAGGCAGCCTCCCAGTTCGAGTCCGCCCAGCGCGAGGCCAAGGCGTACTTCGGCCGCGACGAGTGCTACATGGAGCGCTACCTGACGGGCCCACGCCACGTCGAGGTGCAGCTCATCGCCGACGAGCACGGCAACTGCGTCTACGTCGGCACCCGTGACTGCTCCGCCCAGCGGCGGCACCAGAAGCTCATCGAGGAGGCGCCGGCCGCCGGCATCCCCGAGCACCTGCTCGCCGAGATCGGCGAGGCGGCGGTGAAGGTCGCCAAGGGCTGCGACTACGTGAACGCCGGCACCGTCGAGTTCCTGTACCAGGACGGCGGCTACTACTACCTCGAGATGAACACCCGCCTGCAGGTGGAGCACTGCGTCAGCGAGCTGGTGTCGGGCATCGACCTCGTCGAGTGGCAGCTGCGGGTCGCTGCGGGTGAGCCCCTCGGGTTCACGCAGGAGGACATCCGGATCGACGGCCATGCCATCGAGGTGCGGATCAACGCGGAGGACCCCGCCGGTGGGCGCTTCCTCCCCTCCCCCGGGCCACTCGACAAGCTCCACGTCGCGTCCGGCTACGGCGTCCGCTGGGACGGCGGCTACGAGCCCGGCGACGAGATCAGCCAGTACTACGACAACCTCGTCGGCAAGCTCTGCGTGTGGGGCAAGGACCGCCCGACGGCGATCGCCCGCATGATCCGGGCGCTCGAGGAGACGGTGATCGAGGGCGTCGCCACGACGATCCCCGCGGACCTCGCGATCCTCCGCCACCCCGACTTCGCCGCCCTGCACCACTCGACGAAGTGGGTCGAGGACACACTCGACCTGAGCGACGTGCACGCCGACAAGGGCGCCGCGGTCACCGAGGACGGCGAGACGAAGGTCCGCCGCGACGTCGACGTCGAGGTCAACGGCAAGAAGTTCGCCGTGTCGATGTGGGTGCCCGAGTCCCAGCTCGCCCCGGTCAGCGGCGGCGGCGCCCCCAAGGCGAAGCCTCGCCGCTCGGCCAACGCATCGGCCGGTGCCGCCGGGTCCGGCTCCATCACCGTCCCCATGCAGGGCACGATCGTCAAGGTCGAGGTCGCCGTGGGCGACGAGGTGGCCGAGGGCGACACGATCTGCGTGCTCGAGGCCATGAAGATGGAGAACAACGTCACCGCCGACAAGGCCGGCAAGGTGGCGAAGCTCGAGGTCGCACCGGGCCAGTCGGTGTCCGCGGGCGACCTCGTCGCCGTCATCGAGTAGCGCCCCCGCCCACCCCACCCCCGTTCTGTGTCGTGAGACGCGCCAGTTCTGGCGCGTTCCACGACACAGAACGGTCGCTCAGTCGAGCGCGAAGCGGGTGGTGCGGGTCATCGGGTCGGCCTCGACGAGGCGCGCCTGGACGACGGTGCCTGCACCGTGGGTCCCGACGTCGGGCCCGCTGCCCCCCACGTCCACCTCGGCCACCGTGGCGTCGGCGAGCACCGGGAGGTCGACGAGCTGCAGCCGGGCGCGACCGTCGGTCCGGTCGAGCACGACGGCGTCGAACACCTCACCGACACGGGCCGCCAGCACCGCCGCCTCGATCAGGTCCACGACCGCCCGATCGACCCTCGCGCCCCGCTGGTTCGCGGCGCCGAGCGCCTCGGGCAGCCGGTCGAGCCCGTCACGCACCCACGCCGGCACGGGCCTGGCGTGGGTGGCGGCCAGCACCGCTTCGGTGGCGTAGCGGTCGCCGAGGCGCCGCAGCGGCGCGGTCACGTGTGCGTACGGCGCCGCCACCGCGGCGTGCTCCAGGCCGGCACGGGCGCCCGTCCCGTCCACCACCTCGTAGCCGGCGCCCCGCAGCCCCCGACCTGCCACCGTCAGGAGCGCCATCCCGACCGGGGTCGCAGGGTCGAGCGACCGCACCCACGCCGGATAGCCCCCGTCGACCGGCCAGGGGTGGCCGAGCGACTCCGACCGAGCCCTCAACTCGTCCAGCACCTGCCGCTCCGGCGGCGGCAGCGTCCGCAGCAGTCCCACCCCGTGCTCGAGCATCAGCTGCGCCGCCGCCATCCCCGTCGCCAGCGACAGCTGGGCGTTCCACTCCTCGACCACGAGCGACGGCCGGAGGCGCAGGTCGACCCGCCCGTCCTCGGTCACGACGACGTCCTGCTCGGGCAGCGGCAGGCTCACGCCGCCCCGTGCCGCCTCACGTTCGAGCAGCAACCCGCCGAGCCCCCCCATCCGCTCCACCAACGCCCGCAGGTCGACGCCCCGCTGCGCCGCACGATCGACCACGTCGGGCGCGGGCTCCTGCAGGTCGATCCCCGCCGATGCCTCGACCTCCGAGCGGCCGTGGCCCGCCACCATCGACACGACGTCGTACGACGTCGCCAAGCGCACGCGGACCAGGGCCCGCTCGACCGCGACGTCCACGATCGACCCGTGCCGGTCGATGCGCAGCCGCCACAGCACCGCCGGCCGATCCACCCCGGGGAGCAGGCTGGCCGCCCCTTCGGACAGCGCCTCGGGGTGCAGCGCCGCCTTCCCGTCGGGCAGGTAGCAGGTGACACCCCGCCGCCAGGACTCGAGATCGACGTCGTCGCCCGCGCCGACGAAGGCCGCCACGTCGGCGATCGCGTAGTGGAGGACCCAGCCCGAGCCGTCCTCGTCGATGGCGAGCGCCTGGTCGAGGTCCTGGGCGCCCACCGGGTCCACTGCGATCAGCGGGAGGTCGCGGGCGTCGACGCGCTCGGCCGAGCGGGCGTCGGTCGCCGCTGCCGCCGTGCGCTGCACCTCGGGTGCGAACGACCCCGGCACGTCGAGCTCGTCGCGCAGCACCGCCAGGGCCGAGCGGACGGGCTCCGCGGCGAGTCGGAGGCGACGGCGGGGTGCGGGCATGCGACGGGCGGCCTCGGGGCGGGGCCGTCAGGCCAGCGCGGCCATCATCGGTGCAGGGTCCGCGTACTCGGCCATGGCGACGACCCGGGCGCCGCCCGCCCCCTCGGCGGGGGCCCCCTCGGCGCCCAAGCCCGCTGGCCG
>JAEZFI010000082.1 GCA_023437745.1 Actinomycetes bacterium
GGGGGGGGCCCCCCCCCTCCGGGCCGAGTTCGGGGGGTGAGGGCCTCGGCAGTACCGTCACGGCGTGTCCGTCTGGGTCGAGTCGCGAGACCACAAGGTCAACGCCCGGTTCCGCGGCGTCGTCGTGATCGGCCTCGCCGTGTTCTACGTCGTGCGGCTGTGGGGTCGTCCGGCCGATCCCATCGACCTGTTCTTCGGCGTCCTCGTGCTCGCGCTCGCCGGGGTCGCTGCGATGTACGGCGTGTCGCACGTGAGCCTGCTGGATGACGGCGTGCAGGTGTGGAACGGCGTCCGGAACCGGCGGCTCACCCCCGGCGAGGTGGCCGACACGACCGTCGCGACGCTGGGCACACGCCGCCGCCCGGCCTCGGAGCGGCCCGACTGGCGTGATGCCGCAGCGCCGTCGTACCTGGCCTTCGTGCTGCAGGACGGCTCGCACGTCATCGCCTACGGGGTGGCCCACGAGCCGTCCCTCCGGCGTCGGTCGGCGGGGACCGCCTCCTTCGTCACGACGATCGACCAGGTGCGTGCCCACCTCGGCCTCGATCCGGTGGCTCCGTAGGATGACCCGGTGACGACTCCGACCGGACCCCTCCACCGGCCCCGGCGCCTCCGCACGTCGGCCGCCCAGCGGCGGCTCGGGGCGCAGACGCGACTCGGTGTCGACGATCTCGTCGCGCCGCTCTTCGTGCGCGAGGGGATCGACGAGCCGCATCCGATCTCCTCGCTGCCGGGTGTCGTGCAGCACACCCGCGAGTCCCTCGTCGCCGAGGTCGGTGAGCTGGTGGACCTGAGCATCCCGTCGGTGATCCTGTTCGGCGTCCCCCGGACGAAGGACGCGGTGGGCAGCGGTGCCTCGGACCCCGACGGGATCGTCCAGCTGGCCCTCCGCGACGTGCGCGACCGGTTCGGGGACCAGATCGTCGTGATGGCCGACCTGTGCCTCGACGAGTACACCGACCACGGCCACTGCGGGATCGTGCGCCCCGACGGCGTCGTCGACAACGACGCCACCCTCGAGCGCTACGCAGAGGTGGCCGTCGCCCAGGCGGCGGCAGGCGCGCACGTGGTCGCGCCCTCGGGGATGATGGACGGGCAGGTGGCCGCGATCCGTGCCGCGCTCGACGGGACCGGTGCGGTCGACGTGGCGATCCTCGCCTACGCGGCCAAGTACGCGTCGGGGCTCTACGGGCCGTTCCGGGAGGCGGTCGACGTGGAGATCGCCGACGGCGGCGACCGGACCACGTACCAGCAGGATCCCCGCAACGCCCGCGAGTCGCTGGCCGAGGTCGCCCTCGACCTCGCCGAGGGCGCCGACATGGTGATGGTCAAGCCGGCGGTCACCTACCTCGACGTGCTGGCCGAGGTCCGCGCCATGGTCGACGTGCCGCTCGGGGCGTATCAGGTGTCCGGCGAGTACGCGATGGTTCACGCCGCCGCGGCCAACGGATGGATCGACGGCGACCGCGTGGCGCTGGAGCAGCTGACGGCCATCAAGCGCGCCGGCGCCGACCTGATCCTCACCTACTTCGCCAAGGCGGCTGCGAGCTGGCTGGCCTGATGCCGCCCGGTCGTGGTCGGATGGCCCGATGAGCACCGCACTCACCAACGAGGCCCTGTACCAGCGAGGCCTGCGACGGATCCCCGGCGGCGTGAACTCGCCGGTGCGGGCCTTCCGCTCCGTGGGCGGCACGCCGTACTTCGTGTCCCGCGCCGAGGGCGCGTATGTGTGGGACGTCGAGGGCACGCAGTTCGTCGACTACGTCCAGTCCTATGGCGCGTCCATCCTGGGCCACGCCGACCCCGACATCGTCGCTGCGGTGCAGCACGCGGCGACCCTCGGCACCACCTACGGCGCGCCGACCGAGGGCGAGGTGCGCCTCGCGGAGGAGCTGTGCGCCCGGGTGCCCGGACTGGAGCAGGTCCGCCTGGTCTCGTCGGGCACCGAGGCGACGATGAGCGCCATCCGCCTCGCCCGTGGGTTCACCGGCCGCGACCGCATCCTGAAGTTCGCCGGCAACTACCACGGCCACTCCGACGCGCTGCTCGCGGCGGGCGGCTCGGGCGTCGCCGACCAGGGCCTCACGGGCTCGGAGGGCGTCACCCCGGGCGCGGTGGCCGACACGGTCGTCGCCCCGTACAACGTGGTCCCCGAGCTCGACGACACGGTCGCCGTGGTCATCGTGGAGCCGGTCGCCGCCAACATGGGCCTCGTGCCGCCGGCGCCCGGCTTCCTGCAGGGGCTGCGCGACGCATGCGACGCCGCCGGGGCCCTGCTGCTCTTCGACGAGGTGATCACCGGCTTCCGCCTGGAGGTCGGCGGCGCCACCGCGTGGTCGGGCGTGCAGCCCGACCTCTGGTGCTTCGGCAAGGTGATCGGCGGCGGCCTGCCCGTGGGCGCCTTCGGTGCGTCGGCCGAGATCATGTCGCACCTCGCCCCGCTGGGCGGCGTGTACCAGGCCGGGACCCTGTCGGGGAACCCGCTGGCGATGGCCGCCGGGCTCACGGTGCTCTCGAAGCTGGACACCGCGGCGTACGACCGCCTCGTCGCCACCGCGACCACGCTCGCCGACGGCCTGCGTGGGGCGTTCGCCGACGCCGGCGTCGCCGCCCGCGTCCCGCAGGTCGGCCCGCTGGTCGGGCTGTTCTTCGGCGACCACGATCCCGTGGACTACGACGAGGCGAAGGTGTCCGTGGACCTGGCTCGTCACCCCGCGTTCTTCCACGGCATGCTCGACCGCGGCATCGCCCTCGCCCCGGGCCCCTACGAGGTGCTGTTCCCCTCGCTGGCCCACACCGCGGCCGACCTCGACCGGACGATCACCGCAGCCGCGGAGGTGGCCCGGACGATGGCGACTGCCTGACACCCGGGCGCGTCGGCCGGGTCGCCCACGAGTCGGGCTCGGCGGCCATGGTCCGGACGTGGTCGGGGAGCGTGCCCGCCACCACGTCGGCGACGGTCGTGGCCTCGAGCACGCTGCGGAGTGCGGTCCGGGTGGCCACCCACACGTCCTGGAGGTGAACGGCGACGCCCTCGTAGTCGGCCTCCTCCGGCGGCATGCCGCGGACCTCGGCGAGCGGTCCGTCGACGGCCCGGATGATGTCGGCGATCGTCACCTCGGACGCCGGCCGATCGAGCATGAACCCGCCCTCGGCGCCGCGCTGGCTCCGGATCACCCCTGCCCGGCGCAGCTCCACCAGGATGTTCTCGGTGTACTTGGGTGGCAGGCCCTGGGTCGTGGCCACCGTCTCGCCCTTGACCGGCCGGCCGTCGCCGAGGGTCGCCAGCACCAGCACCGCACGCACCGCGTAGTCGGCCTTCGACGAGATGTGCATCCGGGGAGTCTTGCAGCCTCGGCGGCGATGGTCCCCTTCGACGGTCTGACAGATGTCTCCCCTAAAGTTGACTAAATAGATCGGGTTTGAATATCGTCCTCCTCCGTCGCCGACGGGCCATGGCCCGCAACCCGGCGGCACCACCCCCGACGGCACCCCCCTGGAGACGACATGCAGCGTTGGAAGCACCTGACCGCCCTGGCACTCAGCGGAGCGCTGCTGCTCACCGCGTGCGGGGGCGACGACGACGCCGGTGCCGGCGGCAGCGACGTCGAGCTGTCGCTCGTGGGCTTCGCGGTCCCGGAGGCGGCCAACAAGGCGATCCAGGCCGAGTGGGCGACGACCGACGCCGGCAAGGGCGTGACGTGGAAGACCTCCTACGGCGCATCCGGCGACCAGAGCCGCAACGTCGTGAACGGGCTGGCCGCCGACTACGTGCACTTCTCCGTCGAGAGCGACGTGACCCGCCTGGTCGACGAAGGCCTCGTCGCCGAGGACTGGAAGGACGGCCCGACCAACGGCGTCGTCTCGTCGTCCGTCGTGGTCTTCGCCGTCCGCGAGGGCAACCCCAAGAAGATCGACAGCTGGGACGATCTGATCCAGCCCGGCATCGAGATCGTGACCCCGAACCCGGCGTCGTCGGGCGCGGCCCGCTGGAACGCGCTCGCCGCCTACGGGCAGGCGATCGGGTCCGGTGCCACCGAGGCCGAGGCCGAGGACTACCTCACGAAGTTGTTCGAGAACGTCGTCGCCCTGCCGGGTAGCGGCCGGGACGCCACCACCGCGTTTCTCGGTGGGACCGGCGACGTCCTCCTCGCCTACGAGAACGAGGTCATCCTCGCCACGCAGAACGGCGAGGACCTCGAATGGGTCCTGCCCGACACCACCCTGCTCATCGAGAACCCGGGTGCCGTCCTGAAGGACGCCGACCCCAAGGCCAAGGAGTGGCTGGACTTCGTGCTCAGCGAGAAGGGACAGACGGAGTTCGCCAAGAAGGGCTTCCGTCCGGTGATCGACATCGACCTGCCCGAGGTGGAGGGCGCCGCCGACCCGAAGGACCCGTTCCCGACGCCGACGAAGTTGCTGACGGTGTCGGAGGACTTCGAGAGCTGGCCCGCCCTGTCCAAGAAGTTCTTCGACGAGACGGACGGCATCGTGACCCGCGTGCTGAAGGCGACCGGGAAGAGCGAGTGACGGTCGAGGCCGCATCGATCCTGGGTGGCCGGAGGGCGACACGCCGTCTGGCCACCCAGGGCCAGCTCACCCGGACATCGGGCCTCGGGCTCGGGATGGCGCTGCTGTGGTTCAGCCTGCTCGTCCTGATCCCCCTCGCCGCCGTGGTCGCCACTGCGGCCGACGGCGGCTGGACGGCGTTCTCGGACGCGATCACCAGCGAGCAGACCGCCGCGGCCATCCGGCTGACGGTGGGCACGGCGCTCGGGGTCACCGTGGTCAACGTCCTGATGGGCACGCTGATCGCCTGGGTGCTCGTGCGTGACAGCTTCTTCGGCAAGCGGGCGCTCGAAGTGGTGATCGACATCCCGTTCGCCCTCCCGACGATCGTGGCGGGGCTCGTGCTGCTCTCCCTCTACGGTCCGACCTCGCCGGTCGGCGTCGACATCGCCAACGCCCGTCCAGCGGTCTTCGTGGCCTTCCTCTTCGTGACCCTGCCGTTCGTGGTCCGCACCGTGCAGCCCGTGCTGTCGGAGCTCGACCGCGACGTGGAGGAGGCTGCGGCGTCGCTCGGCGCCGGGCGGATCACGATCTTCCGCCGCATCATCCTGCCCAGCCTCCTGCCGGCGATCTTCGCCGGCGCCGCGCTGTCGTTCGCGCGCGCCGTCAGCGAGTACGGCTCCCTCGTGCTGCTCTCGGGGAACCTGCCGATGCGCACCGAGGTGACGTCCGTGCGGATCCTCAGCAGCATCGAGAACGACAACCTCCCCGGCGCCGCCGCAGTGGCCACGATCCTGCTCGTCATCTCGCTCGTCGTCATCGTCCTGCTGGACGTGATCCAACGCCGGATGTCGCGCCGTGGCTAGCCGGGTCCGGCGGCGGCCCTCCCTCGCGTTCCGCATCGTCACGCGGCTGCTCGTCACGGCGTACCTCTTCTTCCTGGTGGCGTGGCCCGTCAGCCTCGTCGCCCAGCGCACCTTCGAGGACGGCTTCACGTCGCTCCGCGGGATCTTCGAGGACCCCGACGTCCGCGTCGCGATCCAGCTCACCGTGGTGATCGCGCTGATCTCCGTGGTGGTCAACCTCGTCTTCGGGGTCGGGATGTCGATCCTGCTGGTCCGCTACCGCTTCCCGGGCCGACGGCTGCTCAGCGCGCTGGTCGACCTCCCGCTGTCGGTGTCGCCGGTCGTGGTGGGCCTTGCCCTGATCCTCGTCTACAACGGGCGCACCGGCTGGTTCGGCCCGACGCTCGAGGGGTGGGGCATCGACGTCATCTACTCGACGCCGGGCATGGTGCTCGCCACCGTGTTCGTCGCCCTGCCGCTCGTCATCCGGGAGGTGGTGCCCGTGCTGGAGGAGATCGGCACGGAGCAGGAGCAGGCCGCGCTCAGCCTCGGGGCGAGCGCCTGGCAGACCTTCCGTCGCATCACGTTGCCCGCCATCCGCTGGGCCGTCATCTACGGCGTGGTCCTCAGCCTCGCCCGCTCGCTCGGCGAGTTCGGTGCCGTGAAGGTCGTGTCCGGCAACGTCCTCGGCGAGACTCGCACGGCAACGCTCGTCGTCGAGGAGAAGTACCTGAACTTCGACCGCGGCGGCGCCTACGCGACGGCGTTCCTGCTGGCCCTCGTGGCCGTGGCCTGCATCGTCGTCGTCTCGATCATCCGTCCAGGAGAGCAGTCCGAATGAGCATCGAAGTCCGTCACGTCAGCAAGCGGTTCGGTGACTTCGTCGCGCTGGACGACGTCTCCCTCACGATCCCGACCGGCCGCCTGACCGCGCTGCTCGGCCCGAGCGGCGGCGGCAAGTCCACGCTCCTGCGGATCGTCGCCGGACTCGAGTCGGCCGACACCGGCACGGTCGAGATCGAGGGCTCCGAGGCGACGCACCTGCCGCCGCAGCACCGCAACGTCGGCTTCGTGTTCCCGCACTACGCGGCGTTCAAGCACCTCAGCGTCTACCGGAACGTCGCCTTCGGCCTCGAGATCCGCAAGCGCCCCAAGGCCGAGATCAAGGCGCGCGTCCACGAGCTGCTGGAGCTGGTGCACCTCGAGCAGTTCGCCGACCGCCTGCCCGCCCAGCTCTCCGGTGGCCAACGGCAACGCATGGCGCTGGCCCGGGCGTTGGCCGTCGAGCCGAAGGTGCTGCAGCTCGACGAGCCGTTCGGCGCGCTCGACGCCAAGGTGCGCCGGGAGCTCCGGGACTGGCTGCGCCGCCTCCACGACGAGGTCAGCGTCACCACCGTCTTCGTCACCCACGACCAGGAGGAGGCCCTCGAGGTCTCCGATGAGATCGTCGTGATCAACGAGGGCCGCGTCGAGCAGGTGGGCAGCCCCGACGCGCTCTACGACCACCCGGCGAGCGAGTTCGTGATGGGCTTCCTCGGACCGGTCACCCGGCTCGGCGGCGTCCTGGTCCGGCCCCACGACATCGACGTGCACACCGACCCGACCGACGGCTTCGTCGAGGCCACGGTCAGCCGGCTGCTGCGAGTCGGGTTCGAGGTGCGGGTCGACGCCGAGGTCGGCGGCGAGGTCGTCACCATCCAGCTCACGCGTGCGCAGGCCAACCACCTCGGCCTCGCGGTGGGCGGGTCGGTCTGGCTGCGGCCGTCGCCGGGGACGTCGGCCGTCGAGGTCGCCGAGGAGGCTGCCGTCTCGGCCTGATCCCGGTCGCTAGGTTCGCGGCGTGATCGCAGTTCGGTTCGACCTGGGGGAGCTGTCCGAGGTGGTCGACGCCACCTCGCGGACCATGGTGGAGGACGGGGTCGTCGAGCGCCTCTGGGCGCGCGACCACACGGTCTTCGGGCCCGACCCCACCGAGTGCGCCGACCGGATGGGGTGGCTCGACACCACCGAGGACTCCCTCGAGGCGTGGCCGACGCTCCAGGCGGACGCCGAGTCCATCGCGGCGATCGCCGACCACGTCGTGCTGATGGGGATGGGTGGGTCGTCGCTCTTCCCCGAGGTCCTGGCGGCCACCTTCGGCTCGAAGGCCGGCTCGCCCAGCCTGCACGTGATCGACAGCACCCATCCCGCCGCGCTCCGGCGCCTCGCCGGCTGGTGCCCGCCCGAGCGGACGTTCCACGTCGCTGCGTCCAAGTCGGGCTCGACGATCGAGACCCGCTCGCACCTCGCGTACTTCTGGGATCGGTGCGGTGATCCGTCCCGGTTCGGCGTGATCACCGATCCCGGCTCGGCGCTCGGCGCCGACGCGAGGTCGGCGGGGTATGCGCACGTGTGGGAGAACGATCCCGAGATCGGCGGTCGCTTCTCGGCGCTGTCGCTGTTCGGCATGGTGCCCGCCGCCCTCATCGGGATGGAGGGCGAGACGCTCGGCGCGGCTGCGCTGGACATGGCCGACGCACTCGAGCCCCTCGGCGAGGACGACGTCTACAACGTCGGCCTCCGCCTCGGCGTGACGATGGCCGAGGCGGCGAGCGCCGGCCGGGACAAGCTCACCTTCTACCTCGATCCGCGGATCGCGGCGTTCGGGTCGTGGCTCGAGCAGCTGATCGCGGAGTCGACCGGGAAGCACGGGGTCGGCGTGGTCCCCGTGGTGGGCGAGCCGGCCGACGTGGCCCGCGACCATCCCGGTGATCGGTTGCTGGTGGTCATCGGCGAGCCGTCGGCGAGCGACGCCGCGGCGCTGGCGGAGTGCGCGGCGCCGCGCCTGTCCATGCCGCTCGAGACCGAGACGGACCTCGGGGCCCTCGTCATGCTCTGGGAGTTCGCCACGGCGATCGCGGGCCGGGCACTCGGTGTGAACCCGTTCGACCAGCCCGACGTGGAGAGCGCGAAGGTCGCCGCCCGCAGCCACCTCGAGGGGGTTGCACCACCGGCGCCGCCCACCGTGCCGCTCGCCGACCTCCTCGACGTCGTGCAGCCGGGTGACCACGTGGCGCTCACGGCGTTCGTCGACCCGGGCGGGCGCACCGCGGCCGAGCTGCCCGCGGTCCGCGACCGGATCGCACGGCGGCTGGGTGTCGCCACCACGCTCGGCATCGGTCCGCGCTTCCTCCACTCGACCGGCCAGCTCCACAAGGGGGGCGGGGCGAACATCGTCGTCGTCCAGGTCGTCGAGGACGCCGGTGAGGACCTCGCCGTGCCGGGGCAGGCGTACACCTTCGGCGAGCTGTTCCGGGCCCAGGCCGACGGCGACCTCGGGGCGCTCACCGCCGCCGGCCGCCGCGCCGGCCGGGTCGACCTCGCCGACCTCCGGGCCCTCTGACCCGCGCCCTCAGCCCCTGTTCTGTCACGCCAGCAGCGACAGGATCGTCGCCGCTGACGTGACAAAACGGCGGTGGGCGCGCAGGATCGGTGGCATGTGCCGCAACATCACGACCCTCCGAGGACTCGAACCGGCTGCCACGCCGGAGGAGATCGAAGCCGCCGCCCGGCAGTACGTGCGCAAGGTGAGCGGGGTGCAGGTCACGTCGGTCGTCTCGGCCGAGGCGTTCGAGCGCGCCGTCCAGCGCGTGACGGAGGCGACGACCGAGCTGCTCGAGACGCTGCCGCCGCGACGTCAGCCCCCGAAGACGGTCCCGCCGCTGCGTCGCCTCAACCGCGCCGCGTCCTGAGCCGCGACCGCCCGTCGAGACGCGTCAGCCGGGGCTGATGCCGACGCGGACGAGCGCCACGTCGCTCCCGTCGGTCCAGATCTCGACCTTCGTCGAGTACCCGCCCGACGACCGCTCCGCGCTGCGCGCCGAGCCAGCGGGGTCGCCGTCGGGCCAGAGCGGCGACGGATGCGCCAGCAGGCGCTTGGCGCCGTCGAGGGTGAGGCCGGAGTCGGCGGCGAAGCCCTCGACCTGGTCCGCCGGCATCGAGAAGGAGAGGTAGAGCGAGCTCTCGCCCACGTTCACGGACCGGTAGTCCGTCATCCCCTCCGGGAACACGAGCCCCGTCGCCTCCTCGACCTGCGCCGCCGTGGGGCTCTGCAGCGCGAAGCCCGGGGTCGCCGCGTCGTCGTCCGAGCTGCACGCAGCGCCCACCATCGCGACGAGCGCCACGACCAGCAGGAGGCGCCGCCGCAGCCCTCCGCTCATGCCGCGTCGCGCTCGGGCACCATCCGGGCGATCCCGGCAGCCATCTTGTAGACGGCTTCGGCGGGACCGAGCTCGTCGGGCCGCAGCAGGTTCGCCATGATCCGCAGCACCCACTCCATGAGGGTCTGGCTGTGCATGCCGACCCGGGTCATCTCGCGCATCAGCGCCGGGCGGCCGATCGCCTTCACGAACAGCCGGGCCACCTTGAAGTAGAGCCCGTACTCGGCCTCGAGCAGGTCGGGATACGCCTGCAACGGCCGGCCGCTGCCCGTGGCGAGGGCCTCGGCGACGAGCTCCGCTGCCATCCGGCCGGTCTCGTACGCGTAGTCGATGCCCTCGCCGTTGAACGGGTTGATCGAGCCGGCGGCGTCGCCCACGACGATCCAGGTCGGCCCGACCTTGGGATTGACCGAGCCGGCCATCGGGAGCCGGCCGCCGGTCGGGGGAGCGAGCGGCGCATCGGGGTCGATGCCCCAGTGCTCGGGCAGGGTGTGCGCCCACTCGTCCATGAGGTGCGTGGTGTTCACCGACTTGTAGTCGCGGAACGTGCTGAGGAGTCCGATGCCGACGTTGATGGTCCCGTCGCCGACGGGGAAGATCCAGCCGTACCCGGGCATCGAGTTGCCGTTGCGGTCCCGGACGTCCAGCGCCGACTCGATCCACGGGTCGGCGTGCATGGGGCTCTCGTAGTACCCGCGGATCGCGATGCCCTGCGGGTACGCCTTGTTGCGGGCGGTGCCGAGCGCACGTCCGAAGCGGCTGTTGGCGCCGTCGGCGACCACCACGTAGCGGGCCTCGACGGTGATCTCCTCGCCGTCGGACTTCCGCACGAGGGTCGCGCCCCGCACCAGCCCGTCGCGCACGAGCGGCGTCGTGACCTCGTGGCCGCCGAGCAGGGTGGCCCCGGCCTCGGCGGCGTTCTCGGCGACGAACGTGTCGAGGTCCCGCCTCCGGACGACGTACCCGTGCGACGGGAACACCGGATGGTCCGGCCACTGCATCTCGATGGTGCGCCCGTGCGCGATGGTCCGCAGCCCCTCGAAGCGGTGGTACTCGGTGAGCCTCGCAGCGAGGCCCATCTCCTCGAGCTGGTGGACGGCGCGTGGGGTGAGGCCGTCACCGCACGTCTTCTCCCGCGGGAACTGCTTCTTCTCGGCGACGACGACGTCGTGACCGGCCCGCGCGAGCCAGTACGCAGCGGCCGAGCCGGCGGGGCCGCCGCCGACGACGAGGACGTCGGTGCGGATCGCGCTCAGGCGTCCGCCGGGAGGTCGGCCCATGCGGCGATCGCCTCCTTGAACTCGGCGGAGCGCTCCGGGTAGTTCTCGTCGACCATCGCCTGGATCTGCTCGTACTCGGCGGGATCGAAGCTCCCGCCGCTGAGCGCCTCGCGCTCGTGGCGGACGACGCCGATCAGCTCCTGCGCCGTGAGGGACGCCCAGGCCGGCATCACGCCGCCGCCGCCGACGGGCTTGTTGTTGGCGCCGTAGGTCGTCAGCCCGAGGGCCTGGAACCCGGCGGTGCCCTCGATCACCCAGTGCAGGTGATCGGCGGCGTTCGGGAAGGTCTCGAGGACGGCGCCGCCGTTGAGGGCGGGACCCGAACCGCCGGCACCGCTGCCGCCGTGGCAGCCGGCGCACGAGGCGTAGGTGGCCGAGCCGAGCGCGAGGGGGCCGGCCTCCTTCGGGGTGGGCTTGTCGAGCGTGAGCCCGTACACCAGCGCCCACACGGGGAGGATGGCCAACACGGAGGCGGCCCAGAACGGGATCTTCTTGCGAGCGACGGCGGTCTCGACGAACGGCGGCAGCTTCTCCACGACGGGGGGCGCCTCGACCACGGGCG
>JAEZFI010000113.1 GCA_023437745.1 Actinomycetes bacterium
AGGGGTTCGCCTCGGTGGTCCTGGCCTGGGCGCGCGTGGTCGGGGCCGACCTCGACCGGACCAACCCCAACGGCGGCGCGATCGCCCTCGGCCACCCGCTCGGAGGCACCGGAGCCTTCCTCGTCACGAAGGCACTCCACGAGCTGGAACGGACCGATGGAACGAATGCGCTCATCTCGATGTGCTGCGGTGGCGGCCTCGGCACCGGCACCGTCCTCCGGCGCATCTGACCGTCGGCGCGCACGAGTGCGCGTCGTCCACCTGCTCTCGGCCGTCGCTGTCCTCGGGCTCCTGGCCGGCTGCGGCGACGACCCGACGGCCGGGGCTCCCGCCGACCAGGGCGCGGTGCTGGACGCCAACGCGAGCGTGCTCCGGGTCGTGGACGGGGACACGATCGTCGCCTCGATCGGCGGCGACGAGGAGCGCGTCCGCCTGATCGGCATCAACACCCCCGAGAGCGTCGACCCGCGCCGTCCGGTGGAGTGCTACGGCATCGAGGCGTCCGACCACGCGAAGGAGCTCCTCCCGGAGGGCACGGCCATCCGCATCGAGCGGGACGCCGAGGCCAGGGATCGTTACGACCGCCTGCTGGGCTACGTCTACCGGGCGACCGACGGGCTGTTCGTGAACCTCGCCATGGTCGAGGACGGCTACGCACAGGTGATGACCTACCCGCCCAACGTCACCCACACGGCCCAGTTCGTGGCGGCGCAGGCCTCAGCGCGCGAGCGCAGCGTGGGCCTGTGGGGCAACTGCCCCTGACCCCGTCCCGCGGAACCGGGGGCTTCAGCCGGCGCGTTGGGCCGACTGCAGCGGGCGCCACCCGATCAGGTGCGCGCCGGCGCGGTCCAGCATGGCCTTGACCCCGTGCGGACTGGTCACGAGCGCGAGGTCGTCGACCCGGGCGGCCCAGTCGGTGCCGATCGCCCGGAGCTCGGGGGTGTCCGCCGCAGGGTGCACGTACACCTCGGTCACGCCCGGTCGGAGGTCGTGCACGGCGCGCTCGATGGCCTTCCGCGACCCGACCCCGCCCACGTACACGAAGTGGTCCGGGAAGAGCACGCCCTCCTCCGCCGCGAGGTCGCGGAACGGGAACCCGACGACCCGATGTGCCGAGGCGCCCGCCATCCGCAGGGGCAGGCCGAAGTCGACCGCCATGTCGAGGTACACGTCGAAGAACTCGGGGCGCAGCTGGAGGGACCCCATGTGGCTGTCGAGGTGGGTCACGTCGAAGCCCCACAGGACTGCCCGTTCGATCTGGGCCCGCGACTCGCGCCGGACCTCGTCCAGATCGGCGTGGTCCCAGAGGTCGGCGAGGGTCCGGGGGAAGCCGCCGTCGCCGTCGTGGAGGGACGGCGCGTGGGTGATGGCGTTCCACCGGTACGTGTCGTACTCGGCGTTGAGGGTGAGGTGGACCCCGACGTCCTCGCCCCGGTATTCGGACGCCGCGTCCCGGGCCCACGGGCACGGCACCATGAGCGACGCCGCCGTGGCCCAGCCGGTTCGCAGCGCCTGGTACACGCCCTCGTTGGCGGCCTGGGCCATGCCGAGGTCGTCGCAGTTGACGATGACCACGCGGTCCTCGTCCCCGTACCCGAGGCGGCGGGCGAGCTCGGTCATCGCAGCCCCTGGAACAGGTCGGTCTCGGGCACGTCGGTGTCCACGTGCGACTTGGCGAGGATGTAGTCGTCCCACGGGTACACCTCGGCGGCGACCTCGTCGGACAGCGCGAACCAGAACGGCGACTCGGGATCCACCTGGGTGGCGTGCGCCAGCAGCGCCTGCGAACGCACGGAGTGGAAGGCGGCGACGTCGACCTTCGTGGTGATCCGGTCGTCCTGACCCATCCGGTCGAGCCACTCGTCGTTGAACGGCGACTCGATGCCCAGCTCGAGCATCTTGTGGTGCTGCGCCAGGATCCGGGCCTTGGACCACACCGTGTAGTACAGCTTCAGCGGCTGCCACGGCTCGCCGGCGTCGGGATACCACGCGGCGTCGCCCGCGCGATCGAACGCCAGCATCGAGATGTCGTGAACCCGCAGGTGGTCGGGGTGCGGGTAGTGGCCCTGGTCGTCCGAGTAGGTGACGACGACCTGCGGGCGGTCCCGCCGGACGATCCGCACAAGGCGCTCGGTGGCCTCGTCGATCGACGCGTTCCAGAAGTTGTCCGGGTCGGCGTTCTCGGGCATGTCGGGCATCCCCGAGTCGCGGTAGCCGAGGAGCTCGAGCCGGTCGTAGCCGATGACCTCGACGGAGCGCTCCAGCTCGGAGCGTCGGACCGCAGGCAGGTTCTCGACCACCTCGGGCCGGTTCATCTTCGGGTTGAGGACCTCACCGAGCTCGCCGCCGGTGCAGCACACGAGCGTGGAGCCGATGCCCTCCGCCACGTAGCGGGCGACGAGCGACGCGCCCTTGGACGCCTCGTCGTCGGGGTGCGCGTGGACCGTGAGCAGGCGAAGCGGTTCCATCACCTGCGCTCCAACGGCTGCGACGCCGCCGTGATTCCTGCGCGTCCGACCTGGGCCATCGGGCTGCTCACCGGCGCACGGACTCGAGCGGCACCAGCTCGGCCTCCCGGTCCTCGTCCTCGACGAACCGCCACCCGCAGAGCTCGGCCAGCCGGCCTCGGCCCTCCTGCGGTCCGGTGGCGATGAGCTCGTCGCCGGCCTGGAACGCCACGTAGCTGCGCGGCCGGTACAGGTAGCGCCCACCCCGCAGGATCGCGAGCACGTGGAACCCCGGCTCGATGTCGAGCTGCATCTCGGCGATCGTCGCCCCGTCGGCGGCCGAGCCGGCGCTGATCGGGACCCGCATGACCACCACGTCGGCCTCGCCGAGCGCCATGGCCATGATCGGGTGGAGGTCCCAGTCCTCCCGGATGAGCCACACCATCTGGTTGGCCTGGTTGCCGAGCGACTCGGCGACGTGCGACAGCTGCAGGAGCCCGCGGAGCGGCGAGGGGTCGACGTCGTCGGCGGCCGCCCGCAGGACCCAGAGCTGCAGGTGGTCCTTCATGGCGTCCAGGCGGTCGGCGAGGTGCCCGACCTCGGCGGCCAGGCCCGCGTCCCGCAACGCGAGCGCCGAGTAGGCGAGGCCCACCGCGGCCTCGGAGATGTTCTTCATCTCGACCAGCACGTCGACCGCCCGGTCGAGATCGGTGAGCGCTCCGGTCGTCGCCGCCTTGGGCGGGTCCCAGGTGGGCGCAGCGGCCAGCTCGTGCAGCCGGACCAGGCCGGCGGGCGAACCCCGGAGGAAGAGCACGTCGCCGGGCAGGATCACCAGCTCGCCGTCGATCTCGGTGATCCACGAGCGGTCCCGGCGCACGGCCATGACGCGCATGCCGGTCGCGACCGGGAGCTCCATGGCGGACAGCGGACGGTGCGCGAGGTGCGAACCCTCCCGGACCCACACCCGGTGCGACACCTCCTCCGCGTTCGAGAGGTCGGCGATGAGCTCGGCGGGGATCCCGAGGCGGTGGGTCACGATGCGGGTGATGTCGATCGCGGCGTTGCCGATGCCCTCGATCGCCGAGATCACGGCGAGCACCGACGCCATCGCCTCGGCCTCCTTCGGGCGGCGTACGGCGAGGATGCAGACCGCTCGCATGTCCTGCACGAGGTCGTTGAGCCGCTCCTCGAGCTGGACGACCTCCTCGCACATGCCGGGGTCGTTGAAGTAGACGGCGGCGTAGGCCAGGTCCGTCATCAGCTCCGAGGTGTCCTTGGCCTCGGCGAGCATGACCCGGAGGCTGCGGGGGCGATCATCCATATGGTCCCGCCAGGATAGGCCCGAACGCTCCGGCGGCGATCCCCTCCCACCCCAGGCTTTTCGGCGCGGCCTGTCCCGTCCGGCGGGACAGATCGCGCCGAGAACGCGATGGGTGGCTCAGATGAGCACCGCGAGCTGGCGGCTCTCGGCGAGGAGGGTGCCCTGGCGGCTCCAGAGGCGGCCGTCCTCGATCGTGTAGCCGTCGGCGGCGTAGGGCGCCACGAACTCGCCGAGCACGTAGTCGGTCGGGTCCTCGGGGAGCGCACGCACGTGCACGGTCAGGTCGACGGTCGGCACCGCCATCGGCTCGTCGACGACCTCCATCAGCGGAGGCCACCACGCGTCGGCCAGCGCCACCAGGGCGATCTCGTCGATGTCGGTCGGGTCGAGGTAACGCATCCAGCCGCCGGTGCGGGCGACGCCCGGCTCGTCGATGCCGCCCATCCGGTTGCCGAACACCGGGAGGTTGGCGAAGTGCTGCCCCATGGGGATGGGGCTGCGCGGCAGCAGCGGCGTGGGGGCGTGCTCGGGATCGGGCGCGTCGGGCCGCTCGAGGCGGTCGAACGTGAGGGACTCACGGTGGACACCGAGCGCGGCGACGCCGACCACCACCGGGCGTCCGCCCTGCGTCATCCGCAAGGTCACCGACGTGAGCCCCCGGCCCACGCGCTCGACGTCGACGGTCACCTCGCACGGCCCTTCCACCGGTGGGCGCAGGTAGTGGAGGGTGATCGAGTGGAGCCGCCGCTCCGAGGTGCCGGCCGCGTCGACGGCGGCCCGGGCGATGATCGCCGCGACGTAGCCGCCGTTCGGTCCCATCACGATCCACCACGACGGATCGATGCGTGCCTCGTAGGTGACCCGGTCCCCCGCCCCCGGCTCGGCCGGGCCTTCGACTCGGGTGACGGCGGTGTCGGTCGCGAAGCGGCTCATGCCGTGAAGAGTTCCATCCCGTCGAGGCCGTCGCGAAACTGCTCGAGGATCCGGCGGGCCGCGGTGTGGATGTGGACCTCGTCCGGACCGTCGTAGATGCGGCCGAAGCGGGCGGTCCGGTACATGTGCGACAGCGGGGTGTCGTCGGTGAGCCCCGCCGCGCCGTACGCCTGGATCGCCCGGTCGATCACGTTGTGCAGCATGCGGGCGCCCACGACCTTGATCGTGGCGATCTCGACCCGCGCCTGCTCACCCCGGTCGATCGCCGCGGCGGCGTGGAGCGTCAGCAGGCGCGCCGCCTGGATCTCGGCGTAGCTCTCGAACACGTGCGACTGCATGAGCTGCTTCGCGGCCAGCGGCTCACCGAACGCGGTGCGGCTGTTGAGGCGCTGGCACAGCAGCTCGTACGCCCGCTGGGCCTGGCCCAACCACCGCATGCAGTGGAAGATGCGACCGGGCCCCAGGCGCTTCTGGGCGATGACGAACCCGTGGCCCCGGGGACCGAGGAGGTTGCCGGCCGGCACCCGCACGCCGTCGAGGCGGACCTCGCAGTGCCCGCCCAGGATGCCGAGCACGGGGGTCTCCCGGACGATGGTGTAGCCGGGCGCATCGGTCGGGACGATGATCATCGAGTAGCCGAGGTACGGCGAGACGTCGTCGTCCTCCGTGCGGCACATCACGGTCGTGTACGCCGCTCGATTGGCACCCGTCGTGAACCACTTGTGGCCGTCGACGACCCACTCGTCACCGTCGAGCACCGCCCGAGTCCGCAGCTGCGTCGGGTCGGAGCTGGCCACTTCGGGTTCGGTCATGGCGAAGCTGGGCGAGATCTCGGAGGCGACGAGTCGCTCGAGGTACGCCGCCCGCCACTCGGGCGAGGCGTACTTGTGGAGCATCAGGGAGTCCTGCAGCGTGTAGGTGCCGAGCGCGATCTGGCCGTACTCGCTGCGGCCCTGCACCTCGTTCACGTAGACGTAGTCGGCGAAGGGCAGCCCGCCGCCACCGAGCTCGGTGGGGTGCCCCAACGCCCACAGGCCGGCGGACTTCGCCTCGGCCTGCAGGGAGCGCATCACCGCGACGGCCTCGTCGCCCCCGCGGTGGAGCAGCGACTCCTGCGGCTCGACCTTCTCGCGCATGAAGGCGAGGACGTCGTCGCGAACCCCTCGGACGTGCTCGGGCACCTCGAAGCTCATCGGACTCCTTCCCCTGTGAACGCCGGCCGGTGCGGCGTCCGCCGGCCGAGGCTGACATATCCTGAGCCCGCGCGCTCGCAGCGCGAGGTCCAGGAGGACACCGATGGCGAACCCGATGCTCAACGAGAAGCTGTTCGACCGTCCCGGCGGTGGCACCGGCGTGGCCGACCGTGGGACTCCACCGACCGCGTGGGGATCGGCGCCGGCCACCACCTGGCAGACCACGCCCCAGCACCCGATGGACGCGCCGCCGGCCGGCCGCCCCATGACGTTCGGCGGCACCTCGTCGGCGGCCGCCCTCATGCTCGCGGTGATCGCCGTCGGCGCCTGGTTCGGTTGGCAGCAGGTGACCACCACGCCCGCCCCGACGCTCCAGGACCCGGACGCCGCCACCGCGACGATCTCCTCGGCTGCCTGGCTGTGGGGCCCGCTCGTCGTGGGCCTCGTGCTGGCGCTCGTCACGGCGTTCATGCCGAAGATCGCCCGGTTCACCTCCCTGCCGTATGCGCTCGCCGAGGGTGTGTTCCTCGGCGTGATCTCGCACCTCTACGACAGCCAGAGCCAGGGCATCGCCATCCAGGCGCTGCTCGCCACGTGCGGCGTGTTCCTCACGATGCTGGCCCTCTACGGCCTGCGGATCCTGCGGGCGACGCCGAAGTTCACCAAGGGCGTGATCGCGGCGACGCTCGGCATCGGCGCCATGTACCTCGTGGGCTGGATCGCCTCGTTGTTCGGGGCCGACAGCCTCCGCTTCTGGGCGTCGTCGTCGCCCCTCGGGATCGGCATCTCGGTGGTCATCGTCATCGTCGCGGCGTTCAACCTGATCCTCGACTTCGACATGATCGAGCGCGGCGTGCAGACGAAGGCCCCCGCCTACATGGAGTGGTACGCAGCCTTCGGCCTGATCGTCACCATCGTGTGGCTCTACCTCGAGATCCTGCGCCTGCTCTCCAAGCTCCGGGACTAGTCCCCTGGGCCGGGCCAGCTCCGCTCAGTTTCGGCCTCGTTCCTCGGCCTTCTTCCACTGCGCTACCCGGCCTCGACTCGAGCGTGAGTGTGCGCCAGACACGCCGTGACACGGGAGTCGGCGAAAGAAGGGCGTGGTCAGTGCCCGTTGACGGACCAGTGCCAGGGTTCGGACGGCAGGTTGTAGAAGCCGTAGGTGGCGGCGTTCGTGGCCAGCCAGTTCCAGCAGTCACCGGCTCGCACGGTGATGAGCGAGCCCGAGCACGTGAAGTCGATGGCGAGGCCCTGCTCGTGCATCGACGTGCCCGGACGGGCCGTCGGCGGTGAGCACTGCGACGCCGGCTTGATCCAGATGTCGTAGTCCGTCGGCCCGCAGTTGTTCCGGCGGGTGGCGATCTGCGCGGCCGGGTCCCGGTAGGCCCCGCCCCCCAGCACGATGCCGGCGGTCTGGGACGCGGCGATCATGTCGCCGAACGCGGTGGCGATGCTCTTGTTGACGACGAAGCCCGCCACGGTGCGGAGGTCGGCCGGGCCGACGAGGGGCGGCGGCGTGACCACCGGCGGCACCGTGGTGACCGGCCTCGCGGTCGTGGGCGGCGAGGTCGTCGGCGGTGGCGTGGGCGTCGGCACGGTGTCCCCGGCGAGCTGCGGCGCCCGCGCCCGGGGGGGGGGTGTGGGGCCCCAGTGGG
>JAEZFI010000164.1 GCA_023437745.1 Actinomycetes bacterium
TGCCACGCTCCTATCAAGCCACGCCGGCCGGTTCCGCGCGCCCAGGGGCCGGCAGAAGCCATGTTGTCCACGAAAGACAGCGACGGTAGGAGCCAAGCCCCCGGGCAACGACCAGAGTGACACTGAGGCGATGGTATTCGGGCCCGCCGCCTCCCTTGGTTACGCTGGCGCCGTGCCGGTCGTCGCTCGTTGCGCTCGTTCGGATGGGTGAGGCCGACGCGGCGTCGAGGTTCCTCCTCGCCGTCGCCGTGGTGCTGCTCGCCGCGAGGGCCGCCGGGTTGCTCGCGGTCAGGCTTCGGCAGCCGCGGGTCATCGGTGAGATCGTCGCCGGCATCGTCCTCGGGCCGAGCCTGCTCGGGCTGCTCGCCCCCGACGCTGCCGAGTGGCTGCTCGGTGCCGCCGTCGTGCAACGCCTCGCGCCGGTCGCCGACATCGGCCTCGTGCTCTTCATGTTCCTCGTCGGCCTGGAGCTGGACGTCGGGCACCTGCGGGGAGCCGGGCGCAAGGCGTTGGCGATCAGCTGGACGTCGATCGTCGCGCCGTTCGTGCTCGCCGTCCCGCTGGCGGTCTGGCTGCACCCACGGCTCGGGGCTCGGACGGGACGACTCTCGTTCGTGGTCTTCCTCGGTGCAGCGATGGCGATCACCGCCTTCCCCGTCCTGGCCAGGATCCTGCGAGACCGGAACCTCTCGGCGTCGAGGATCGGCGCGTTGGTCATCACGTGCGCGGCCGTCGACGACGTCACCGCGTGGTGCCTGCTCGCCGTGGCGGGCGCCCTCGCCGGCTCGGGCACGCCTGCCGACGTGGTGGAGATCGTGCTGCTGGCCGCAGCGTTCGCCGGTGTCGCACTCGGCCTGTTGCGGCCGGTCCTGGCGCGGCTCCCGGCGATGTCGCCGCCCCTCGCCGTCGCGCTCGCGCTCGGCTGCGCCTGGGTGACCGAGAGCATCGGTGTCCACGCCATCTTCGGAGCGTTCATGGCGGGGATCGTGGTGCCTCGCTCACCCGCGGTGCGCGAGTCGCTCGACGACAGCCTCGGCACGGTCGCCGAGGCGGTGCTGCTGCCCGTCTTCTTCGTGAAGGTCGGGCTCTCGACGCGCATCGATCTGATGGACTCCGCCTACCTGTGGGCCATCGCGCTCGTCGTGGTCCTCACCGCCGTCGCCGGGAAGTTCGGCGGTTCCGCCGTCGCGGCGCGGCTCACCGGCGAGAGCTGGCGGGACGCCGCGACGATCGGCACGCTGATGAACACCAGGGGGTTGACCGAGATCGTCATCCTCACCGTGGGCCTCGAGCTGGGCGTGATCGGGCCGGAGCTCTTCACGATCATGGTGATCATGGCGCTCGTGACGACGGTGATGGCGGGGCCGCTGCTCGGCGTGCTGCTGCCCGGGGATGATCAGACCCGGGTGGACCTCGTCCGCCGAGCGACCTCCTTCGCCGACCGTCGCAGGGTGCCCAGGTTCGCGAAGCGGCGGAGCTGAGCGAGGCGGCCCGCTGCGGGCCGTTCGGCCGCCTGCGCTGCGGGCGCACGGCGAAGGCGACGGGCGAAGTCGTCAGGGCCCACCACGTCGTGGGCGATCCCCAACGAGCGGCCCTCGGGGCGGCTGCGGTACTGCGCCGCCGTGAAGTAGCGCTCGTCGATCTCGAAGCCTTCCACGACGCCGTCGGGGCCCTCGTGGAAGTGCACCAGCTGGGCACCGCGAGGCGCGAACGCGACGGCGACGACCGGCCGCTCCTCGGTCGACGTGTTGGGGGTCGAGCCGTGGACGAGTGCGGGGTCGTACGCGACAGCTTGACCGGCGCGCAGGGGCACGAGCTGCCCGAGCGCGCCGAGCTCGTCCTGCACGAAGCGGGTGGCGGCGTCCGGGCTGTCGGCTCGCACGCCGTCCGTCCACCGGTGGCTCCCGGGCACCATGGTGAGCGCGCCGTTCGAGGCGGCGACGTCGACGAGCGGGATCCACAGGATCGTGGCGCGTTCGTCCGGTTCGCGGGTGTAGGTCCAGTCCTGGTGGTACTCGACCCGATCGCCGTCTCGGGCGCCCTTGCTGATGAAGGCGGCCAGGAACGGCTCGACGTCCCCGAGGAGGGGACCCAGCGCCGGACCGACGATCTCCCGCAGGCGACGGTCCACTGCCTCCGCCTCGCTCCGTCCGAGGTGCACGTTCGAGGCGAAGTAGGCGGACGGTCGGTCGGGATCGATCGACGCCCACACCTCGCGCAGCGCGTCGAGGACGTCCGCCGACGGAAGGTCGAACACCCGGTAGCCGTCGTCGCCCAGGTCGAGGGCGGGCGCGGTTCCCTCGTCCGACATCGCCGCCAGGCATCGAGCGCAGACCAGCTGCGCCCGACCGCGACCTGCGCGGTCCAGCTCGCCGAAGCCCTCCGACGTGCCGCAGAACGCACAGAACGCTCCGGGGTTCACGTCGTCGGCGTCGATGCCGGTCGACGGGCGGTTCGCGGGGACCGTGTGCGGCGCCGGGCCCACGGCGTCGCAGAGCTCCTGCAACCGCTCGGCCGTGATCACGGCGCTGGGCGGGTCGACCTTCGCCATCGGCGCATCGGGCGGCGTCCAGCCCTCCACGACCGACGCCGTCACCTCGATCCAGCTGTCGTCGGTCACCGGGTAGAGGTCGATGCGGCCCGCGCCGTCGGACCGGGGCAGGACGCACGTCGCCTCGGAGGGCCGCATCCCCAGCGACACGACGACCCGCGGCTGGTCGGTCTCGTTCGGCATCGAGTAGTGGATGAGGCGGTTGTCGAAGATGATCGCCTCCCCGGGCCGGGTGGGCACACCGACACCGTGACGCTTGAGGATGGCGTCCTCGTGCGGCGAGAAGACCGATTGGTCGATGTCACGGACCCGGGCGCCGTCGGCGAAGCGGTGGCTCCCCGGCACGACGTGCAGCATCCCGTTGTCGCGGCCGTCGATGATGCCGGTGGGCTGCAGCGGGGCCCACACGGAGACGCCACGGTACGAGCGCTCGTCCACCAGGGTGGGGTCCTGGTGCGGTCCGAAGCCGCTCTGAGGCCCCGGCCACTTGGTGATGAAGATCGCCAGGTAGACGACGTGGTCGTCGAGGACCTCCGCACACCGCTGGGCGACGACCGGGCGGATCGCTGCGCCCATCGCGCGCTTGTAGTCGAGCGAGGCGGAGTGGAACCCGAAGTAGAGCGCGAGCTGCGGATCGTCCGGGGCGGTGCCGAGCTCCTCGTACAACGCAGCGAGGTGAACGAGGTGCTCGTCGTCGAGGAACGGCACCACGACGAAGCCGAACTCGTCGAGCGTTCGCTGCTGTTCGGGGTCGATCAGGGTGGTTCGCATCAAACCTCGTGGGTGGCGCACGAGGACGAGCGCCCCTCCGCCAGTGGGTGCCAAATGTACCACCGGCCCGTGGCGGGCCCCTCGGCCCCGGCGGCGGCGTGGGCCGTGTCGAGCCCAGGGCTGGCTGCGGAACCACACCCGCGCTGCGGCGGTAGCCTGTGTCAGATGGGTCGGAGAGTGGCGGTGGTGGCGCTGGCCGCCGCAGTGGCGGTCTCGGGCTGTGGGATGGTCGGGGAGGAGGCGTACCGCCCGCCCGAGGTCATGAAGGGCACCACGACGACGACGGCACCGACGTCCGATGGCCCCGACGCCGCGCCGGGCGCTCCTCGAGAGGACAGGACGCCGGCGGTCGACGAGGAGGAGCTGCCCCTCGAGACCGTGCCGCCGACCGAGGCACCCACGACGACCGTCCGGCGAACCGACTACAGCCAGAACCCGTGCGACTGGGTCGGTGCCGACACCCTCGGCAACCTCCTCGGCCGCGACGGCGTCGCCGGCGTGCCGAGCGAGTCCGTGGCGTTCGCGCAGTGCGAGTGGACGGCGGGTGCCGGAGGCCCCACGGTGGCGCTGCGCCTCGAGGGTCCCTCGCAGTACTACATCCTGCTCGGGGACGTTCGTGCCCGGCGGCTCCCAGGGGTGAGCCGCCCGGCGGTCATCGACGGCTCCCAGCCCGCCCCGACGAGGGTCGCCCAGGTGCAGCTCCGACGTCGGACGCTGCGCATCACGGTCCGCTCCCGGACGGCGTCGGACGCCGATCTGGTCCGGATCGCGAACGAGGTCATCGAGAACAGCGGGCTCTGACCGTCAGGCAGGTCGCACCTTGGCCGCCATCGCCCCTTCGATCTCTGAGAGGAGGCGCGGGGCCGCCACGCTGACGTCGTGCTCGCCGACGACTCGTCGCTGGAGCGCGGTGCCGACCGAGCGGCGCAGCTCCGCGGAGCCGAGCAGATCGATCACCCGGTCCGCCATCGCGCCGACGTCGAGGTAGTCGACGATGCCCCGTGCCGCGTCGTCGCCGGCGGCCTCGAGGAGCTCGACCATCCCGCCGTTGCGGTAGGTGACGATGGGGCACCCCATCGCCGCGTGCTCGAGGCACACGAGTGGGAACGGGTCCTCGCGGGACGTGAGCGCGAAGACGTCGGCCATCGCGAACCACGGGAACGGATCGAGCTTGAGGCCGGTGAACCGGACGTCGGCGCCGGTGCGTTCGAGGTCGGCACGGAGGCGCTCCCAGTCCGTCCCCTTCGTCTCACCGCCGATCCACACGAAGGTGACGCGCTCGCGGCTCCGGCGCTGCACCTCGCCGGCGAGCTGGATGAACAGATCCGGACCCTTCCGCCAGTCGAGGGTGCCGGCGCCCACCACGACGGCAGCACCGTCGGGGATGTCCGCCTCACGGCGCAGGCGGGCGGTCTCCCGCGGATCCCGTGACCTGCCGGCGAGCTCGTGCGCGTCGATGAACTCGTGATGGACCGCGACGCGTCCCTCGGGGACCTCCGACTCGTCGACCAGGGCGCCGCGGACGGCATCCGACGCGGCGATCCACAGGTCCGGTCGGGCACGGAAGGCCTCCTTCTGGTGCGCCGGTGCCGTCCGCAGGGCCACCTGGAGCTCGTGGACGTGGCTGATCACGAAGCCCGCGTCGGGGAGGTGGTCGACGACGTCGACGGAGGCGGCGCTGTTCAGGTACACCGCATCGAAGCCGGTCAGGTGCCGGAGCTGCGGCCGCAGGCGGGCCCGAGCGACCGGCTTCCACGCCCGGCTGCTCCCGAGGTGCAGCAGGCCCTGCTGGGCGATGGACAGGGCCTTGGCCGGGCTCGACCGGTCGAGGACCGTCACCTCGCCGATGTTCCGGAACCGGGGCACGAGGGGTCCGTCGCGGAGGACCAGGGTGTGCACCTCGACCTCGGTGTGGGCGGCCACCCACTCGAGGAAGTGGGCGAGGTTGATCGGCGCGCCGGTGATCGTCGCCTCGTGGGTGACCGCCAGCAGGCGCGAGAGGCGAGGGCGGCTCATCGGGCCTCGGCGAGCAGTTGCTCGACGATCGCTGCGAACGCGGGCCCGACGACGTCCAGCGACTGGCGACGCGCCAGCCTCGCCCGCCCGCGGGACACCAGCCGATCCCGAGCGGCGGCATCGTCGAGCACTCGGACCGCGACATCCCCCAGACCCACGACGTCAGGATACGGAACCGTCGCCGCTGCCCCGACATCCGCGAGGTCGACCAAGCCGCCGATCGCGAAGCCGCAGGTCGCGGTCCCGGCCGCAGCGGCCTCCAGCGGGGTGAGCGGCTGGGGGTCCTCCCTCGAGGTCATCACGAGGAGGTCCGCGGCGGCGAGGAACGGTGCCACGGCGTCGACCTCGCCGACCCAGCAGATCTCGGGGTCGAGCCGCCACAGCGACGCATCGAGATCCAGGCGCCGCTCGTCGCTGGAGAACCGGCGCCCGATCCAGGCGGCGGAGACCGGCAGCGTCCGGCGCAGCTGCGCCACGGTCGCCAGGAAGAGGTCGGCGCCCTTCCGCCAGGTCGCCTCGCCGCAGCCGACGACGAGGGGTCGGTCGGGCGGCGCCCCCATCCGCTCGCGAGCTCGGTCGGCCTCGGCGGGAGAGAAGGACGACGGCACCACCACGGGCGGGAGCAGCCGCACCCGCCCGCTGTCCACGCCCAGGGCGATCAGGTCGGTGACCGCGGCGTCCGAGGGGGCCAGGACGAGGGCGGCGCGGCGGGTCAGCGCAAGACGGGCGTCCTCGGGGAGCCCGCGCAGGGTGTCGCCCTCCTCGTGGACGTAGACGGCGCTGGGCAACCGGGGATCGAGGTCGAGGAGGGACGCCGCCGCCACCGCGCTGTTCACGAGGACCGCCGCGGGCGTCTCGGCCCCCGGGCGGTCGAGACGGCGGAGGTCGGCTTCGAGCGGGCCGCCCTTGAGCAGCCGCACCGTGTACGAGACCTGCATCCGTCCCGACAGGTCGACGAGCAGGTCGTGCAGCACCCGCGGCGCTCCGGTGCGGGTGGCCTCATGGGCGATGACGAGGAGGTGCGTCACGGCGTCGCGGCAGGTGCGCCGGCCACCTCGGTGAGGTGACGGAGGAGGATCGGGCCAGCGGTGTCGACGGTGAAGTGCCCCAGCACCCGGGCCTGTTGGGCGCTCGCGCAGGGGGCGTCACCCTCGTCGCATGCGACCGGGTCGATGAGCGCCGCGAGGCCGGCGACGTCGGGGAAGGGCCGCCCGGCGAACGCTGCGCCGAACATCTCCTCGAGGCCGCCGGCGCCCCGGAAGCCGAGGACCGGCACCGCGGACGCTGCGGCGTGCAGGCAGACGAGCGGGAACGAGTCGAGGCGTGCCGCGTGCACGAAGACGTCCGCCTCGTCGAACCACGGTCCGAGGTCGCCGACCGACGGGGCGAACTCCATCGTCGGTGGGCCGACGCGGGCCACCTCGGCTCGCACGGCCGGGTACAGGTCGTCGCTCTCGCCGCCCACCCAGACGTAGCGGGTCGGGATCGAGGTGTGCCGCGAGTGGGCGAGTGCCACCTCGGCGAAGAGGTCGATGCCCTTCCGCCACGTCCCGATCCCGGCGCCGAGGACGGTCAGCGGGCGGTCGGGGGCGAACTCCGGTCGATGGGTCGAGGTGGAGCCGTGCGGGATGGCCGGGATGAACTCCGGGGACAGGTGCGCCTCGTGCCCGGTGCCGAGCATCGGCAGGAGGTCCGCCTTCGTCGTCTCCGAACCAGCGAGCCAGCGAGCCGTCCGCTCCCGCAGGCCCAGCCCCTCGTCGACCCAGTGGAGGTCGTCGCCCGCCTCGACGGACCACGTCACGATCGGGCCGGTGTCGCTGAGGAGCGGGAGGACCTGCCCGGCGGCGACCGACACGAGGAGCGTGGCGTCGGCCGGTGGCAGGTGGTGGACCCGCTCCCGCAGCGCCGTCGCCCTCCGGCCCTCGCGTGGGACTCCCGCCTCGAACGGATCGAGGACCGTCACCACCTCGCCGAGGGCCGCCATGTCGTCGAGGAGCGGACCGCCCCTGACGGCGACGATGTCGAGCACGTCCGCCGGTCGCGCCGCCGCCAGCCAGCGGAGGAAGGTCCGCGCCAGCATCGGCGGGCCCGTCCGATCCAGCGCGTGGACGACGATTCGCCAGCGCACTACGTCGGTCGACCCGGGAGCAACGCCAGGAACCGGTCCGTCCATGCCGAGACGTCGAGCGGCTGATCACCTGGCTGCACCGGTGGGGGATCGCGCAGCAGTCGCGCCATCTCCCCGGCCGCGGCCTCCAGGTCGAGGTCGGCGACGCCCGTCACCCTCGGATCGTCGATGGCGTTGACGTCGAACGTGACGACCGGCAGGCCCGCCGCCGAGGCGAGGGCGGGGAGGAGCGGATCGGAGGGCCAGCGGTACGGCAGGAACACCAGGTCGCCGCAGAAGCGCGCGTCGGGCGCAGCGTCCTCCACGATGTCGACCGCGCCGTCGAGGTGGCAGCGAGCCACCTCGGCCCGGAAGCGCCGGATGCTCTGCGGGTCGTCGCGGCCGGTGAGCCACCGCCCGTGCGCCTCGATCCCGTGCCGCGCCCGGAGGGTCCACAGCCCGCGCACGAACAGCTCCGCCCCGTCGACCCAACCGTCGTCGCCCCACCCGGTCACCAGCGGGACGTCGAGCGGGAAGCCCAGTGCGCTCCGCACGTCCCGCTTCGCCGTGGCCCCCGACATCCGCCGACCGCTGGACAGGTCACGCACCAGTGGCATCTCGAAGGACCCCGCGTCGTGCGGCGAGCCGGGCGGCACGAGGCGGAGCGCTGCCACGGTCGCGGGTGGTGGCTCGGCCTCGGTGCCCGCCGGCGGCTCGGCGTTCTGGCGGATCACCCGGATCGGCTGCGAGCTGACGTGTTCGATGGCCCGATCGCCCAGGCCGTCGTCGAGGATCACCACGTCGGGCGCGACCTCGCGGAGCCAGGCGCGGAGCCGGAGACCACGCAGGACGCCCGCGGCACGTTCGAGCCCGATCTGGCTCAGCAACGCCGCCGGGGCCCAGGTGCGGAGCGAGTCGACGACCGTGTCACCGGTCGTCGGCGCGTCCGGGTGGGGACGCAGGAACCACAGCGTCGCCGTCGAGTCCGGCCGGCGGTCGAGGTCCGCCACGAGCGCTCGCAGCGACACGGTGCTCGCCCGGCGATCCGGGGCGGCGCTGATGATCAGGAAGGAGCGGTGCCGCATCGCTCCGCCTTCGCCGACGGCCAGCACTCAGGACCCCGCCGAGGCGGGGTCCGACCGACGACGACGGTCAGATCACGTCCCAGGAGTCGTTCGCCGCGACGTCGAGGCTGATCACCCGGGGATAGCCATCGAACTCGGGACACCCGTCGAGCAGTGCCGTCATCGTGCTGTCCACCGCCGCCACGTTCGTCTCGAAGAACGTGCGCATCTCCTGGCGAAGGTTGCGGAAGTCGTTGGTCACGCGGTTCTGCTGGTTGATGTCGACCAGGCCGGTGGCCACCGTCGAGGCGGTGGCGCGGGCGCCCTCGGGAAGGGTCGGGATCGCGTAGGCGAGGGCCGCGTTGTACATGTCGAACCGGACGGTGAGCGGGGCGATGTCCTCGTCGAGGTAGCCGTACAGGTTCGAACCGCTGATCATCACCTGCGACGCCGCCAGGCACTTGTCGCCGCCAGGATCGACCACGTCGATCAGGAGCGTCATCGGTTGCGTCGGGTCCAGCTCCGTCGGGGTGGTCTCCGGTTCGGCGACCTGCGAACCGGCCGGCCCGGTCAGGACGGTGCCAGCAAGGAGGATGCCGACGGGGATTGCCGCGAGAAGTCGAGATCGGAATGACACGAGACACACCGTAGCGGAGCGAACCATGTGTGTCGACCGTAACTGGACGGGAAATCGGGCCGCGACACTGCACCCCACGCGACGATGTCCTCGCTCGTCCCTACCCGCCGACCGGCGCGTCAGTACCTGCTTGCGCAGTCCACGGCTACACTCGCCGCGATGGCGAGGATTGGCGACGGCGTTCGCGACTACCCCATGCCCATGCCGTTCGGCTGGTTCCAGGTCGCGTGGAGCGACGAGGTGTCCCCGGGCGCCGCGCTCCCGAGGTTCTACTTCGGTCGGCACCTGGTCGCCTGGCGGTCGGAGGACGGCGAACCGGCGGTCTGGGACGCCTTCTGCCCCCACATGGGCGCCCACCTCGGCGTCCGTGCCCGGATCGAGGGCGACGAGGTCGTCTGCCCCCTCCACTCCTGGCGGTACGACAAGGCGGGCCACTGCATCGACGTGCCCTACTCGGATCGGATCAACGGCCGCGCGCACGTGCGGACCTACCCGGTCGTGGAGCGCAATGGCGCCCTGCTGGCGTGGTACCACCCGACCGACGAGCCGCCGCAGTGGGAGGTGCCGGAGCTGCCCGAGTTCGGTACCGGCGGAGGGTTCTCCGAGGTGTTCCGCCGCCACTACCGCCTTGGCTGCCACTGGCAGGAGGTCGCGGAGACGCAGGTCGACGCCGCGCACATCCAGGCGCACCTGATCGACTACCAGATCGCGCTCAACGGCGGTGTGCGCCCCGACGAGCCCACCTTCCCGCAGGTCGACGCCTACCGCACCGACGGCCCCGTGGCCGAGATCCGGATCAGCCAGGACTTCCCCACGCCGAACGGCGCCGTGCAGGGCCGGATCGACACCGACGTGTGGGGCCCCGGTGTGGCGGCCACGTGGTTCACCGGCCTCGTCGACACCCTGCTCCTCGGATGCGCGACGCCGGTCGACGAGGGCTCGTGCGAGCTCCGGTTCAGCTTCGTCGTGCGGCAGACGGGTGATGCCGCGACCACCTCGAGCCTCGGGAAGGCGTTCATCGACGAGATCCACGAGCGGACCGTCGAGGACGTCGAGGTCTGGGAGTCGAAGGCCTACGTGCCGCGTCCCGCGCTGGCCCACCACGACGGCCCGATCATGCAGTACCGGCGTTGGTGCGAGCAGTTCTACGCGGAGGGCGTGGAGCGCAGGGCAGAGCCCTACGTCCCAGGGCGTCCCGCGGCGGGCGACGCCGTCGTCGACCTGTCGGTGGTGTGAACCGTGCCGGCGGTGCGCACGGCCGGCTGCTGACCGGCCCGGCTGCGGTGGGGGAGCCATGGCCAGAGCGCTGCTGATCAACCCGTCCTACTTCCGGACGTACGGATCCAACGAGGGCGGTCTCGCGTCGCCCGTCTATCCGATCCTGAGCCTCGCGACGCTGGCGGGCGCCGCCGTCGAACGGGGCCACGAGGTCGAGATCCTCGACCTGTCGTACCGGACCTACGACACCGACGTCGTCCGCCGGGCCATCGAAGCCGCGCGCCCCGACGTCGTCGGCATCACGGCGACGACGCCCCTCACGAACCAGCTCCGAGACCTCTCGTACCTCGTGAAGGACGTCGACGACCGGATCCTCACCATCGGCGGCGGTCCGCATCCTTCTGCGATGCCGGCCGAGACGCTCCGGCAGTCGGCGCTCGACCTCGTCGCGGCGGGGGAGGCCGACTTCGTGCTGGCCGACCTCCTCGACGGCGCCGCGCCGCGCGACGTCGGGGGCCTCTGGTGGCGCGACGGTGACGGCGTGGCCTGCTCCGGGCCCGGTCACCTGATCGAGGACCTCGACACGCTGCCGTGGCCGGCGTGGGACCGGTACCCGATGGAGGGGAACCAGCGCATCACCAAGCTGGCCGCCCGCCACCGGCCGGTGACGACCATCGAGTTCTCCCGCGGCTGCATCTACTCGTGCGACTTCTGCGGGTCGAAGAACACGATGGGTCGGGGCTACCGCAAGAAGTCGCCCGAACGCTGCGCCGAGGAGCTCGTCCGCCTGGCTCGCTTCGGCTTCCGCGAAGCGGTGGTGGTCGACGACATCTTCACGAGCGACAACGAGTGGGCGGCGCTCGTGTGCGAGGAGATCATCCGCCGGGCTCCCGGCGTCGGCTGGAGCTGCACCAACGGCATCCGGGTCGACAGCGCGTCGGACGAGCTGTTCCGGCTCATGCGGCGTGCCGGGTGCTTCCGGGTCTACTTCGGGCTGGAGAGCGGGAGCGACGAGGTCCTCCGCGCGTTCGGCAAGGGTGGGCGAGCGACCCTCGACCAGGCCGTGGAGGCGGTCGGGAGCGCCCGGCGCGCCGGCCTCGAGCCCAACGGGTTCTTCCTCGTCGGCCTCACCGGTGACACCCCCGAGACCATGCAGGACACGATCGACTTCGCCCGCTCGGTCCCGCTCGACACGATGAAGTGCGGGATCTGCGTGCCGTTCCCGGGCACGCCGATGTTCCACGACCTGCAGGAGCAGGGCCGCATCAAGACCCTCGACTGGGACGCGTACACCGTCTACAACGAAGCCGACCTCATCTTCGAGCACCCGACGCTCGACTGGGGCACGATCCGCGAGTACTTCAAGCGCTTCTACGTGCAGGCGTACTTCCGCAACCCGCGCTACCTGGCTCGCCGGCTGCGCTACATGTTCCGCACCGGCGAGATCTTCTGGAACGTGTGGTACACGTTGAAGTTCATGGTCATGCTGTGGGGACCTCGGAAGGCGCCCGCGGAGGAGCGCTACGAGTTCGAGGACCGGTGGCGCCCGTCCGACCTGGACCCGGCGACACCACTGCAGCGGCCGGTGGTGCCACGAGCGCACCGCGGGGGCGGCGCGACGCACCGCGACGGCACGGTGACGGTCGACCTCGTCCGTCGTGCCCGTGCGGAGACGCCTCGATGACGACGGGGGTCCCGCGCCCGGGGGCGGCGGCGGGTCGCTCGGCGGCTGCGACGACGCAGGTGGCGATCGTCGTCGTCACCTACGAGGCCGAATCCACGATCGAGGAGCTGCTCGGACGGATCCCCGACGCGAGCGAGTCCGTGCGGCCGAGGGTCCTGATCGCGGACGACTGCAGCTCCGACCGGACGGTGGCACTGGCTCGCAGCTGGGCCGACGCCGCGCCGCTCGACGTCGACGTCGTGGCGCGCGAGGTGAACCTCGGCTACGGCGGCAACCAGAAGGCGTCGTTCGCCTGGGCCGCCGACGAGGGCGCCGACGTGGTCGTGCTGCTCCACGGGGACGCCCAGTACCCGCCGGAGCGCATCGGTGACCTGCTCGCGCCGATCCTCTCCGGTGACGCCGACTTCGTGTTCGGGTCCCGCATGATCGATCGCGGGGGCGCGCGGGCCGGTCACATGCCGCTGAAGAAGCGCATCGGCAACCGGGTGCTGTCGAAGCTCCTGAACGCCATGACCGGAGCGTCGCTCACCGAGTGGTTCAGCGGCTTCCGGGCGTACCGCACGTCGTCGCTCGTCGACGTGGGGCTCGCCGGCCTGCCCGACGGGTTCGACTTCGACGTCGCCGTGACCGTGGCGCTCCTCGACCGTGGCGCCCGCGTCCAGGAGATCGCGATCCCGACGCGCTACGCAGGCGAGATCTCACGAGTTCCGCTGGTGCGGACGGGGCTGCAGGTGCTGCGCCACGGGGTTGCCGCATCCCGGCACCGGGCGCAGGAGCTCGCCGTGACGAGCCCTCGTCCCACGAGCTGAGCGACCCGACCGCCGGAGCGTCAGGCGAACGGGTAGACCACGAACGGTGCGGTGACCTGCGCGGACACGACGAGCGCCGTCAGCACCAGGCCCAGGAGCACCGCGAGGATTAGCCACGCCCGACGAGTGGCGACGCCGAACCAGAGGGTCTCCCCGACGAGTCGAAGGACGTGGGCCGCCAACCTCACAGCGCCTCCTCGCCGACCGACGGCCCGCCGTCGAGCTCCACGATCGAGTCCTCGATCACGAGGACGTCGAGTCGGGCCCGCCGTGCCGTGCTCAGCGCGTCGTCGGGGGTGCAGACGATCGGCTCTCCCGCCACGTTGAACGAGGTGTTGAGCAGGACCGGGCACCCCGTGAGGTCGTGGAACGCCCCGATGAGCTGGTGGAACGTCGGCGACAGCTCGCGGTGCACCGTCTGCACCCGCGCCGAGCCGTCGACATGGGTGCAGGCCGGGATCTGCGAGCGCGGCACCTCCACGCGGCGCAGGAACCCCGTGTCCTGCTCCTCGGGCACCTCGACGAGACGATCGGCCGCCACCTGGCACGTGAGCAACATGTACGGCGAGGGCTGCGACAGCTCGAACCACTCCGGGGCGTGCTCCCACAGCACCGCTGGTGCGAAGGGCCGGAAGGACTCCCGGCCTTTGACCCGGAGGTTGATCTGCGACTGCACGGTCGGTGATCGGGGGTCGGCGAGGATCGACCGGTGGCCGAGCGCACGCGGCCCGAACTCCATGCGCCCCTCGAACCAGCCGACGATCGCCCCGCCGGCGAGGTGCTGGGCCACGATCCGGCTCCGCTCCTCCGGATCGGGGACGCGCAGGTGCTCCACACCCGATCGGCCGAGCCAGGCAGCGACCTGGTCGGCGTCGAACGCCGGCCCCAGCGCCGCGCCACCCATGCCGTCACCGATCGGCCCCGCCCGTCCGTCGAGGCGGCGCGGGTTGCGGAGCTCGTCGTGCCAGTACCACAGGGCTGCGCCGACGGCGCTTCCCGCGTCGCCGGCGGCGGGCTGCACCCACAGCTCGTCGACCACGCCCTCGCGGAGGAGGCGCCCGTTCGCCACGCAGTTCAGCGCCACACCACCGGCCAGGCAGAGGCGGTCCTCGCCAGTGGCCGCGACGGCGTGGCGCGCCATGCGAAGGACCGCCTCCTCGGTGAGGTCCTGCACGCTGCGCGCCAGATCGGCCTCGCGCTGGGTGAGCTCGTCGCCCGCCGGGCGGGGCGGCCCGTCGAACAGGTCGACGAGGCGGCGCGACCGTGCGGGGTCGCCACCCCACCACCGCACGGCACGGGCATCGAGACGGAGCGAACCGTCGTCGTGGAGCTCGACGAGGTCCCGCAGCTGCGCCGCGTATCGGGGCGTGCCGTAGGGCGCCAGGCCCATCAGCTTGTACTCGCCGTCGTTGGCCTCGAACCCGCACCACGTGGTGGCGAGCGAGTAGAGGAGTCCGAGCGAGCTCGGGTAGCGCAGCTCCTCCAGGACCTCGACGCGGTCCCGGCGGCCATGGGCCAGCGTGGCTGTCGACCACTCTCCGATCCCGTCGATCGTGAGGATCGCCGCCGAGTCGAACGGCGACGGCAGGAACGCAGCGGCCGCGTGGCTGAGGTGGTGCTCCGAGTAGAGGGGGCGGGGTGGCCGTCGAGCGCCGAGACGGCGGAGCAGCTCCTCGATCCGGTGGGCGATCATGAGGTTGCGGCGCAGGAGCACCGGGAACTCACGCGCGAACGAGGGGACGGACGCCGGCCCGCGGCGCTGATGCGCAGCCAGGACCCTGCTCGCGACCAGCAGCGGCTTCTCGTGGACCACGACGGCGTCGATCGAGTCGGCGTCGACACCACCCATCGCGAGGCAGGACGCGATGCTCTCGGCGGGCAGTGTCGCGTCGTGCTTGACGCGGCTGAAGCGCTCCTGCTCGGCGGCCGCCACGACGTCGCCGTCCACGACGAGTGCGGCGGCGGCGTCGTGGTAGTCGCAGCTCACACCGAGGATGCGCATCGTGCCCGGGACCCCATCGAGACGCCTGCCGGCCGGCAGGTGGGCATGGATGATACCCCCGGCGCCGTCATCGGCGGCGTGGGTGGCGGACCGTAGAGTGGGTCGCTGCGGGGCTCGTAGGGAGGCGACGGATCGCAGCGGAAACCCCAGTCGATCTGCCGGAGGGAGGCAGCTCGTGGGCCAGCGCGCCCGGGGTGCCGCCGTCGCGGGACGCTCGCCCGGCGTGGGCCGGCCTCCTCCTGTACCTGGTCACCCTCCTCGTGGGGCCGTTGGTCCGGGCTTCGGTCATGCCGACCCTCCGCCCGTGGGTGGTGCTGGCCGCGTCGGTCGCCGGTGCGCTCGTGGGTGGCGTGCTGGGTGAGCGCCGCTGGCTCCTCCGAGGCATGGTGGTGGTCGCCGTCGGGGTGGTGGTGGCCCTGTCCGAGGGCGCGCTGCTCGGTGCATGGTCCGGGCTGAGCCTGGCCGTCGCCGACTGGGGCGTGCGGGGTTGGCGGCCCGTCCCCCTCGGTCACCGCCCGGCTCGCCGGGCAGCGATCGTCGTCGCGCTGATCGCCGTGGTCGCCGCGTGGCGCGGCGCGGACACGGCGGCCGGGATCGCCGTCCTCGTCGTGTTGGCCGTGGCACCCCTGGTCCTGGCGATCGGCCTGCTGGCGGGCGACGTGCTCGATCGTGCGATCGACTCGTTCGTGACGGCGCTGACCAAGGCGCTCGGCGTCATCGCGTTCTCGGTGCTGGCGATCCCCGTCATCGTCGTGCCCTGGCTGGTCCGCCGGCTCGCCGCGATGGACGAGCTCGACGCCCCGCACCGGCCCGGTTCGGCGTGGACCCGTCGGGCAGCCCACTTGGTCAGGCCGCAGCATCCGTGGAGCGCAGAGGCGCTGGTCGATCGGCCGGCGTGGGCCCCGCGGGCTCGGGTCGTCACGATCTGGCTCGTCATCGGCGCCGTGGCCGCAGCGCTGCTCTGGCCGCGGATGACGGACACGACGTCGCTGGCCGCATCGGACGGCGCGTCCTGGTGGGAGGAGCCGAGCTCCACACCACCCGCGTATGCCGGCGAAGCCTGGTACCCCGAGTACCGGGAGGACATCGAGTGGGTCATGAACCAGGATGCTGCGTTCCGCCCGATCCACCCGCTGCGGGTGGCCGATGTGTCGACTCGCCACGTCAACGTGGCCGGCGGGGTCCGCGCCACGTGGTCGGCGCCGTGCCGGGACTGCCACCGGCTCGTGGTGTGGGTCTACGGAGGGTCGACGATCTTCGGCATCGGGCAACGTGACGAGCACACCATCCCGTCAGAGCTCGCGCGGGCAGCGTGGGGCGAGGGGATCGCACTGGACGTCGTGAACCGCGGGACACCTGGTGACCTGCTCTGGGACGAGGCGCAACGTGCCCAGTGGGACCTGTTGGTCGGCCCGCCGCCGGACCTCGTGGTCTTCTACGACGGCGCCAACGAGCTGTGGGCCGCGCGGACGATGAACGATCACGGCGTTCCGGACGGCTACGGCCCGTTCGACCCGCTCCTCGAGCAGTTCTGGGACGGCGTCGTCGATGCCAGGGGCGACGACGTGCCCGATGCTCCACCAGGCGGTCGGCTGGTGCCGACGTCGACCGTGGCACCTCGCACCCCGGCGGAGGTCGGCGAGCTCGCCGCCCGGCGGTACGAGCTCGCGCGGCGCGCCAGCGAGTCGACGGTCGGCTCGATCCCCACGCACTGGTTCTGGCAGCCGACGACGGCATCGCGGCCCGAGGTGGACGGCGAGCCGCAGCACGACGACGGCGGCCGGAACGCCCGGGCGACCTCCCAAGCGGCACGGCGGACACTCCCCGACGGGGTGGTCGACCTCAGCGACGTGCTCGACGGCATCAGGGAGCCGCTGTTCAGCGACGACGTCCATCACAACGAGGTTGCGGCGCGGGTCGTCGCCGGCGCGATCTTCGACACCATCCGCGCCGACCTCGAGCGCCTCCAGGTCGGCCGATGACCCGGCGACGCGCGGTCGTCGGCGCACTGGTGCTGGTCGGCCTGGTGACCCCGCTCGCGTGCAGCGACCGCCCGCCGGATGCCGCGCCCGATCGGGACGCTCCGGAGGCCGGTGCCGCGCCGCCGGCGGCCTTCGACCCGGGCGACCCGGACGTGCCGCCGAGGGTGACCCGCGTGGGCACGGTGGACGGGATCCCGACCGGCCTCGTGGTGGGGCCGGACGGAACGGAGCTGCTCGTGAGCACGCACGAGGGGAGGGTCACGCGGATCGGGCTGCGCCGCTCGAAGGGCCATCTCGTGCCGTCCCCCGACCTCGAGGTGGCCCTGGACCTCAGCGCCGGCACCCGCGCGGACGCCCGGGCCGGCGGACTGCTGAACATCGGTCTGGACCGCTCCGGCGGCCGGCTCCTCGCGCTGCACACCACGCCCGGCGGCACCGTTGCGCTCGACTCGTTCCCGTATGCCCCCGGCGCCCGGATCGACTCGGCGGACGCGACGACCGTGATGGCCGTCGACCATCCGTACGTCCACAGCGGGGGCGGTCTCGCCACGACGCCCGACGGGGACCTGGTCGTCGGGGTGGGGGCGTTCGAGGTGCCGGGCGAACCGCCGGGGCCGCAGCAACCGGACGGCGTGGTCCTGCGGGTCCCCCAGCGCTACCTCGACGGGAGCTCCGGCCCGTTCGTGCCCTCCGCCACGGACCTCGTGGCCCGGGGTCTCCGCAACCCGTGGCGGATCGCGGTGGACGAGGCGGAGGGACACCTCTGGATCGGGGACGTCGGCGAGGACCACTCGGAGGAGCTCGACCTGGTGGCGCTGGCGGACCCCGCGTCGGCCGTGCCGAACTTCGGCTGGCCGTACCTGGAGGGCGCCGACCCGTACGTCGAGCCGCTGCCGGACCTTCCACTGGCCGCCCCGCACCATGTGTACGGCCACGAGGACGGCGGCTGTGCGGTGTCGGGCGGCCTCGTCGTCCGTGGCGGGCCGGTCCGCTCGTTGGACGGCGCCTACCTGTTCGGTGACTACTGCCGCCCCGAGGTCCGGGCGCTGCCGGGCGACGGCTCGCCGGGGGAACCTCGGTCGGTCGCCGACATCGGCGAACAGGTCGTGGGGTTCGCTGCCGGACCCGCGGGTGAGACCTACGTCCTCGGCGGCAGCGGTGGGATCTTCCGATTGGACCCGCCGGGCTGGGTCGTGGACGACGTGGAGCCCACGGCGTCGGCGCCGCCGTCGCCGGCCCCGCTGCTCGACCTGGGTGACGCCGGCTGCCGCTTCGCGGCGGCGATCACGGCGACGCGGGGCAGTCCGGACCTGAGCCCGCCGGAGTTCCAGGCAGCGGTCGAGCGCCTCACCGAGATCACGCGGACGGAGGCTCCTGCGCTGCCGGCCTGGCTCAGGGCGGACGGCGACTACCTCGTCGCCGCCTACCAGCACATCGCCGACGTCGCCGCCACAGCGGGATGGGATCCCCAGGCCGAACCGCTCCGCAGCGCGATCAGGGAGCTCGGGGTCGAGCGCGGGTCGCACCCCTCGGCGTTGCGAGCCCAGTTCGCCTTCCTGGACAACGCCGCCGGCTGCCCCTGACGCGATCGGCGCACCCGTCACCGCGTCGGTCGGCTTCCAGTTGGCGCTCATCGCCGGGCTGGTGCCACCTACCGTGGGGTCCCGTGGCGAGCAGGGGGCGGTCGACGGGCGGGGCCGCCCCCGGGCGAACGGCCGTCGAGGCCGTGGACCCGGAGACCGGCCAGGGCTCGTCGTCCGGCCAGGAGCGGCAGGAGCTGCCGACAGCGACGTGGTGGCGGACCGTGCTCGCGGTCAGCCCTGCGTTCGGGTGGGGCGCCCTCCACACCGCAGTGGGTCCGTCGGTGGAGCTCGGCGTCCGCCTCGCGGTGGCGAGCTGGCTCGCACTGCTCGTGGCACGGCGGTGGACGGCTGCGTGCTGGCCGGCGGTCGTGGCCGCTGGAGCGATCGGTGCGTTCTGGTTGCAGCCGCTGCCGGTCGACGTGGGGCCGGGAGGGAGGCTCCTCACGCTGGTGGGGCCGCTGAGCACCGTGGCGGGCGCAGTGATCATGGGCGTGATCCCGCCGCCGCGCCCACTGCGACGCGACACGGCGGCCTACACAGCGCTCGAGCCGCTGGTCCTTGCCACAGCCGTCGTGTCGGCCGCAGCGACGTGGCTCCCGGATCGACTGGCCTCGCCCTCGAGGACGTCCATGGTGGCCGTCCTCTGCGTCGCGGTGCTCGGGGTGTCGACGATGGCCGCCTCGTTGCTGCCCCGGGGGTTCGACGTCGCTGCCCGAACGCTCCTTCGACGTCGGCTCCAACTGCGCCGTGCGGTCGCCGAGCGTGCCAGGACCGCCCGGGCGACCGTCTGGGGCGCCGGACGGCCATCGGCGCACCCCGAGCCGAGCGCTGCGCCGTCCGAGCGCCCACCGGCGCAATGGGTCCCGGTCATCGGGTGGCTCGCCGCGGTCCTCGCCCTCGGGACGGTGCTGGCGTTCAGTCGCTTCCAGGGTCTGATCGTCCCGCTGGTGGTGCTGGGCGGCCTGGCGACCTGCGCGATGTGGCTCGCCTCACGGGGAAGCCTCGGTGGTCGGGCCCGCCAGCGCGTCGCGGCCATCCACCGGCGCACGCGCGACCTCCTCGGCTGGCGAACGGCGGAGGTGGAGGTGGACCCGACCCAGGGGAGGAAGCGGTGGCTTCGGTTCCCCGTCCTCGCCTGGGCCGCCTTCGCTGTCGTCGTCAACGCGACGATCTTCCGCACCCTGGAGGGGCACGGCGAGCTGTGGGATGTCGACCGGCTGGCCGCCAACAAGGAGTCGTGGGACTGGCACCTCTATGTCGACGTCATCCGGCACGGCTACGTCCCAGGCGCGGGCCTGGAGGCGATCTTCCCCGGGTGGCCGGTGGCGATCCGCGCCGGCTTGGGCTGGTTCGAGAACCCTGCGGTTCTCGCAGTGCTCCTGAGCCTGCTCGGCGGGGTGATCGCCACCGTCGCCGTGTTCCAGTGGGCGGAGCTCAAGGGACTCGGCCCCCGGTCGCAGCGGATGACCGTGGTCGTCTTCCTGCTCCAACCGTTCGGCTTCATGCTGGCCGGGATGACCTATCCCGACGGCGCGGTCGTGGCGTGCGTCGTCGTCGCGTGGTGCCTCGCGGAACGGGATCACCTCGTCGCCGCCGGGTTGGTCGGCGCGCTCGCCACGGTGACCCGGCCGAACGCCCTCCCGCTGATCCCGGCGCTCACGCTGTTCGGCCTGTGCAGGGGAGGGGTCATCGAGCTGGACCCGCGGGGTGAAACGCGGGGACTCGCCGCGTTCGGCGACCTGGTCCGGCCGTTCCGGCCCACCCGCGTGCGGTGGAGGCGACTCCGTCCGTCCCAGTTCGCAGGCGGTCTCTCGGTCCTCGGCGTCGCCGCCTTCTCACTGTGGTTGTGGCGGGACCGGGGTGAGCCCCTCGCGTTCTGGAACGTGCAGATCGACCACTACGGCCACCCGCCGATCACCCAGCTGTCCTCCTGGCTGAGGATCGACTTCGTCTCGCAGGGCGGCGTCGGGGACCTCCTCGGCCAATCACGGCTGATCATCTTCGGGGAGGTGACCGCCGCAGCGATGACCGGGCTCACGTTGTGGACGCTGCCGTCCGTCGCCCGTCGGTTCGGCCTTCCGTACGCGGTGATGAACCTGGGACTCGTGGCCACCTACTTCGCCGGTGCGGACTCCCTGTTCTCCCCCGGCGCTCGGCTGCTGCTGCCGGCCGTGCCGCTGGCGGCCCTGGTGGCAGAGTGGATCGAGACGGCGTCCCGACGGGCTCGGTGGGTGATCGTGCCGCTCGCGGCGGTCATGCTCACGACGGCCAACGGATTCGCGACCGGGCAGTGCTGCTGGTGACGGGGGAGGTCGCTCAGGCGCTGTTCGAGATCGAGCCCTGCGACCGGAAGGGGACGAGCATCTGCTCGCCGAACCGCCACGGCACTTCGTCCTGGTCGAGGAGGCCGATCCGGTCGACTGCCGAGCCCGCCGCCGGACGCGCCGCGGTCCCGAACAGCTGGTCCCACACGGACAGCACGGCGCCGTAGTTCACGGCCTCCCTCGGCACGGTGGGGGCGTGGTGCATCCGGTGCTGCTCGGCGGTGCTGAAGATCCGTTGCGCCGGGCCCATGTTCCCGTCGATGTTCGCGTGCTGGAGAAGGCCGTGGATGAGCTTGAACGCGTTGTGCACGACGAGCTCGTCCGGTCCCACGTCCAGCACTCGGAGCGCCAGCGCCTGGAGGGCGATGAGCGGCACCTCGTCGATGGGGTGGAATCGTGTGCCGTTGACCCAGTACAGCCGCTTCTCGCTGTGGTGGATCGCATGTGCCTTCCACAACGCGTCGATGCGGTGTGCAGCGCGGTGGTGCCAGTAGTGGATGAGCTCCGTGGAGAGCAGTGCGAGCGCCACCCGTGCCGGCAGTGGCCAGTGGTGCGGCCAACTCCATCGGGCATCGCGCCGTGACGCCGCACCGGGCCGTGCGAGTGCACCGGCGAGGGCGTTGGCGCCGAGCGCGGTGGGGGCGAGCGCCACGAGCAGGTACGTCAGGTCCGTGCCGGCTTCTTCGTCGGGCTCGTTCCACTCGTCCCGGTGGGGGGCGACCCGCTCGGCGACGGCCAACATCATCCAGCCGGCGCCTGCCATCCCGGCCGACACCGCCATGTCGGCGAGCTTGGGCGGCAGCACTCGTCGGGCGCGGCGGGCGAGCGGCACCGCGGCGATCGCGAGGGCGCCTGCCCCGGCGGTGACCAAGGGGAGCGCGAAGCGACGCATCGAGCGTCGCTCGTCGTGCGTCGAACGCTCCACCTGCTGCCCCTCGCCCACCCCCTGATCGTAGTGGCCGGCTGCCGAACCTCGGGCGGCGCCCCGGCTCAGGCCCGGTGCACCGCCCCGATGGCGTCGAGGTAGGCCCACGTGCCGGCGAGCAACGCGAACACCAGGAACACGGCCAGGGCCACCTGTGGCGCCAGCTCGCGGGCCGACCGCGGTCGCCCATGGGGTTCACGGTCGGCCAGCCGCACGAGGACGGCGGCGGTCAGCAGGAAGTACGAGAGCTGCGAGCCGACGGTGAAGTTCGCGTCGCCCGCCTGGGGTCCCGTCTCCTGGAGGAGCAGGGTCGGGAACATCGCGGCGATCCACACCAGTCCCAGCAGCCGCACGAGCGGATCGGTCAGCACCCGGCGGCCCCCCGCCCAGAGCCCGAGCGGCACGAGCAGGAGCAGGAGGTACATGGCCGGGCGGTCCATCCCGTCCTGCCGGAAGACCCAGAACGGTCGCAGGCGCCAGCCGCCGGCGGAGTCGAACGGCGTCTGGCCGCTCCGGAGGAACCAGATCTGCCACAGGGTGACCGTGACGGCCGGGAGCCAGTAGGCGGCGGCCAGTCGCACGGTTCGTCGGTCGAGCCCGCATCGCCACAGCACGAACGCCGGCACCGCGGCGAGCGAGGGCAGCGTCAGGCTGGGCTTGGCCAGGCTCGCGACGACGGCGAACCCCGCGAGGGGGAGCCAGTGCGGTGCCCCCGCCGAGCCCGCCCGCAGGTCCTCCGTGGCTCGGACGACCAGCGCCGCCAGCGGCACGAAGCAGGCCAGGAGCACCATGTTGGTGGGACTGGCCCAGTGGTGGAGGTCCACGACCACGGACCGACCCCACCACGGCGTCGACTCCGGAGGGGTGAACGGGATCAGCAGCGCCGGGGTCTCCAGCAGGAGGAGTCCGGCGGCGACGAGGGCACCGGGCGTGAACCGGCGCGGCGCGGCGCTCGACCCGGTGGTGGCCGGTCGACGGCTCCATGCTGCGATCCCACCGAACGTCAGGCCCGCAGCGGCGACGCACACCACGACCATCCCGGCGCGGAGGCCGATGCCTGCGCCGAGGATCCTGGTGAGGAGGGGGAGGAGGAAGTGCGGGGCCGGCGGCCGGAATGGCACGACGCTCGCCCAGTCCGCTTCGGTGAGCGAACCGGGGAAGTCGTTCTGGCCGCGGATCGTCGCCGCGGCCCCGGACGTCAGGTGCCAGTACACGGGCGCCATCGCGGCGGCAGCGAGCACCCCGACCAGGACGGGCGCCGACCTGATCCGGCTCACCCCGGCTCGCTCCGGGGATGGGTGAGGACGAGGACGTCCCCACCGTCGGGCAGCGGCACCCGGTCGCGTTGCTCCCACCCTCGATCGAGAGCGTCGTCGAGCAGTCGGTCCGACTCGGAGTCCTCCAGAAAGCGCTTCGCACGGGATCTGATGACCACGAGGACCCGCGACTGGTCCGCCGAGCGGGGTTCCAGCCAAGCCGACAGGTCCGGGGACCTGGTGAGCGGGGTCTCACTCGGTCCGATCGCCTTCCCCAGCAGCTCCTCGGCGAAGAGGATCGAACCCTGGTTCATCAGCGCCGACGAGCCGGTCACCGTCTGGAGGACCTCTGTGCGCCCCGCCAACCGGTGGTCGAGCCGCTCGACGAGAGCCACCTGCGCGTTCCACCACTCGCCGGCGGCCTCACGACGAGCCGACCGCCCCGCACCCAGGCGCGTGTCGGCGAGGACGAGGTCGAAGTCCCGTGGGTACATGTCGCCGAAGAGGAAGAGCGAGGGTGTCGGCGAGCGATCTGCGGTGTCAGGGCTGTCCTCGCCGAGTCGCACGTTGCCCACCAGTACGAGGTTCACGAGCGCGGCGGCGAGCGCCAGCCCCCCGAGCATCCGCTGCCATCGGGGTGGCAGCACCGCTGACAGGTGCAGGATCAGCGGCACGAGCAGCAGGTACAGCGGGAGCTCGAAGAGGATCCCGGTGTTCGCCGAGGTCAGCAACAGGAGGTAGCCGATCGCGACGACGGCGGCGAGTGCGGGGATCCGCCGGTCGCGTGCTCCTGGGAGGGCGTCCGCGACCTCACGTCGCCGGCGAATCCGGAGGACGACCGAGGCGGTCACGGCAGCGAGCGCGGGAAGGAGGAGGAGGGGCCGGACCTCGGTGAGCAGGACTCCCAGGCGGATTCGCATCCGGCCGAGGATCGCGCCGGCCCCGTACACCTCCGCGCTCGGTCCATAGCCGTAGCGGAACAGGTAGTCGGAGACCTCCGACCAGCTCGCCACCCACCACGGGCCTGCGACGCCTGCTGCAATCGCCGCCGCCCCTGCGAGGTTGAGGATCGATCTGCGATCACGCCGCACGACCAGCAGCGCGGCGACCGCGAGACCGGGGAGGTACGAGACCGTCATGGTGCGGCTGAGGAGCATCGCTCCGGTGGCGAGGCCGAAGCCGGCCATCGGCCATCGCCGGGTGCCCCGGTCGGAGCGCAGCAGCGCCCACATCGCGAGCGCGACCGTCGCGCCCGCAGCGAGGCCGTAGTGGTACGACCGCCCCGCGAGGATGGTGGCGGGCACACCGAGGACCACCACGCCGGCGAGGATCGCCTGGCGCGAGGTGCCCAGCGCCCTGGTGACGCCGGCGATCGCGACGGCGCACAGGACGCACAGCAGTGGCTGCACAGCCTGCACCCAGCCGAGCGACCTCGACCCGAGGCCGATCAAGGGCACGCCGAGCAGCGGGACCAGGGGTCCGGACTGCGCCTCGGTGAGCCGGTCGATCAACGGCATCAAGGTGCTCGGTTCGATGTTCCGCTGGAACCGCAACGAGGTCGCCATGTAGCCGACCTCGTCGGCGTCCCATGCCCCAAGGGGGCGGTTCGCTGCGACCCACCAGAGGTGGACCAGGGCGACGCCGATCCCGAGCACCGCCACGGTGAGGACCGGGCGCCGCTCGGCGGCCGCGAGGACGCGCCGCGGGAGGCCGCCCATCACTGGGCGGCGAGGGCGTCCTGGTGCCGCAGCACGACGACCTCGCCCTCCACCGGCATGGGGTAGCGCTCCACCTCGCGCCAGCCCGCTCCGAGCGCCTGTCGTTCGAACGAACGCCAGCGGAGGTCGGGCGTGAACAGCTCGAGGTCGTGGCGGACGACCACCAGGATCCGTTCGACACCGCCGACCCGCGGCGTCAGCTCGGCGGCGCGAGCGCTCGGCGCGGCGAGCGTGTCGGGCACGCCGAGCGTCGCGGGCCACCCGTCGAGCTCCGCGGTCAGCGTCAGGCTGTTCGTGTTCAGCAGGAACATGTTGCCCGTGACCCACACCGAGCCCTTCTGCCCACGGTCGGTGAGCTCGGCGAGGTCGCCGGTGACCGCCTCGTTGAGCGCGCGCCACTCGTCGGTCGCCCGCCGCTGCTGGGTGGGTCCTGCGGTGAAGCGCTCGTCGTACCGGACGAGCGCGCCGTCGGCGTGTCCGATGCCCGCGACACGCAGGGCGACGGGAGCGATCACGGCGACGCCGAGCATCCACGCGCCGAGGAGCCGTCGGGGGAGGGGGCGGCCACGAGCGACGATCGCCGCACCCAGAGGGATCATCGCCACGACGAGGGGGAGCTCGAACCAGACGCCGCGGTTCGACGTGCTCACGAGCGCGGCGAACCCGAGCACCACCACCGTGGCGGTCGCCGCCACCGCCCGCGCGTGCTCCGACCACGGCGGGCGCCATGCCCCACCTTCCAGGGTCGCCTTCGCACCCCACGCCAGCGCGACGACCGCCAGCGGGATGATCGGCAGGAAGAAGGAGCTCCACGAGACGAGCAGCGCACGGTCCAGCAACCGCTCGACCGGGCCGCCCGTGCCCCACAACGCGGCTCGGCTCCCGTAGGCGTAGCCCACGAGGTAGTCCAGGATCTCCTCGCGGCGAGCGATCCACCACGGGCCGGCGACGACCCCGGCGACCGCGACGGCCTCGACCCAGCCGAGCAGCCGGCGACGGTCGCCCCACGCGAGCACGAGCCCCGCCAGCAGCAGGCCCGGGAGGAACCCCAGCGCCATCGTCCTGGCCAGCAGCATCAGCCCGCAGCAGAGGCCGAACACCCAGCGCCATCGGTTCGTCAGGCGCTCGGAGGCGAGCAGCGCCCACAGCGCCCCGGTCATGCACGCAGCGGCGCCCAGTCCGTACCAGTACGAGCCCGCCGCGAGCAGCATCGTCGGCAGCGCCACCACGAACACCCCGACCACGACGGCGGTGGTGGCGCCGGCGAGCCGCCGGGTGATGCCGGCCGCGGCGACCCCGGTGAGGGCCGCCAGGAGGGGCTGCACCAGCATCGCGGCGCGCGGGTCCCGGGGGCCGGCGATGAGGAACGGCAATGACAGGATCGGCACGAGCGGCCCGTTGGTGGTGGAGGTCACCTCGCGGAGGAACGACATGGGGTGAGCCGGGTCGATCGAACGCTGGTAGCGCAGGGCCGTCGCCAGGTAGCCGGCCTCGTCGGGGTCGTACGATCCCAGCCGTCGGTGGGTCCAGATCCACACCGCTCCGACCACTGCGTGGACGAGGCCGAACACGAGGACGGTGAGCAGCGGGTGGCGGCGCCCCCACGACCACGCCGACGACCACCACCGGGGTCGGGTCCCATCGGCGTCCCGGTCGCCCACAGCAGCCATGGCGGGCGGCTCGGTGAGGACGCGCGGCGACCGAGGCGGTGCCATGGGCGTCAGCGGTCGTCCGGATGGACGAGCAGGCTCACCGATCCGCCGACGGGCAGGGCGATTCGCTCCGCCTGGACCCAGCCGAGGTCCTCGGCCTGCGATGCCAGCTCGGCGACGTCTCGGTCGGGCGTGAAGAGGATCTCGTCGTGCAGGGCGAGGACGAGGACACGGCGATGGGCGGTGCCGTCGTCGTCGCGCCAGACCGGCGACAGGTCGGCGGCCCGCCGGCGCGCGGGCGCGGTGGTGTCGGGGATGGAGATGATGGGACCCCAGCCCTGGAGCTCTGCCGCCAGCGACACGCTGTTGGAGTTGAGGAGCTGCATGTTGCCGGACATGGTGAAGAAGACCTCGTCACCGCGGTCGAGGCGACGGAGCGCGGCGACGACCTCTTCGTTCACCCGTCGCCAGTCCGCCGCGGCAGCATGCAGCTCGTCCCGGTGCATCGGCCCGAAACGGCGGTCGTACTGCTCGAAGCCGTACTCGTAGTGGGCGGCGGGCGGGCGGCCCCCCCCCCGCGGCCGCC
>JAEZFI010000276.1 GCA_023437745.1 Actinomycetes bacterium
GATCATCGCCATCGACCCCGTCGAGTTCAAGCGTGAGCAGGCCATGCAGTTCGGCGCGACGCACACCTACTCGTCCGTCGACGAGGCGACGGCGGCCATCGGCGAGCTGACCTGGGGCGAGATGGCGAACAAGGTCATCCTCACCGTGGGCGTGATGTCGGGCTCGATGGTGGAGCCGGCCCTCACGATGACGGCCAAGGGCGGCACCTGCGTGGTCACCGCCGTGGCCAACATGATGGACAACGAGGCCACCATGAACTCCTTCATGTTCGCCATGATGAACAAGGAGCTCAAGGGCTGCCTCTTCGGCTCGGGGAACCCGCGCTACGACATCCCGATGCTGCTGTCGCTCTACCGCGAGGGCCAGTTGAAGCTCGACGAGCTGGTCACGCAGCGGTACTCGCTGGACGAGATCAACCAGGGCTACGAGGACATGCGGGCCGGCAAGAACATCCGGGGCGTCATCGAGTTCGCGTGACCTCGGTCACCCGCTGACCGTTCTGTGGTGTGAGACGCGCCAGAAGCGGCGCGTTCCACGCCACAGAACCAGCAGAAATCGGGCTTCGATGCCCACGGAGTCGCGAGGGTCAGGCGGTAAGGTCGGACGAGCGCCCAGCCGCCTGACACCGTGACGACGACCGCCCCAGCTCCGCCCATCTCACGGCCCGCGACCGTGCCGCACCTCCCGTACCTGGGGGGCATCGACGGCCTCCGCGCGCTCTCGGTCGTGGCGGTGATCCTGTACCACCTGCCGTGGAGCGTGTTCAGCGGGGGGTTCTTCGGGGTCGAGGTCTTCTTCGTCATCAGCGGCTACCTCATCACGTCGCTCCTGATCGGCGAGCAGCGCCGCACGGGGGGCATCTCGCTCCGCGACTTCTGGATCCGGCGCGCCCGGCGACTGCTCCCCGCGCTCTACCTCCTCCTGGCCGTCGTGGTGCTCGCCGCCGCGCTCTTCGCCTCGGACGCCGTCGCCCGCCTCCGTGGCGACGTGCCCGCCGCGCTGCTCTACGTCAGCAACTGGTGGCAGCTGATCGACCAGCGGTCGTACTTCGAGCTGGCCGGACGACCGCCGCTCCTCCAGCACCTGTGGTCGCTGGCCATCGAGGAGCAGTTCTACGTCGTCTGGCCCCTGGTGTTCGCCTTCGCGGTCACCCGCCTGCACAAGCGGTCGCTGCTCCTCGTGACCGGCGCCACCGCGGCGGCGTCGGCCGTGCTGATGGCGGTGCTGTACACGCCGTCGACCACGTCCGACTCGACGGGCCTGTACTTCAACTCGTTCACCCGGCTCTCCGGGCTCCTCGGCGGATGTGCGCTGGCGATGATCTGGCGTCCCGACCGCCTCCGCCGCCGCCCCAAGAACCCTGCGGTGGGGACCGCGATGGACGCCGTGGGCGTGCTGGGCCTGGTGGTGCTGGGGGTCATGTTCACGGCGTTCGACTCGAACGACTCGTTCGTCTTCCGCGGCGGGTTCACCGTCGTCGACCTCGCGACGATCGCCGTGATCATGTCGGTGGTCCACCCCGACGGTCGGCTCGGGAACGCATTGGGGACGCAGCCGCTGCAGTGGATCGGCCTCCGCTCGTACGGCCTCTACCTCTGGCACTTCCCGATCTTCGCCATGACGCGGCCACAGCTCGACGTCGACCTCGGCACGGTCCCCCTCACCGTGCTGCGCCTGGCCCTCACGCTCGCCGTCACCGAGCTGTCGTTCCGCTTCGTCGAGAAGCCCATCCGCAACGGCGCCATCGGGCGCTGGCGCGACCGGCCCGTGTTCGCCCGCACCGGGCGCGTCCGGCGACGCGTCCAGATCGTCGGCCTGTCGCTGGTGCCCCTCTCCGTGCTGGGCGTCCTGGTCCTCGATCGCTCCGAGTCCGGCGCCGACAAGGTCCAGCGCGAGATCGCCGAGGCCAGCCGCGCCGCCGAGGACGCACCGCTGCTCACGGTCGCCACCACGTCCACGACGGCCGCACCCACCACCACCGCGCTCCCGACGGAGACGACGACGATCGCCCCGGAGACCGTGCCCGAGACCACGCTGCCGCCCGGCCCCGCCCCCGCGGCGCCAGGTCTGGTCGGCGTGCCCGACCCTCCCCCCACGACGCCGCCCAACCCCGGGCTGCCGGTCACGCCGGTGGCGGTCTCGGCCATCGGCGACTCGGTGATGCAGGGCGCCGCCAACGTGCTCCGCAAGAACATCCCGGGCATCGCCGTCAACGCCGAACGCAGCCGGCAGTTCGGCACGGTCATCGAGGTCATGCAGGGCATGGCCATGTACAACACGCTCGGCCACGTCGTGCTGATCCACCTCGGGACGAACGGCACGATCACGGAGCGGATGATCGACAAGGTCATGGAGATCGCCGGCCCGGCGCGGCAGGTGTACTTCGTGACGCCGAAGGTGCCGCGCGTCTGGGAGGCCGAGGACAACGCCCAGATCCAGGCGGCGCCGGCACGGCACCCCAACGCCTACGTCATCGACTGGTACAACGCGTCCAAGGACAACCCCGCCCTCTTCGTGAGCGACGGCGCCCACCTCACCGCACCGGGCATCCTGGCCTACGTGCAGCTCATCCTGAACAGCTTCAACTGACGTGAGCACCCTCTCGTCACCGCAGCTCGTCGAGGACCTCGGGTCGCAGGTCGTCGGCCGTCGTCGCGAGGTCGAGCAGGTCCTGGCCGCGCTGGCTGCCGGGCGCCACCTGCTCCTGGAGGGACCGCCGGGGACCGGGAAGTCCACCCTCCTGCGCGCCGTCGCCGGCGCCGCCGGCACGGGCTTCGAGTTCGTCGAGGGCAACGCCGAGCTGACCCCGTCCCGCCTGATCGGTACGTTCGACCCGGCGGCGGTGCTCGAGGCCGGCTACTCGCCCGACGTGTTCCTCGACGGACCGCTCACGGCCGCGCTGCGGGACGGCTCGCTGCTCTACGTCGAGGAGATCAACCGCATCCCCGAGGAGACGCTGAACGTCCTCATCGGCGTGATGAGCGAGGGCGAGCTGCACGTGCCCCGCCTGGGTCGCGTCGCTGCGGGGCCCGGCTTCCGCCTCGTCGCCGCCATGAACCCGTTCGACGCCGTGGGCACCGCCCGGATCGCCTCGGCCGTGTACGACCGCTGCTGCCGGTTGACCATGGGCTACCAGGAGCAGGCCGACGAGCTGCTGGTCACCGCGCGCATGGCGCCGGACGCCGCAGCAGCCGTCGGTGCCGGCTTCGTGACGCAGGTGGTCTCGATGGTCCGGGCCACCCGCGACCACGGCGAGCTCCGGACCGGGTCCTCCGTGCGGGGCGCCATCGACATGCTCCTGCTGGTGCATCAGCTCGCGGAGCTCCGCGGCGTCGAGGTCACCGACCCGACGGTCACGCTCGACGCCGCACTCATGGCGCTGTCGGGTCGCATCCGGGTCCGCGAGGGCGGCGCCCGGACGGCCGACGAGATCGTGACGGCGCTGTGGGAGCGCTTCTTCGCTCCGCCCGACGGCGACGGCGCGGAGCCCGGGGGCGACACGGGAGCGGGCGACCCAAAAGCCTGAGCCCGCCCGAGGGTGGGGCCCCGGATCCCGACGAGGACAGGGTGCACGAGGGGGACGAGGCACGGCGCGCCGTCGCCGAGTCCGGTCGTCGCACGACCTCCCGGCGCGACCTCTCGCGCTCCGAGGGGTTCGAGCAGGTCAGCCCCGAGGTCGGTGAGCTGGACGAGCACGCCTTCGACGAGCTGCTCGACGCCGACCCCGACGCGGCGCTCACGCTGCTGGCCGACCTCACCGGAGCCACGGACGAACGGTTGCGCGAGCTGGCCCGCCGCCTGGCCGGCCGGGTGATGATCGACGTGGCCCGCACGGGCGTGGCGCGGGCGTCGGGCGTCGGCCGGCTCGTGGCGGTGCGCGGCGGCGAGGGGGACATGGACCTCGACCGCAGCCTCGACGCGGTCCTGGGAGCCCGGGCGGGGCGGCCTGTGCCCCGCCTCGACGACCTGACCCCCCCCCGCGGGTCCCGCCCGGCGGTCGCGCTCTGGCTGCT
>JAEZFI010000299.1 GCA_023437745.1 Actinomycetes bacterium
GGGATGCGGACCTCTTTGGCGATCTGCTTCCAGGCCTTGTCGATCGCCGGTTCCAGCTCGGCCTCGTCGAACGAGACGGAGAGCTTGACCTTGTTGCCCTCGAGGGGCTCGATGGTGGATTTCACAGGCGGACGAGTCTACCGACCCGGCGTCGGGGCGCCGAAACGCCCTCGTTCCGGGTCGACTGAACCGCGCCGGGCGCGGTTCGGTCGACCCGAAATGGCGGTGAGGGCCGCCGTGTAGCGTGGCGGCGCCGGGTCGGGCGGTCGACGACGTGGCGACGGGACGTGGCGCAGCCTGGTAGCGCACCGGCTTTGGGAGCCGGGGGTCGGGAGTTCGAATCTCCCCGTCCCGACCACCATCCGGGTTCTGTCACTGCCCGTGCGACAGTCCCGTGGCACCGGCGGTGACAAAACGGTGGACCGTCGACATCGACTCAGGCAGGTCCTTTAAGGTCCCCGCCGGGAGACCGCCGAGGTCGGCGTTCAGTGGGGGGACCGAGACGATGGCCGATGACGTGCGACCTGACAGCTGGCCGCAGCCACCTCCCCTCCCGCCGCAGCACGCGGCGCCATCGGCGCCATCGGCGCCTCCCCAGTTCGCGGCCCCGCCGCCAGCTCCCCCGCAGTTCTCGGCACCACCCCAGTTCGCAGCCCCGCCGCCGCTCCGGACGGCACCGCCTGCGAGCTCAGCGTTCGACGCGGGCCTCCACACGGCAGGCTGGGGGTCGCCGACCAGCCACGTCGCGTCGACGATCCAGGAGCCGCCGCCACCACGTCCGGCGCCACGGATCCACTACGCCGGCTTCTGGCTGCGGTTCGTCGCGTACTGGATCGACTCCAGCACGGTCTGGGTCTGCATCGCCGGCACCCTCCTCGCCACTGAGTGGATGGGCATGATGTTCGGCTCGACCATCGGCGCGATCACCGCGGTGCTCACCGGGATCGCTGCGCTCGCCGTCTACTACCACCGGATCCCGCGCCAGCTGAGCGATCGCGGCGCCACGATGGGCATGCGACTGGTGGGGCTCCAACTGCTGGGGGCGGGCGACGGCATGTACCTGGGGCGAGGCATGGCCGTCCTGCGGTGCGCGCTCGGGCTGGGGATGCCAGCAGCGCTCGGGATCCTGACGCGCCCGCTGCAGATCCGCTTCGTCGAGTGGCTCGTCGACCGCGGCGTGCTCGAGGGAACCGTCACGCACACCGGCATCTTCGAAGCCTCCGGGTCCACCTCGTTCCTGCTGGTCCTCTACCTCCTCGGCGTCGTCGTCGCGGGCCTGCCGGCGCTCGTGAACCTCACCAACCGTCGACGACAGACCGCGTACGACATGATCACCCGCAGCGTGGTCACCCGGACCTGGAAGCGCTGACGAGGGCCGACGACGCACTTCAGCGTCGGATCCTCCGCCCCTCAGAGGTCCGGGGCGCACTGACCCCGGCTCAGGGCGCGGAGGCCGGTCAGGTCGCCCTCGCCGAAGGTCGAGACGCCGAACTGGGTGGTCGGGTACATGATCTGCGTCGGATCCTCGACGTGATCCAGGCCGACCAGGTGCCCGAGCTCGTGCATGATCACCGAGCGGGCGGCCGCTGGGCCGAGGTCGTCGGAGTGCATGAGGTCCTCCATCTGCGGGCCGTCGAGCGCCACGACGCCCGAGACGTAGACCATCGGGCCGCCGGTGAGCCCGGTCACGGGAGTGCCGCCGGCCCGACCGATGATCGAACCCTCGAGGCCCGCGGCGAAGTCGCTGCCATCGGTCCACTGGATCAGCACCGGTGCCCACCGATCGCCGTAGGCCCGCTGTTGGAACGACTCTCGGAGGAATGACCTCGACTCGTCCGTCTCCCCGTCGTCGATGAACTGGAGTCCCGTCGCCGCCGAGACGGCAGCGATGGCCTTGCGCAACAGGACGTCACCACCCTTCGGAGCCGTCGCCGGGTTCACCACGTAGTGGATCGGGCGGCACGGATCCCACGCCACCGGACCGTCCTCGTGGACCTGCCGCTCGATGAACCGATAGCTGGCGTGATCCTCCGTCGACGCCCCGAGCGGCGGTCTGCCGATCGGCACCGGTTCGGCCTCGAACCCGGGGCTCGGTCGTTGCGACGACACGTCCATGAGCACGGTGTCGGCCAGGGACGCCGTGCTCATGGTCGGCTGAGTGCCCAGCCAGACGAGGCCCAGCACGAAGACGACCACGACGGTGCCGGACGCCGAGATGATGATGAGGCGACGCCGCTGCTCCTGGCGGACGAGCATCCGACGTCTCGCGGCGTTGCGGGCCCGCTCCTGCTGGCGACGTTGCTCGACGGTCGCCCGGTACTGCTCCGGCCCCCAGGAGCTCGGCTCCGACATCAGCTCATCCGATCCCGCTCGGCATCGACAACACGGCCCCGGCGGGCAACCTAAGGGACCACTCGCAACCCGGCAACCGGGACGGCGATTTCGGGACGTACGACCCTGCTCGTACGGCGTACGGGGGCGCACGATCGGTCCATGGCTGAGTCACTCAACGTCCTGCTGCTCGAGAGCCACCACGGCGAAGGGGCGCGGTCGGCCCACGCGTTGGAGCACGCCGGCCACACCGTGCACCGCTGCCACGACCGTCGGCGCCCGGACTTCCCCTGCACCGGCCTGGGCGGCGGTGCGTGCCCCCTCGACGGACCGATCGACGTCGTGCTCGCCGTGCGGCAGCGGGCGACGCCGCGACCCACGCCGTTGGAGGACGGCGTCACCTGCGCGCTGCGGGCGGGGATCCCGCTCGTCGTCGACGGCCGGGCCCTGCTCGACCCGTTCGCCGACCTCGCGGCGACGCACGTGCACTTCGACGGCGACGTGGTCGAGGCGTGCGAGCGCACCGTCGCCGAGGCACTCGACCCGCTCTCGGGGGCGGTGCACGACACCTTCGCCCCGCTGCTCGCTAGCCGCGGGCTCCCCGCCGACTCCCTGGACGTGCGCCTGGAGCCGGGCGACGGCGTCCTCACGGTCCACCTCCGTGGGAACGACGCCGTACCGAAGGCCGTCGTCGAGATGCTCGGCGTCAGGGCCCTCGACGCCATCCGGAAGGTGAACCGCCACTGGTCGGTGGTCGACGTCGTCGTGGGCTGAGCCCGCCACGACGCCTTCTGTGTCGCGTGGCGCGCCCGATGTGGCGCGTCTCACGACACAGAACGAGGGTGGCCGCCTCGCTACACTCGCCCGACCCGCGGGTGTAGCTCAATGGTAGAGCCACAGGTTTCCAACCTGTTGACGAGGGTTCGATTCCCTTCACCCGCTCTGCTGCGCCGACCTCGGCGCCGGGCTTCCGAGTCCGCCGCACCGGAGTGCAGACGCGGCTCGGGCGCCGCCCGGAGGCGACGCCCGATTCGTCATCGTGCGGGGCGTGCGCCCCGGCGATCAGATGAAGAAGCCGATGATCTTGAGGAGCGTCAGCACCTCATCGGTGGTGCAGCCGGTGCTGAACACCGCGGTACCGAACAGCATGCCCGCCAACGCGACGTTGCGACTCTTGAGTGCCTTCATGGAACAAGCTCCCTCTCAGCTCGTGGTTGAAGTGGCCGAAGGTACCACCGGGGAGCGCTCGGATCGAACATCCGTGCCGGTCAGACCGCGGTGGCCTCGCGTTCTCCGGCCTTCACCCTGAACCGGTCCACCCGCGCCACCGGTGTGTCGGGATCCCACACGTCCTCGACGAGGTGGAACTCGCACTGCAGCGCCTCGGGCGTGATCTCGACCAGTGCGAACCCGTGCTCCGGGTCGAAGTAGCGCACGTGCGGGTTCGCGGCCCGATGGTCGGCGGGGAACGAGATGGTGCTGATCGAGCCCACGAGGAACTCGGGCATCACCGTGGGGGCATCCGGCTCGGGCTTCACGTCGAGGACGAAGTTGGCGTGCCAGTCCCCCGTGACCACGACCGGGTTCGAGACCTCCGCCTCCGTGATCGTGGCGAGGAGGCGGGACCGCACCGACGGGTAGCCGTCCCAGGTGTCCCGGGTGAACGCCGGCGCCTCGACCGTGCCGGTGTTGAGGCCGGCGAGCATCAGCGGGTTGGCGAGCACGTTCCAGGTGGCCGTCGATCCTGCGAGGCCGTCGAGGAGCCACCGCTCCTGCTCGTCGCCGAGGTTCGTCGTGTCGGCCGCCTCGTCGCACAGCGGCCCGTCGTCCGAGAGCAGCGAACCCTCCGTCCGGCACGGCGGAGGATCCGCGTGCTGGCGAGTCTCGATGGTGAAGATCCGTGCCAGCGAACCGAACGTCGCGTCACGGTGGACGCGAAGGTCGGCGAAGTCCTCGGGCTCGGGCTCGATGCGGATCGGCGTGTGCTCGTACCAGGCCTGGTACGCGGCGAGCCGACGATCCCGGCTGCGGGGCTGGTCGACGTCGAGCTGCCCGACGTCGCCGGCGTAGTTGTTCCCGACCTCGTGGTCGTCGAAGGTGACGATCCACGGGACGAGGTGGTGCGCTGCCTGCAGCTGCGGATCGGCCTTCGTCTGGGCGTACCGCATCCGGTAGTCGTCGAGGGTCGTCGGCGCGGGACCGGCCCACACCCGGTCCCCGGTCTGGTCGGGCGACAGGTCACCGAGGTTCAGCTCGTAGATGTAGTCGCCGAGGAACACGATGGCGTCGAGGTCCGGTTGCTCGACGGCGCGGCCCCAGGCGCCGTAGTGCCCCCACTGGTAGTCCTGGCAGGAGGCGAACACGAACCGGAACCGGTCGGGTGTCGCGTCCGCCTCGGGGAACGTGCGGGTCCGTCCCACCGGGCTCGTCTGGTCACCCGCCCGGAACCGGTAGTGGTACCACGTGTCGGGCTCGAGCCCGCTGACGTCGACGTGCACCGAGTGGCCGAGGGCCGCGGTGGCCGTGGCGATCCCGGACACGACGAGGTGCTCGAAGGCCTCGTCCGTCGCGACGTCGTAGGCGACCTCGACGTCGCCGTCGGGTGCTCCGCCACCCCCCGCGGTCGGCGCCCACGCGCGGCGGGTCCACAGCATCACCCGGTCGGACAGCGGGTCACCGCTCGCCACACCGAGCGCGAAGATCCCGGTCGGCAGCCGGGCGCTCGCGGGGGTCGCCGCAGTGACGGCCCGCCCGTCCCCCGAGCGGTCACGATCCCGAGCGTCCTCGGGATCCTTGGCGCACGCGGCGGTGACACCCACCAGCGCGAGCCCTGTCAGGAACTGCCGGCGATCCATCTCACGTTCCCCTTCCGTTCAGCGGCCGTTCACGTTAGAGGTCAGCGCCTTCGGAACGGTTGACGTCCGGGAGCCGCGGCGCGAGGGTGCGACAAGGCGGTGTCGTCCCCTGCATCGCACGCACGCCGTGCAGCCAGGAGGTGTCCATGTACCTCTTCAGCCGACGGGCCCGTCTGCGCCCGGGCAACACTCGCCAGAGCCTCGCGTGGGCCACCGACCAGACCGAACGCGTCAACCGCATCTCGGGACTCCAGGTCAACCTCTGGTCCCAGGTCTTCTCCCCCATGGTCGGCACGCTCGTCTGGGCTGCCTTCGTCACGGACCTCACCCAGCTCGAGGAGGCGAACGACAAGCTGATGGTCGACGAGGAGTACCTCTCGGCACTCGACCGCGGTGCCGAGTTCTTCGAGGGCCCGATCGACGACAGCCTCCTGTCCGTCCTCGTGGGCGAGCGGGACCCCTCGCGAGACGTCCACTACGTCGCCACCGTGCAGGCCGTCTGCTCGGCGGGGAACCTCGCTCGAGGGATCGAGGTGGGGATGACGATCGCGGAGAAGGTCGAGGCGGTCACCGGGGAGCCCACGATGTTCGCCACGGCGGCGACCGGTCCGTACGGCGGTGTCGCGTGGCTGACGAGCTACACGGACGTCGCCTCGCTGGAGCGAGCCGAGACCGCCGTGTCGGCCGACGCCGACTTCGTCCGCTACCTCGACGACGCGGCCGGCGGCGCCTATCAGGAAGACCCCTGGCTCACGACGCAGCTGTACTACCGGCGGGTGGTCTGAGCAGCTGCCTCATCGAGCAAGGGGCATCGGGATCGGAGGGGCGGCGCGGCGGACGCCCCTCCGATCGGACGCGAACGGGCAGCACGCTCAGAGGTTGGACTCCTCGGGCGGCGCGGCGGGCGCCACGTCCGTGGCGGCGGGGACCACGGCGACGTCGTCGGCGGGCCCGACCCGACCCACCGTGTACGAGGTCATCGACAGGGCGCCGTACGCGTAGCCGTCGATGAGGACGTCGGCCGGCTCACCCGCGGCCGCAGCGAGCCCCGCCACGTACAGGAGCGGGAGGAAGTGGTCGGGGGTCGGCACCGCGAGCGCGTGGTCCGGGTGGTCGCGCAACCCGACGACGTCGGTGGGACTCGAGGTCATCGCGGCCCGCGAGGCCTCCTCGAAGCGCTGGGCCCAGTCGAAGCCGGCGTCGGGCCGGGACCAGTCGACCCGCCGGAGGTTGTGCACCACGTTGCCGCTCCCCACGATCAGGACCCCGCGCTCGCGCAGCGGCGCCAGCTGCGCCCCGAGCGCCATGTGGTCCTCGTAGGAGCGCTCGGCGTGGAGCGAGAGCTGCACCACGGGGACGTCGGCCCGCGGGAACATGTGGGCGAGCACGGACCACGTCCCGTGGTCGAGCCCCCAGCTGTCGTGGTCGAGGCCGACCCACGTGGGCGCGACGAGCTCGACGATCGCCGCTGCCAGCTCGGGGTCACCGGGTGCGGGGTACTCCACCTCGAAGAGCGCCTGGGGGAAGCCGTAGAAGTCGTGGATGGTCCGAGGCGTGGCCATGGCGGTGACCGCCGTCGCGTTCAGATACCAGTGGGCGGAGATGCACAGGATCGCCGAGGGGCGCGGGATCGACTCGCCGAACGCTCGCCACGCAGCCGTGTAGCCGTTGCGTTCGAGGGTGTTCATCGGGTTCCCGTGGCCGACGAACACCGCAGGCATCGTTCCGGTGGGGTCCACGGCGCCACCCTACGACCGGTCGTCGAGCGGTGCGCCCGATCGGTTCAGGGGCGGCCCAGCAGCTCGTCGAACGGGCCGGTCACCTCGTAGAGCACGCCGAGCGGGAGGCCCTGCGCGTTCCAGCCCCGCTGCGAGCTGAAGTAGAGGCGCTGCCCGTCCGGGCTGAAGCACGGGCCGGTGATCTCGCTGCCCTCGTGGTCGGGCACCTGCGCGAGGGTGGTCAGCGTCAGGTCGGGGCGGAGCAGCACGACCTCCATGTCGTCGCCGTCCTCCGCGACCAGCAGGCCGCCGGACGCTTCGTCGATCCAGAGGTTGTCGAGGCCGCTGAGGGTGGAGGGACGACCGGCCTGGAAGTGGATCACCATCTGCTGGGTGCCGGTGTCGTACCGCCACACCCGGTTGTCGCCCTTCGTCGTGAACCACACGGTGGAGCCCGAGGTGGCGATCCCCTCGCCCCCGTCGAAGTCGATGCTCGTCGGCACCTGCTCCCGACACTTCGTGACCTGGGCGAGGGGGTCCGGGACCTGGACCCAGGTGATGGCGCCCTCCGCCTGGGGACCGGTGGCGATCTCGAGGAGGCCGGCGCTGAGGTCGCCCGGCGCCGTCGGCGTGAACCGGTAGAAGCCGCCGTTGGGACGGTCCTCGGTGAGGTACACCCTGCCGTCGTCGGCGACGGCGGCGGCCTCGTGCTGGAACAGCCCCATCGCCGACCGCGGCACCGACTGCTGCGCGCCGGTCGGGTCGCACTCCCAGAGCTGCCCCTGCTCGACCTCCTCGCCGCTCAGCCACGTGCCCCACGGCGTCGCGCCACCGGCGCAGTTCAGCCAGGACCCGGTGAGGATCGGGGTCGCCGAGACGACGGTGCCGTCGGGGGCGAAGCGGATCGACGTGACGCCGCCGGTGCCGGGGATCTCGTGGTTGACCGTGAGGTACCACCCGCCAGGGACCGCGAGGTCGGGGAAGGTGGCCGCGCCGTCGGGGAACGCCCTGAACTCGTGGCCCGCCACCAGCGAGCCCGCCCGGGCGATGATGCGGCTCGAGAACCCGGGCGCGATCAAGAGCCCGTTCGGGTCCGTGTTCGGTGGGAGCGGCCGGACGCAGCCCTGCAGCGCGCCGGTCACGGCGAGCATGCCGGCCGTGCCTCCCCACTTGAGCACCGTGCGGCGCGTGACCTTCCCCGTCCCCCAGCTCTCACTCATGGAGGTGAACGGTAGATGAGCAGGAGGTGAACGTCAGCACCTTCTCGCGACCCGGCCCGAGACCGGCTCGATCGGGGGTCTGAGGGCGTGGGCCGTCGGGTACGCAACCGTGTCCGGCCTCGCCACCCCCACGTTCGGCGCGGCCGTCCTTGCGCCCCTTCGACCCCAGGAGCCACCCATGCCCGAGCTCGAGCAGGACCACCGGATCCCCGCCGCCAACCGGCGCGGCCACCACCCGGAGCACGACGCCGACCAGCCCACCGTCTCGCCCACCACCTGGAGCATCACCAAGGGCGAGCCCAAGGTGCACCCGTTCCGGTTCGACGGCATCGCCGGTCGGGCGGCACGGCTGCTCGGGGTGAGGGACGACCACGGTCTGGTCCTGGGCGACGGCCGGCTTCGCATCCGGTTCGGGCCGTGGGTGCTCGACACGCCGATCACGAACCTCCACGGCGTCGCGGTCACCGGGCCGTACCACCTCTGGCGCGTGGTCGGACCGCCGCACCTCTCGCTCAGCGACCGGGGCATCACGTTCGCCACCACGACCACGGCGGGCGTGCGGCTGACGTTCCGCGACCCGGTGGCGGCGATCGCACCGATGGGCCTGATCCGCCATCCGGTCGCCACGGCCACCGTCGACGACGCCGAGCGCATCCACCAGATCCTGCAGCGGTACCTCGACGAGGCCTGACGTGCGGGGTGGCCCCGACCGCGTTCCGCGGATCGGGAGGCCCGGCGGGGACTATGACAGGGGGATGCCCGAGGACGGTTCCCGCTTCAGCGACGCCGACCTCGACGACCTCGACGACGAGCTGGATCGCGACGAGCTGCGCCGCCGGTACTACGGCCTGCTCCAGGAGCTCCGGGTCGTGCTACCCGGCGTGCAGGTGCTGCTGGCCTTCCTGTTCGCCGTCCCCTTCGCCCAGCGGTTCGCCGACCTCGACGAGTTGGGCAAGGCGGCGTTCGCCACGTCGATGGTCAGCGCCGTGCTCGCCGTGATCTGCTTCGTCAGCCCGACCGTCCTGCACCGGCTGGCCGACCGGACCCTTCGGCGCCCACGGTTGCGATGGTCGATCAGGCTCACGATGGCCGGACTCGCCCTGCTGGCCGTGTCGCTGGTCTCCGCCCTGTGGTGCGTCACCCGGTTCACGCACGGCGGCACGACGGCCGGCGTCGTCACCGGGGTGGTGGTCGCCGCCATCGTCGGCCTGTGGCTCGTGCTCCCGCTGGCGATGAGCCGGGATCGCTGAAGCTCGGGCGCGGCGATCGCGAAGGCCGGCGTCCGCGGGATCAGCTCGAGGTCAGCGCTGGGTGATGAGCCGTGACAGGCCCCGCAGGGGCACCGCGAGCAGCTCGGGGCGGTGGGCCAGCTCGTAGCGGATCTCGTATGCGACCTTCTCGATGAGGCAGACCCGCAGCAGCTGCGCCTCCGCCTCCGGATCGGTCGGCACGAGCCCGAGCCCCTCCACCTCGGCGCGGTAGTGGTCGAGCAACGCGTCGCCGACCTGCGACGACCACGCCTCCCCCCACGCCGACAGCTCGTCCTCGGTGGCGCCGTGCGTGCCGCCACGCTCGACCACGTGGCGAGCGGCGATCTGAGCCGCGTAGTCGTAGGACCGGAGCATGCCGGCGACGTCGACCAGCGCGGTGCGGGTGATCCGCCGCTCCGAGATGGGCCGGGTGGGCTCGCCCTCGAAGTCGATGAAGTGGTGGTCCATCCCGCGCACGAGCACCTGACCCAGGTGGAGGTCGCCGTGGACACGGAGCCGCAGGACCTCGATGTCCAGGGACGCGACCTCGAGGACCTCGTCGAGGAGCGGGCGGGCGAACGGGAGCAGCTCGTCGATCGACGCCACGACCTCGTCGTCGAGGCGGCGGCGCGCCCGCCGCAGCAGGCCGAACGTGGTCCGCAGCTGGCTCCGGACGTTCTGCGCCAGCGCCCGGACGCCGAGCTTGCCGAGGCGCGACGTCTCGAAGCCGGGCGCGTCCACGGAGGCCAGCGCCCGGTGCAGAGCACCGAGGCCCTCACCCAGCCGGGCGGCGTCCTCGGTCGACACGAGGAGCCGCTCGAGGCGTGGATCGATGCCGTCGGGCGCCTGCGCGCCGCCCGCGATCATGGCGTCGTAGTACCAGCCCAGCGACTGCATGGTCATGTCCCAGGCGTCGCCGTCGTTGGGCACGAGCTCGGTGACCACGGCGAGCGTGCGGGGCACCTTGGCGCCCGGGCGCTCCATCTCGATGGCGCCCATGACCGCTGGAGCCCACGGGAAGCGTTGGGCGGTCAGGGCACGCCCGACCTCCAGCTCGGGGTTCTGGCCCTCCCCGAGACGGCGGATCAGCTTGACGATCGCCCCGTCACCGATGACCACGCTGGAGTTCGACTGCTCGCGGCTCCCGACCGCTGGCACCGGCTCCGCTGCGAGCAGGCTCCGGAGCGCCGGCGACGACGAGACGGTCAGCGAGCTGCCGGACCGACCCTTCGTGCGGCGCCGCGACTGGTAGATGCCGAGCAGCGTCGACACGCCGTCCGGGTCGGTCATGGCGTCGATGATGACGCCACCGTCCGCTCGGGCGATCTCGACCGTCGCCGCGCCGAGGTCGCGATCGGCCCGCCACGCCATGGGGACCACGTACTCGTCGGTCGTGCCGCTCACGGTGCGCGCCTCGACCACGGCGACGACCACGGCCTCGCCGTCGCCGCCCACCTGGAAGGCGTCCACCACCTTCGCCTTCGACAGCTCGGCGCGCTCGCCCGAGTACCAGCGCGACCGCCGCAGCAGGTCCACCAGCGCCCGGTCCAGGCCGTCGTTGCCACGTTGCAGGGCCAGCGCCGGCCACGTCCCGCCGATCTCGCGGACCTCGAGGTCGTCGAGGTCCTCCCTCGCGACCGGCGCCTCCAGCTCGAACCAGAAGAAGCCGTGGGGCGCGAGGGTGAGCGGGTACGGGTCGTCGCCGATCGGTGGGAACCGGGTGTGCCCGAACAGCTCGATGGGGGTCGAGCCGCGCTCGCCGGCGATGGGCAGCTCGACCGGCTGGGCGTGGCGCGACAGGTTCGCCACGACGAGGACGCTCGCCTCCCCCTCCAGGTGGCGCAGGTACGCCAGCACGTGGTGGTTGTCGGCGTCGATGAACTCGATGCTCCCGCGGCCCAGGACCCGCAGGCGGCGGCGCAGGGCCACGAGCTGACCGGTCCACCAGAGCAGCGACGTGGGGTCGCCGTGCTGGACCTCCACGTTCACGTGCTCGTAGTGGTACGACGGGTCGATGACCGGCGGGAGGTAGAGGCGCTGGGGGTTCGCGTCGGAGAAGCCGGCGTTGCGGTCCGGCGACCACTGCATCGGCGTGCGCACCCCGTCCCGGTCACCGAGGTAGACGTTGTCGCCCATCCCGATCTCGTCGCCGTAGTAGACGACGGGCGTCCCGGGGAGGGAGAACACGATCGCGTTGAGCAGCTCGATGGTGCGGCGGTCGTTCCCCAGCAGCGGCGCGAGGCGCCGGCGGATCCCGACGTTCAGGCGCATCTCGGGATCGCGGGCGTAGGCCCGGTACATCGCGTCGCGCTCCTCGTCGGTGACCATCTCGAGCGTCAGCTCGTCGTGGTTGCGGAGGAACATCGCCCACTGGCAACCCTCCGGCGGCTCGGGCGTCTGCTCGAGGATGTCGACGATCGGTGTCCGCTGCTCGGTCTGCAGGGCGACGTACAGCCGCGGCATCACCGGGAAGTGGAAGTTCATGTGGCACTCGTCGCCGTTGCCGAAGTACGCAGCGGCGTCCTCGGGCCACTGGTTCGCCTCGGCGAGGAGCATCCGGTTCTCGTACCGGTCGTCGATGTGCTTGCGGAGCGACCGCAGGAACTCGTGGGTCTCGGGGAGGTTCTCGCAGTTCGTGCCCTCCTCCTCGAAGAGGTAGGGCACGGCGTCGAGGCGCAGCCCGTCGACGCCCATCTCGAGCCAGAAGTCGGCGACCTTGCGGATCCGCTCCTGCACCATCTCGTTCTCGAAGTTGAGGTCCGGCTGGTGGGAGAAGAAGCGGTGCCAGTAGTAGGCGCCGGCCACCGGGTCCCAGGTCCAGTTGGACGTCTCGGTGTCCGAGAAGATGATCCGGGCGTCGCCGTACTTGTCGGGGTCGTCGGACCACACGTACAGGTTCCGCCAGGTGCTGCCGGGCGCCGCGCGGCGGGCGCGCTGGAACCAAGGGTGCTGGTCGGACGTGTGGTTCACGACCAGCTCGGTGATCACCTTGAGGTCGCGCTCGTGGGCGGCCCGGAGGAACCGCCGGAACGAGCGGAGATCGCCGTAGGCAGGGTTGACCGCCGTGTAGTCCGCGATGTCGTAGCCGTCGTCCCGGCCGGGCGACGGGTAGAACGGCAGCAGCCACACGGCCGTCACCCCGAGGTTCACGAGGTGGTCGAGCTTCGACGTCAGGCCGTCGAAGTCGCCGATGCCGTCGCCGTTGCTGTCCCGGAACGAGCGGACGTGGAGCTCGTAGATGACGCCGTCGCGGTACCAGTCGCTCGCGGTGGTGGGCTGCTGCGCGCTGGTCGTCATGGGTTCGGGCGTGAGCCGACGCTCCCGGTGGACTCCGTCCGGCTGAAGGCATGGCGCCGGACGTCGTCGAGGCTCCGACGGATCAAGCGTGAGAGATACGACTGACTCACTCCATACCTCTCGGCGAGCTCCACCTGGGACGCGTCACCGTAGTACCGCAGGAACACGAGCTCCTTCATGTCGTCGTCGAGGCACTCGATGGCCTCACGCAGGACGACCCGGTCGGTGCTGCGGCCCACGCCGTCGAGCTCTCCGTCGTCCACGCCGAGGTCCCCCTCGCTCACCGCGTCGGCTGCCACGGACTGGCGGAGCTCCATCACCTCGAGTGCCTCGAGCACCTGCTCCTCGGTCCACTCCAGCTCCTCGGCCAGCTCCGGGATCGTGGGGGCGCGCCCGCCGCTGGCCGCCAGGTCGTCGGCGACCCGGCGCACGCGGAGGTGGGCGTCGTGGAGACGACGTGGCGGCCGGACCAGCCAGCTGCGGTCCCGGAGGTACCGCTTGCACTCCCCTTCCACGGTGCGGTCGGCGAAGGTGGCGAACGACGCGCCCTTCGAGGCGTCGAATCGCCCGACGGCACGGAGGATCGAGATCATCGCGACCTGCCGGAGGTCGTCAGGTTCGGCTCCCCAGCGGCCGAACCTGGCCACGTGGTGGTCGGCGACGAACGCGTACCGCTCGACGATGCGGTTGCGCGCGTCGACGGAACGTTGCTCGCGCAGGTACGCGTCGAAGAGCTCCCGCTCCTCGTCCGCGGAAGGACGGTGGTGCTGTCGTTCTCCTCCGACCGGCCCCACCCGTGTCGGTCCCGGTGCCATCCTGTCCCGATACCCACTCAGGACGGGGCTCACACCCCGGACGGCAAGGAGGACCGCGTGACGGTCGAGGACGACGACGATCTGACCGGTCTCCGACGCTCCGGCGTCGCCGTGGCCGCGGCGCGCGACGCGATCGTCGCCGCCGCCGAACCGGGCGTCAGCACGATGGAGCTGGACGCCCTGGGCCGGGAGGTGCTCGCCCAGCACGGCGCCCGGTCCGCGCCGCAGGCGGCGTACGACTTCCCGGGGACGACCTGCCTGAGCATCCTGCCCGAGGTCGCCCACGGGATCCCGTCGGCACGACGGCTGCGGGACGGCGACGTGCTCAACATCGACGTGTCCGCCGAGCTGGACGACTACTGGACCGACACGGGCATCACGATCACCATCGGCTCGGCCGGCCACCCCGCCGACCGGCTCATCGCCACCACCCACCTCGCGCAGGCGGACGCGATGCGGGCAGCACGCGCCGGCGCGCCCCTTCGCTCCATCGGGAAGGCGGCGCGGCGTCGCGCCAAGGCGGCCGGCTTCACGACGATCGCCAACCTCACCGGGCACGGGGTGGGACGGTTCATCCACGAGCCGCCGTCGGTGTCCACCGTGGCGAACGCCGGCGACGGCTCGCCGCTGTGGGAGGGCCTGGTCCTCGCGATCGAGCCGTTCCTCTCGACCCGCGCCACGCACGCCCACGAGGCGGACGACGGCTGGACGCTCTACGTCAGGGACGCCTCGCTGGTCGCCCAGGTCGAGCACACGGTCGTCGTGACCGGCGGCGAGCCGATCGTCCTCACGGCGTCGGCGGCCTGAGCTCGCCCCGTTCACCCCGGGCGATCCGCGCCGGGTCGAGCAGCACCTTCGCCGTCGCCTCGTCCATCCCCGCGGCGATGACCAGCTCGACGAAGTCGGCGCCCGTCGCGTTCGACTCCTTCACGATCTCGGCGGCCTTGTCGTAGCCCAGCCGGTCGGCCACGGCCGTGACGTTCACGGACGACCGGGCCGCCATGCTGCGCGCGTGCTCGACGTCGACGCGCAGGCCGGCCAGGCACCGCTCGGCCAGCAGCCCGGCGGCGTTCCCGAGGAGGTGGATGGATTCGAGGAGGGCGTCGGCCACCACGGGGAGGTGGACGTTCAGCTCGAAGCTGCCCCGACCGGCCGCCATCGCGACGACGGTGTCGTTCCCGATGACCCGCAGCGCCACCTGCATCAACGCCTCCGGCACCACGGGGTTCACCTTGCCCGGCATGATCGAGCTGCCGGGTTGCAACGCGGGCAGCGCTACCTGGGCCAGGCCGCTGACCGGCCCGGACGACAGCAGCCGCAGCTCGTCGGCGAGCGACAGCATCGTGCTGGCGAGGTTCCTGAGGGCCGCGCTGACGTCGGCGAACGGCTCGAGCCCGCGCTGCGCGGCGAACGGCTCGGCGGCGGGGTGCAGCTCGACCCCTGCGACCTCGGCGAGCTCGGCGACGACGGGCGCCTGCGGCTGCGCGGGCGCGCGCGGGACGTCGTGATCGTCGACGCGCAGATCGTGCACGCGGGGGCGGTCGAGCGCGTCCTCGAGCAGGACCCGGCGGTCGCCGAGGCCTACGTCGTCGCGCGGCCGGACGACGTCACGGGGGAGGCGGTGCACGCGTGGGTCGTGCC
>JAEZFI010000301.1 GCA_023437745.1 Actinomycetes bacterium
GGGCGCCGGGGGGTGGGCGGACGGCCAGCGTCGACAGCATCCGCTCGCACGTGAAGGTCAGGTCGCGGGGCCGGGGGCCGGGATCGGTCGACTGCGACCGCAGGTCGACGAGCCCGCCGTCCAGACCCCAGTGGTCGATCATCACCGCCCCGAGCTCGGCCCGCGACATCGGCTCGGGACCCGTGACGTGCCAGATGCCGGCGCGCTCCTCCCCCGGCAGCGAGACCAGCTCCCACAACGCGGCGGCGAGGTCGGCCGCCATCACCGGGCAGCGGACCTCGTCGGTGAAGAGGGTCACCCGCTCCCCGCCGCCGAGCGACCGGCGGAGCCACTGCGCCCCGTGGTCGGGCGGGTCGGAGTGCACGATCAGCGACGTCCGGACGATCGCAGCGTCGGGGCAGGCCGCGGCGACGATGCGCTCCGCCTCGGCCTTCCAGCGCCCGTAGTCGCTCACCGGATCCGGCGCATCGCCCTCGGCATAGGGCGGGTGCTCCCCGTCGAACACGACGTCGGTCGACACCGCAACCAGCGCAGCGCCGGTCTCGTGGCACGCGGCGGCCACCGACGCCGTGGCCTGGACGATGTCCTCCTCGTCCTTGCCGTAGGCGCAGTGGACGACGGCGTCCGGCGCGAGGCGCACGATGGCGGCCGTCGCCCGCAGGGAGCGCAGGTCGATGGCCGCCGTCGTGACCCCCTCGGGGGCCGGCGAGGTGCGGATCCCGCCGATGACGTCGACGTCCGCCGGCGCGGTGCGGCACACCACGCCGCCGAGCAGACCGCCGGCGCCGGTGACGAGGACGCGCATCAGCCTGCCGTGGTGCGGCGAGCCTCGGCCCAGGTCTTGCCCTCCTCGGCATCGATGTCGTGCGGGAGTCCGAGCACGCGCTCGGCCAGGATGTTGCGCTGCACCTGGGTGGTCCCGCCGCCGATCGTCAGGGCCCGGGCGAACTGGAAGCCGTACTCCCAGAGGTCGACCGGACCGCCCATCGGCCCGACGTCGGTCAGCATCCCCGCCGTCCCCGCCAGGTCCTTGGCCAGGCCCATGATGTCCTGACCGTGCTCGTCGGCGAGGAGCTTGCGGATCGACGCCTCGGGCCCCGGGGGCGCGCCCTTGATCGCGGCCGAGACGGACCGGAGCCGCACGAGGCGCAGGATCTCGGCCTCGATGTAGAGCTGTGCGATGCGGTCCCGGAGCATCGGATCGTCGACCCCGCCGCGGTCGCGCACGATGTCGAGGAGCGCGTGGGCGTCGGGGCCCATGCCCCACAGCGCCCCGCCGCCCGAGAGGGAGACGCGCTCGTTGCCGAGCGTGACCTTGGCGAGCCCCCAGCCGCGGTTCACCTCGCCCACCAGCAGCTCGTGCGGGATGCGGACGTCGGTGAAGAAGACCTCGTTGAACAGCGCCTCGCCGGTCATCTCGACGATCGGCCGGATCTCGATCCCCGGCAGGTCCATCGGGCAGATGAAGTACGAGACGCCGTGGTGCTTCGGGGCGTCCGGGTCGGTGCGGGCGATCAGGATCCCGTACTGGCTGATCTGGGCCATCGACGTCCAGATCTTCTGGCCGTTCACGACCCATTCGTCGCCGTCGCGGACCGCGCGGGTCCCGAGCGAGGCGAGGTCGCTGCCCGCGCCGGGCTCGCTGAAGAGCTGACACCAGATCTCCTCGCCGGCGAGGAGCGGCATGAGGTAGCGGTCCTTCTGCTCCTGGGTGCCGGCGTGGACGAGGGTCGGCCCGGCCCAGCCGATGCCGATCTGGTTCTGCGGGCGCCGCACGCGGGCGCGCCGGAGCTCGTCGTCGATGATCAGCTGGTGGATCGGGTCGGCGTCGAGGCCCCACGGGCGGGGCCAGTGCGGCGCGACGAGGCCGGCCTCGGCCAGCGCCCGACCCGACGGGGAGGGGTTGGCCTCCAGCCAGGCCCGCACCTCGAGGCGGCGGGGGTCGTCCTCGGGGGGAAGGTCGAAGTCCATCGGCGCATCGTATGCACCGCCACCGGCCGGTCGCCCTGCCGGCGGGCCGAGCCGGCCGGGCCCGAGAGCGGCCCAGCGTGCCGGCCGGACACGGCGGGGACGCTCACTACACTCCGGGCGCATGCGCGGGCACCTTCTCCGCGTCACCCGACCAGCGCCAGGGGGCCCCATGAGTGACCAGACCGTCGAGACCGACCTCTCCAAGGGCTGGAACTTCGCCGAGCTCTGGGAGCGGATCGCCGTGAAGTTCCCGGATGCCCCGGCGCTGGTGCACGGCGACCGCACCATCACCTGGCAGGCGATGGACGAGCGGGCCAACGGGCTGGCGGCGGCGCTGCTCGACGCGGGCCTCGGCCACCAGGACAAGGTGGCGCTCTACCTCTACAACTGCCCGGAGTACATGGAAGCCTCGTACGCCTGCTACAAGGCCGGCCTCGTCCCGGTGAACACCAACTACCGGTACGTCGAGGACGAGCTCCACTACCTGTGGGACAACGCGGACGCTGCGGCCGTGGTGTTCCACGGCAGCTTCACCCCGCTCGTGGACAAGATCCGTCCGCGGCTCGGCAAGGTCCGTGCCTGGCTGTGGGTCGACGACGGCGAGGGCCCCTGCCCCGAGTGGGCGACCCCCTACGAGACGGCAGCGGCACCCACGTCGACGCGCACCTTCGGGCCGGTCCCCCGCAGCGGCGACGACATCCTCATGATCTACACCGGCGGCACCACCGGGATGCCCAAGGGTGTGATGTGGCGCCAGGACGACCTGATCCGCGCCACGTGCGCCACCGGGAACCCGAACTTCGTGAAGGACCCCGCCGAGGTCGGCGGGTACGAGGCGATCGTCGATGCGCTGGCGGTCCCCGGTGCGCCCGGCATGCCTGCCTGCCCCCTCATGCACGGCACCGGCTGGTTCGTGACGAACATCTACCTCGTGCAGGGCGGCTCGGTCGTCACCCTGGTCGACCGGAAGCTCAACGTCATCGAGATGCTGGACACGATCGAGCGTCGCAAGGTCGGCGCGCTGACGATCGTGGGCGACGCGTTCGCCAAGCCGATCGTCGCCGCGCTCGACGCCGAGCCCGGTCGCTGGGACCTGTCATCGCTGGTCATCGTCACCAGCTCGGGTGTGATGTGGAGCGAGCCGGTCAAGGAGGCCATGCTCCGCCACCACCCCGGGATGCTGCTGATCGACGTCTTCAGCTCGTCCGAGGCGATCGGCATGGGCCAGTCCGTGTCGGCGGCCGGGGTGGAGGTCAAGACGGCCCGCTTCGCGCTGGGCGAGAACGCACGCGTGATCACCGACGACGGCACCGACGTGGTCCCGGGCTCCGGCGAGAAGGGCAGGGTGGCCGTCCGCGGCTTCACGCCCATCGGCTACTACAAGGATCCCGAGAAGTCGGCGGCCACCTTCCTCACCATCGACGGCAAGCGGTACTCCATGCCGGGCGACTGGGCGACGGTCGATGCCGACGGCACGATCAACCTGCTCGGCCGCGGCTCGGTCTGCATCAACACGGCCGGCGAGAAGGTCTTCCCCGAGGAGGTCGAGGAGGTCCTGAAGGCGCACCCCACGGTCTACGACGCCGTGGTGGTGGGCGTGCCGGACGAGCGCTTCGGCGAGGCCATCACTGCGGTCGTCCAGCCCAACGACGGCACCGCGCTGGACGACGCGGCGCTCATCGCACACGTCAAGGAGCACCTCGCGGCGTACAAGGCGCCGAAGCGGATCCTCTCGGTCGACACGATCGGCCGCGCCCCCAACGCGAAGGTCGACTACGCACGGTGGAAGGCCTACGCGCGGGAGCAGGTCGAGGCCTGAAACCCCCGTTCTCGGGGTTCAGCGCATCGGATTCCGATGCGCTGAACCC
>JAEZFI010000306.1 GCA_023437745.1 Actinomycetes bacterium
CCCCCCGGCGACCTGCCGGGGGTGCGTCCGGGCGCTCAATCGAACGCCGCCTGGACCAGCCGGCGGTACCGGCCGCGGGTGGCGACCCAGAGCCAGCGGAGCACGGCCGGAGCGTCGCCGAGGAGGAGCTCGCGCTCGGCGTCGTCGGCGGCCTCCATGATGAACGGCACGGTGAACGCCATCGTCCGGAGGGACCCGTCCCGCTTCGCCGCCTCCTCGATGGCGTCGTACTCCTCGGCGTCCATGTGCCGCACGAACAGCGGGAGGATGTCGGCGTCCTCGTACCCGATGTGGGCGTCCATCCTCTCGGTCAGCTCGGCGACCGCCTCGACCGCCTCGCGGTGGGCAGCCACGGTCGCTGCCGGACGGGACGCCGCGGCGAGCGCCCGCCCCGTGCGACGCATCGCGGTCACGATGAGCTCGTGCTCGGCCTCGAGCCTCGCCTCGTGCTCGGCCATGGTGGGCACCCGCGCGGCGAGCGCCGGGAAGAAGCGGTGGTCCTCGAGGCGGTGGTGGAGGTCGAGCTCCCGCTCGTAGCCGCGGTACCACCGCTCGAGGGCGACGAGCCGCTCGCGGTCGACGCCGGGCCGGGTGGCCGCCACGCTGGCGGCCAGCCGGGCGGCGCCGTGGGTCAGCGCCCGGTGGACCAGGCGGTAGGAGGTCAGGTCGACGGTCGCGGGTGCCACGGCTGCCTCCCGTTCGGGGGTGATGGTGTCGGTGTTGTTCGTCATGCCACCACCATCGACCTGCGCGCTTACAACCGACGTGGAACCACCTTGGAGCGGACTTGGAGCCCTCAGCCGAGGTCGCCGAGGCGTGCGAGCACCGGGATCATCCCGTGGCGCTCGGCGAGCATCCGGGCACCGGCCAGGTCGGCCGCCACGTCGATCCCCGGCGGCGCGCCGTCCCCCATCCCCAGCTCTGCCCGTGCCAGGAGCCCCCGCGCCGCCCAGCTGACCGAGCCCACCGCCGTCTCCAGCTCGATCCCGCGGGTGAGGTGGTCCCGCGCGGCCGGGAGGTCGCCCAGGACCGTGGCGAGCCGGCCGAGTGCGTGGTCGACGGAGCTGACCGCCGGGCTGGTGCCCGCCAACGCCATGTGGCCCGCGTGCGGCACGAGCAGATCGTGGAGCAGCCCTGCCGCCTCGGCGTCGTTCAGACGGCCCACGGCCTGGGCGATGAACGTGTTGCCGCCGACCCACAGCCAGTCGCGTCGCAGCTCGGGCACCGTGCCGGGCGGTCCGAGCACGGCCCGGGCGAGCTCGGGCTGCCCGATCTCGCACATCGTCCACGCGCTGAAGCCCAGGTAGGGCGCTGCGTAGTCGCCCAGGTCGTACCCCGCGGCCGCCACGAGGGTCTCCTCGCCCCGACCCGAGTCGATCCGGGCCATCAGGACGGCGCCGAGGTGGATGACGTCCGCGCCCCAACGGCGCGTCCGCCGGTACCGCTCGAGGGTCTCGCCCGCCACGCGCTCCGCGTCCGCCGCCTTCCCCTCGACCGAGAGGAGGGTCGCCTCGAACCATCCCATCTGGTGCAACGGGTTCGCCGAGCGGCACTCGGCCGCCAGCTTCCGGGCCCGGTCGAGCCGCGCCCGGGGCGGCTCACCCAGCTCCATCCCGACCACCATGCGCGAGAACTCGCCGAGGAACCGCAGCTCCGGATCCAGGTCGTGGTCCTCGCAGAGCCCGAGCAGCTCGTCGGCGAGCTCCCGGCGCAGTCGAGCGTTGCCGGGTCGCCACCCCGCCTGGCTCCGGTTGTTCAAGGTCTTCGCGATCGTCGCCGGCTCGCCGACCCGCCTCGCCATCTCCAGGGCCTCCACCGACAGGCGCTCGCAGCGATCGGGGTCGCCCACGTAGTAGAGGAACGACGCGAGCGCACCGAGGAGCTCCGCCCGCACGGCGGAGTCCCCCTCCGGGAGCAGCGCGAGCACGCGCTCGACCACCGCGACCTCCGCCGCGTTGTCGGCGCCGTAGTCGCCCGACTGCCAGAGGCTGCTCTCGTTCAGCAGCACCGCCGCTGCGGTCACGGCATCGACGTCGTCGCTCTGCTCCGCCACCGTGACCGCGTCCGCGAACGCGGCGATCGCCCCCTCCGCGTCGTCGGCGCGCCGGTGCGCCCGCCCCAACTCGAGGAGGGCGTCGTAGCGGGCCTGGCGATCGCCGGGCCGGCCGAGCTCGAGCGCCCGCACGACGATCTTGCGGTGCCGCACCGCGTCCTCGTGCGCGCCGACCGCCGTCGCCCGGTCCGCTGCCAGCGCGGCGTACCTGATGGCCAGGTCGGCGGACCCCGCCAGCGCGCCGGCGAGGGCGTGGTGCCCCAGCTCGGCGAGGTGCTCGTCGAGCAGGCCCACCCGGAGGGCCTCGATCGCCCGTGCCGTCGCGGCGTGGACGCGCGCCCGCCGGGCGGCCGACAGCTCGGCGGCGAGCGCCTCGGCCACCAGCGCATGCGAGAAGCCGAACCTGCCCAGCGTGTCGGGGTCCTCGTTCACGAGCCCGGCGTCCATCGCGGCATCGAGGTCGTCGAGCAGCTCGTCCAGCGTGCGGTCGGTGACCAGGGCCGCCACGTCCGCGTCGAACGACCTGCCGACCACCGCCACCGCCGGCAGGAGCTGCTGGGTCGACGCCGGCAGCCGGCCGACGCGGCGCCGGATGACGTCCGCGACGGCGTCAGGGACGTGGAGGCGACCGGGCCGTCCGACGTCGTCGTGCACCGAGGCGTCCAAGCGGTCCTCGGCGGCCAGCAACGACACCAGCTCCTGGACGAAGAACGGGTTGCCCGCCGTGCGGTCGTGCACGAACTCGACGAGGCGCTCGTCGGGCGTCGCCTCCTGGCGACCTGCGATCCAGGCCCCCACCTCACCGGCTTCCAGCCCGGTGAGCGAGATCCGCAGGGCGAACGGCTGACGGGCGAGCTCACCGAGGCACTCGACGAGCGGCAACGGGGCCGAGGCGTCGAGCGGGCGGACCGTGGCGACCACGAGGCCCGGCATCGCGGCGATCTCGGTGGCCACCCGCTCGATCACGCGCAGGGAGGTGGGATCGGCCCACTGCAGGTCGTCGATCACGCACAGGAACGGGGCAGGTGCGCGCGTGAGCTCGCGGACCGCGCCGACGAACGGGTCGAGCTCCTCGCCGTCGATCGCGGCCGCCGGCTTGACCAGGTCGGCGCGCGCGAAGCTGGCAGCCAGCCCCGCTCCGGCCAGGACGTCGCCCAACTGCTCCATCGGGCGCAGCGTCTCGGTGGCAGCGCTCTCGGGGCACCGCGCCCACGCGGTGACCACGCCGCGCTGCTCGGCCATGGCGGTGAGCTCCTCGGCGAGCCGCGTCTTGCCGATCCCGGGCTCCCCCGAGATGACCACGATCCGACCGGTGCCGGACACGACAGCGTCGAGCGCCTCGTTCAGGAGCTCGAGCTCGTGCTCCCTCCCGACGAACTGCCGTCCGACGGCGGCGCTGCGGCGGGCCGGCCGCTCCCTGCGCCCGCTCGACACGGGTGCGGTCGTGGTCGGACGGGCCGGCGAGGCGAGCGTCGGCGCGTGCGAGAGGAGGTCCGACTCGAGCCGTTCCAGGTCGGGGCCGACGCTGAGCCCGGTCTCCTCCGCCAGGACCTCCCGAGCCCGGCTGACCGCGCGCAGCGCCTCGGCCTGCTGACCGGACCGGTACAGCGCGACGGCGAGCTGGTACCAGCGGTGCTCACGGAGCGGCTCGGCCCGGACGCCGGCCTCCATCTCGGGAAGCAGCTCGCGGTGGCGCCCCGCGGCGAGCAGCAGGTCGGCCCGCTCCTCCGTCACGGCGGCGGCGAGCGCCTCCAACCGCAACGCGGTCGACACCACGAACGGTTCGTCGGCGAACTCCGGGAGCGGCGGGGACCACAGCGCGAGGGCCTCGTCGCACACCGCAGCCGCCTCGTCGAGCGCACCCTCGTCGCGCAGGGTGCGGGCCTGCTGCACGAGCTGCTCGAACCGGGTGACGTCCACCGCGTCCGCCGGGACGTCCAGCGCGTACCCGCCCGGGCGCGACACCAGCAGCTTCGGCTCGGCGCGCGGCGCGCGATCCGGCTCGAGGGCACGACGCAGGTTGGAGACGTACGCCTGCAGCGACGCCTCCGCCCGTGCCGGCGGTTCACCGCCCCACACGATGTCGACGAGGCGCCCGATCCCCACCGTCCTGCCCGGTTCCAGGACCAGCGCGGCGAGCACGGCGCGCTGCTTCCGGCCACCCAGTTCGACCGGGCGGCCGGCCACCGCGACCTCGAACGAGCCAAGGATCCTGATGCGCACAACCACCTACCCGGGACCGGTCCGACGCGGAGATCGTAGGGGCGCGTCGATACACTCGCTCCATGCAGCCACCGCACCAGATCCGGCTGGAGTACACGGTGGAGCCGCTCGGCGGCGACACGCCCGACCCGGCGATCGACGCGGCCCGCCGAGCGGTCGAGGGCTCCGGCCTGACGCCGCCTCCCGGGGGCCCCGGCTCGGTGCTGCAGGGCCCGAGCGCGCTGGTCAGCCGGACCGCGGCGGAGCTGGTCAGGTCCGCCATGGACGCCGGCGCGGACGCGGTCTCCCTGCTCGTCAGCCGCGGCTGACCCGCTCGATCCGTGCCCTCCGAGGCCGACGCCGGACCCGCGCTCCACGTGGAGGTGCTCGCGAACGCCCTGCGACCCGACCGTGAGCCCATCCCCCCGCTCGACGACGGCGTCCGCGGGTTCCACCGCCGGCTCGGCCTGGCGCAGCCGTCGCCCCTGCACGAGCTGCCGGACCTGGCCGCAGCCGCAGGTGTCGGTCGGCTGTTCGTGAAGGACGAGTCGGATCGCCTGGGCCTCCCCGCGTTCAAGATCCTGGGCGCCTCGTGGGCGGCGTACTGCGCGCTGGTCGACCGGCTCGGCCACGAGCCGGAGTGGTCGAACCTCGCGGAGCTGACCCTCGCGCTCGCGCCGCTGCACCCCATGACGCTCGCGACGGCGACGGACGGCAACCACGGGCGAGCGGTCGCCAGCTTCGCCCGACGAGTGGGCTTGTCCGCGCGCATCTTCGTGCCGGCGGGGACCTCGCCTCGCCGGATCGATGCCATCCGGAGCGAGGGCGCGACCTGCACGGAGATCGAGGGCGACTACGACGACGCGGTGGCCCGCGCCGCGGGCGAGGCGGGTGAGCACTGCATCGTCGTGTCCGACACGTCGTGGGAGGGGTACACCGAGATCCCGTCGCGCGTGATCGAGGGCTACGCGACGATCTTCGCCGAGATCGACGAGCAGCTCGCCGCTGCGGGCGTCGACCGCCCCGACGTCGTCCTGATCCCGATCGGCGTCGGCGCGCTCGCCGCTGCTGCCGCACGGCACCACCGGCCGGGACGCAGCGACGGTCCACCGCTCCTCGTCGGGGTCGAGCCCGACACCGCCGACTGCGTGATGGCATCGATCCGTGCCGGACACCCCGTGGAGGTGCCGGGACCGCACCCGTCGATCATGGCCGGGCTCAACTGCGGCACCCCGTCACCGCTCGCGTGGCCCCTCATGCGCGACGCGTTCGAGTGGTACTGCGCCGTCGGCGACGAGGGCGCCGTCGCCGGGATGCGGGCGCTCGCGGACGCAGGGGTGGTGTCGGGCGAGACCGGCGGCGCGACGCTCGGCACGGTCCTCGCCCTGGGCACCGGGAGCACCCCGCTCCGATTCGATCCCGAGGCCGTCGTCGTCGCGATCTCCACCGAGGGCGCCACGGACCCGGTCCGCTACGCCGAGCTGGTCGGCCGTCCCGCCACCGCAGTGGGAGCCCACCGAGCACATGGGTAGTGTCCGACCGATGGAAGCAGTGACCGTCGGAGCCCGGGAGACCCTCACCTACGAGCTGTTCGGCACCGTGGTCCGCGAGCTGGCCCAGGACGTCGCCGACAGCGGCTTCGAGCCCGACTGGATCGTGGCCATCGCCCGCGGCGGCCTGCTCATCGGCGGCGCCATCGGCTACGCCCTGCCGCTGAAGAACATCGCGACGATCAACGTCGAGTTCTACACGGACGTGGACGAACGACGCGACGTCCCCGTCGTGCTCCCGCCGGTCCTCAACCTCATCGACCTCGAGAACACGAAGGTCCTGGTCGTGGACGACGTCGCCGACACGGGCGAGACGCTGGCGATGGTCATCGATCTGCTGTCGCCTGCGGTGGACGAGCTGCGCTCCCTCGTGATCTACGAGAAGCCACGATCGGTGGTCCACCCGGACTACGTGTGGAAGAAGACCGACCTCTGGATCAACTTCCCGTGGTCGACCGAGCCACCCATCCGCTCGGCGCGCTGAGCGCGTTTCCGCGTCCGGGCGCCAGGTGTGCCCGAAACCCCACCTGACGGATGGTCGTTCCTCGAGCGCGCGACGGCATGATGGGCCGCATGGCCGCCACCTCGATACAGACGTCGGAGATCATCGGTGTGAGCAACGTGCGCATGGCGGTGCGCGGCGCCTTCCACCGCTGCCCGGTGTGCGGCGGCGGCCACGTGATCCGTCGCTGGTTCGGCATCGTCGACCGCTGCCCCACCTGCAACCTGCGGTACGAGCGGATCGAGGGGCACCAGCTCGGCTACATCGGGTTGAACACCGTCGTGACGTTCGGCAGCACGTTCGTCGCGCTCCTCGTCACGGCCATCATCATGACGCCCGACATCCGCACCGGCCCGCTGCTCGTCATCGCGTTGATCCCCGCTGCGGTGTTCCCGATCCTCCTGCTGCCGTCCTGCCGCCTCGTGTGGACGGCGCTCGACCTCGCGATGCGACCGCTCCGGCCCGAGGAGGTCGACCCGCGCTTCATCGAGCTCGACCCGACGCGTCGATGAGCTCGTCGAGCATCCGCTCGACGTCCCGCTGCACGGCGTCGCCCGGCGGCACGTCGGAGTAGCGCGCCCGGTCGGCCACCTCACCCGCTGCGGCGATGCGCGGGTCCTCTGCCTGCTCGGCCAGACCGCGCGCGTAGGCGGTGAGCGTCTCCCGGTCCTCCCGCTCGCGTCCCGCGGCGGCCCCCAGTCGTTCGAGCCGGGCCTCGATCGGACCGGCCACCAGGCGGCGTCGCCCGGACCGACGACCGCGCCAGCGGCGAGCGAGGCCCGTCACCAGCGACCACACGGGGCCACCCGCCATCAGCACCAGCGCGATCGCCAGGAGCGCCGAGCCGAGCTCGGTCGCGGGCAGTGCCGCCGACGCCGTCCCGCTCGAGAACGGCACCTCGGCGGTCGGGTCGAACGGCACCCAGCCGTTGCCCGGGAACCACACCTCTGCCCACGCATGGGCGTCCTGCTCGCGCACCTGGTAGCGGCCGGACACCACGTCGCGGTCGCCGGCCACGTACCCGGTGACGAGGCGAGCGGGCACGCCGTTCAGCCGCAGCAGCACGACGAGGCTGCTGGCGATCTGCTCGCACCAGCCCTGGCGACTGTCGAACAGGAAGTGGTCCACCACGTCGACGCCCGTCGGTGAGAGCGGCGCGTCGAGCGAGTAGCTGGTGTTCCTGCCCATCCAGTGCTCGATGGCGAGCACCTTGTCATAGGTGCTGTCGATGCCCTGGGTGATCTGCCCGGCCAGCGCACGCACCCGCTCGGTGGCCCTCGGGGGCTGGGCGTAGGCCGCGAGCAGCGCGTCCGGGATCTCGCCGCTCGCGGCGCGGAGCCGGGTCTCGTCGAACACCGGCTGGCGGCTGGTCACGGTGTACGTGGCCCCGCGCCCGAACGCCTGGCCGATCGGGGCGAGGTCGCCGTCGGTCGTCTGCGCCAGCCGCGCCGGGGCGGTCACCTGGACCGGGGTCGCCGCAGCGGGGAGGAGGTCGGCGTAGTCGGACTCGAGGCGGAACTCCTGGCGGAGCGTCGCACCCCCGGTGGCCCCGAGGTCGAACGGTGCCGGCTGCACGTCGCCGATCACGGCGAATCGCCGCGGCTCGGTCGGCGCCCACGACCGGCCGTCCCAGAGGTCGTAGGTGCGGGTCCGCCAGAACGAGGGGCGGTCGGCCTTGACGGTGAACACGATGCGGTCGGTGAGGCGCGGCCGGGTGGTCATGTCCAGCACACCCGGCTCACGCAGCGGGCTGTTCCCCTGCGACCACTCCGGGGCAGGGTCGTCGCCGGTCGACGAGGCCGCCGAGAACATCTCCGTCCCGGCAGGACCCGCGACCAGCATGCCGCCCGCCACGGCGCAGGCAGCGATCGTGGCGGCCAGCAACGTTCGACCGGCCGCGGCACCGGCGGCGGACGCGGCGCCCACCGTGCTCTCGAGCCGCTGGGCCAAGACGAGTGCGATCGCGGTCGACACACCCCAGAGGAGGAAGCGCGCCGACGGGGCCGCACCGACCACGGACATCTGCCCGAACTGCACGATCATCCCGGCGCCGAGGAGGATCACGCCCCGCGCCGCCCAGCTCGCGGGGATCGACCGCAGGAGGAACACCGCCATGAGCGCCGCCACGAGCCCGGCGGGGAACCCGGTGACCACCGCGCCCTCCCGGAACGAGACGGAGTCGGCGGCGAGGCCGACGGACAGGGCGGTGAACGCGGCGGTGGGCACGAGCCGCACCCAGCCGCCGCGACGGTCCGCCGCGGGTGGTGCGGACACCACGGCGCTCACGGCCTGATCACCTCGACCGGCCACCCCTCCGGCGGCGTGCCGGGCGCGCCGGGCAGCGCGGCGGCGAGGCGACGGGCCAGGTCGAGGCGCGACCCGACCTCACGGGTGAGCGGACCGTCCGGCCCGCAGGTGCAGAGCACGACGAGGCCGCCTGCGGCCATCACGGCCAGGGCCCGTCCGGCCGCCTGCGACACGGCGAGCTCCGCTGCCTCGTCGAGGTCGTCGCCAGGTGCGCCGCCCTGCCCGTCCCGTCCCGAGAGGTCCAGGACGAGCGCGATGCCCTGCTCGGTCGGCGGCTCCAGCTCGCGGATCATCAACTCCCCGGCGCGCGCCGTGGACGGCCAGTGCACGAGGTGGGACGGGTCCCCCGGGTGGTAGGGGCGCACGGAACGGACCTCGTCGCCCCGGCGGGAGGCGCCGCGGGTCACCGAGCGCGGGCCCGTGTCCGTCACCGAACCGACGTGGGCCGACGCCGCCACCGGGTGTGGCCCGACGTACACCGGGCGGGCGAGCTCGCAGCGGACCACACGGCGGGCGAGGGCCACACCGAACGGCGCGGTGGAGGTGACCTCGAGGTCGAGCGACCGGACGACGCCCCGCCGGGAGGCGACGACGTCGGATCGCACCTCGTGGGCCCCGTCGTAGGTGAGCTTCGGCCCCTCCCAGCCGCGCACGGTCAGCTGGACCGGCGGCAGCCCGCCGCGGACCGACAGCGCGAGCACGCACGACTCCCCCACCTCCAGGTCGGTCACGTCGAGCCGGGCGTCACACCGGAGTCCGACGACCGACGCGCCCGGCCACACGAGCCCCACCACCAGCACGATGAGGAGCGCGACCCAGGCCAGCCCTGCGACCTGCGGATCGTTCGCCGACAGCACCAGCAGCGCGGCGCAGGCACCACCCGCCAGCACCAGGCCGAAGGGGGTGGGCCGGAACCGCACGCCGCGGTCAGCCCCTCGGGACCGGTGTCGCCGCGACGATCTGCGAGAGGACCCGGTGCGCCACCGCCATGTCGACCCGCCCGCCGACCGACACCCGGTGGAGGTACGCCGACACGATCGTGGCCTGCACGTCGTCCGGGGTGACGTAGTGCCGGCCGCACACGGCGGCGTGCGCACGCGACACGGCGAGCAGGCCCACCGAGGCACGGGGCGACGCGCCGAGGCTCAGCTCGGGGTGGTGGCGCGTCGCCTCCGTCAGCTCCAGGAGGTACTCGATCACCGCGGGGTCGCAGTGCAGCTGGTGGATGGCCGCGATCGCTGCAGCCAGCTCGGCCGGCGAGGTCACGGCGTCGATGGTCGACAGGAGCGAGGTCCCGCCACGACCCGTGAGGATCTCGCGCTCCGCGTCTCGGCCGGGCAGCCCCATCGAGAGCACCAGAGCGAAGCGGTCCAGCTGGCTCTCGGGGAGCGGGAAGGTGCCCGCCTGGCCGAGCGGGTTCATCGTGGCGATGCAGAAGAAGGGGTCGGGGAGGGCCCGCGTCACGCCGTCGACGGTGACCTGGCGCTCCTCCATCGGTTCGAGCAGCGCGGCCTGCGTGCGCGGCGACGCCCGGTTGACCTCGTCGACCAGGAGCACGTTCGAGAACACCGGTCCCTCACGGAACTCCCAGTGCCCTGCCACCGGCTGGAAGATCGACGTGCCCGACACGTCCGTCGGTAGCAGGTCGGGCGTGCACTGGACGCGCCCGAACCGTCCGCCGATGGACGCGGCGATCGACTTGGCGAGGAGGGTCTTGCCGGTGCCGGGCAGGTCCGAGAGCAGGAGGTGGCCGCCCGACAGCAGTGCCGAGAGCGCGAGGCGCACGACGTCGGGTTTGCCCCGCACCGTGCGCTCGACCTCTGCGCCGAGGCGGGACGCCAGGTCGGTGGCCTGGTTGACGATGGTGATGGCCGGCTCCGGTCGGTCGGGGTGGGCGACGGCGTCGGGTGACGGCCGACGGTCCATCCGGATCAGTGGTAGAAGGCGTCGATCTCGGCCGAGTAGCGGGTCGCCACGCCCCGGCGCTTCAGCTTCGAGGTGGGCGTCAGCATGTCGGAGTCGGGCAGCCACTCCTCGCCGATGACCTTGACCCGCTTGACCCGCTCGGCGTTGTTGAACTGGGCCATGACCTCTTCGAGCCCGCGCTCGACCTCCGCGATCACGACCGGGTCCTCCGCCAGCTCGGGGAGCGACTTCCCCTCGAGGCCGTGCTGGGCGGCCCAGACCGGCGCGACCTCCGGATCGAGCACCACCAGCGCGGCGATGAACGGCCGGTTGTCGCCGACGGCCGCCGCCTGACCGACGAGCGGGATCATCTTGAGCGCCGCCTCGAGGTTGGCGGGGCTCACGTTCTTGCCCCCGGCGGTGATGATCAGCTCCTTCTTGCGGTCGACGATCGAGACGTACCCGTCCTCGTCGAGCTCGCCGATGTCCCCGGAGTGGAGCCAGCCCTCGTCGTCCAGGGCCTCGGCGGTCTTCTCGGGGTCGTTCAGGTAGCCGACGAACACGTTGCCGCCGCGGCAGCACACCTCGCCGTCCTCGGCGATCTTCACCTCGACGCCCGGGCAGGCCGGCCCCACCGTGCCCACCTTCGGGTGGTAGGCCGAGAAGCACATCGGGCCCGAGTTCTCGCTCATGCCGTACACCTCGGAGAGGGGCACGCCGATGGCCCGGAACCAGCGGATCAGGTCGGCGGGGATGGGCGCAGCGCCGGTGACCGCCAGCTCGACCTCGTCGAGGCCCACCAGGCCACGGATGGTGGAGAACGCCACGGCGTCGAGGAAGTCGTAGGTCTCCTTCTGCTCGGCGGTGACCGAGCCGTCGACCATGGCCTCGGTGATCGGGATGGCGGCGGCGACCGCGTCGTCGACCTGCTGCTGCTTCTCGGGGTCGGCGGCGAGCGCGGCGTTCACCCCGGCGTAGATCTTCTCCCACACGCGCGGGACGCCGAAGATGATGTTCGGCCGCACCGCTCGCGCGTAGTCGGCGATCCTCGAGGGCTCCGGGCAGGTGGCGACGTTCGTCCCGCGCAGGACGCCCTGGTAGTGGCTCACCATCCGCTCGGCCACGTGGGCCATCGGCAGGTAGGACACGAGCTTCTTCCCCGCGACGTCGGCCAGGTCGCCGTCGGCGTAGCACTCGGCCAGGGACTCGACCGTCCAGCACACGTTCCGGTGCGTGAGCATGACCCCCTTCGGGTTGCCCGTCGTCCCGGACGTGTAGATCACGGTGGCCAGGTCGTCGGGCGCCGTGTTGCCCGTGGCGGCCGCCAGGTCGAGCGGGGACGCGGCGAGCAGCGACTCCCAGGTGTGCACGTCCGGTCCGGCCAGCCCCTCGGGGTCCGAGATGATGACCGTCCGCTCGAGGCGGGGGAGCTCGTCGCGGACCTTGAGGAACCGGTCGAGGAACCCCTGGTCCTCGACGATCGCGACCTTCGCCTCGCTGTGGCCCGCCAGGTAGGCCACCTGCTCGGGCGACGACGAGTTGTAGATCGAGATGGGGGTGCCGCCCAGGTACAGCACGGCGAGGTCGGCGACGTGGAACTCCGGGCGGTTGCGGATCATCAGGACGACCCGGTCGCCCTTGCCGACGCCCAGGTCGGCGAGGCCGGTGGCGACACGTGCGACCTCGTCCGCGTAGCGATCGAAGGTCCACTCGTCCCACGATCCGTCCTCGTGCATGGAACGAAGTGCGACCTCGGGTCCATGTGCAGCGACCGTCTCGAGGAACCCGGTGCACAGGGTCCTGCCGTCGACCCGTGCGTGCAGCTCCTCGTTCGTGACCTGACCCATGTTGTCCCCCTACCTGACACTTCGGAGCCGCAAATCTACCCGCGACGCGGCGGCCCGCGGGCGGCACCCCGGCGCCGGTCGGTTCGGTACCCTTCGGCACGATCGCTGCGCGATCGCCCACCGTGACGATGCACCTCCTGCCCGGCTCCCACGACCTCCCCCGGATCGACGGCTTCGACGACCTCGAGCCGATCGGACGTGGCGGGTTCTCGACCGTGTACCGCGCGACGCAGGTCGACCTGGGACGCGCCGTGGCGGTGAAGGTGCTCGACGTCGCCCCTGGCATCGACCGCACGCGCCTCGCCGCGGCGTTCGATCGCGAGCGGCGGACGTTGGGTGCGCTCAGCGGAGTCGACGGCGTCGTGGAGGTCCACCTCACCACCTACACCGACGACGGACGCCCGGCCATCGTGATGGAGCTGATGGAGATGTCGCTCTCCACCCGGGTGCGCGAGCGCGGGCCCTGCGGCGCGCAGGAGGCGGCCGCCATCGGAGAGCGCCTCGCCCGCGCGCTCGCCGTCGCACACGACCGCGGCGTGCACCACCGCGACATCACACCGGCGAACGTCCTGGTCGGCGCGACGGGCACGGTCGCGCTCGCGGACTTCGGCCTGGCCGCGCTCCGGGGCCGTGACACGGCGCACGAGCACGGCTCGCCCGAGCACGCCGCACCCGAGTGCCTGGCGGGGGACAGTGACGTGGACCTCGTGCGGGCGGACCTCTACTCGCTCGGTTCGACCATCTACCACCTGGTGGCCGGGCGGCCACCGTTCGGCTCGCGACGCGACCCCGGCGGCGTCGACGCGCTCGTCGGCCGGGTCACGACGTCGCCGCGGCCCGACGTGGCACGAGCGGACGTGCACCCGCACCTCCACGCCGTCATCGCCCGGGCGATGGCGAAGCACGCCGACGACCGCTACCGCTCGGCGGGTGAGCTGGCCGAGGCGCTCGCCGAGGCGGCCTCGGCCCGTCACTACGACCCGGACGAGGCGACGCCCTCGAACGGCCGCCGGGCGCCGACACCCCTGGCGCCCGAGCCGGCGCGCGGCCTGAGCGACGCCGGTCGCCGTCCGGACCTCGCTCCCCTCCTCGACCCGGACCCGACGGTGTCGCCCTCGTCGCCGCGACGCGTCCCCGGCGACGACCTGCCCACGGTGGTGCGGCCTCGCCGTCGGGAGCTCCACGGCGAGGTCGTGGCGTCGCTCGCCGCCGAGGACGAGCGGCACCGACGTCGCAACCGCCGACGGGCGCTGGTGGCGGTCGTGGCGATCGGGCTGCTCGGCGGCGCCGGGACCGGCGCCCTGCTGCTCGACGACGACGGGCCCTCGCCCGGTGTCGACGCCGGCCCCTGACAGCGTCGCGGCGCGCCCACCCGGGCGGGTGACGTCCGTCATCGTGGATTGACCGGTCGGCCCCGCTCCGACCAAACTCTTGACCGACCGGTCTAGTTTTCGGACGGGCCAGGTCGCCCCACCTCTCGGCCACGCGGTCGAACCGAAGGAGCTGTCATGCCCAACGCAGTCATCGTCGACATCGTCCGCACCGCCGGCGGCAAGCGCAACGGCGCGCTCTCCGGCTGGCATCCCGCCGATCTCGCCGCCGCCACGCTCACCGCGCTCGTCGAGCGCAACCAGCTCGATCCCGCCCTGATCGACGACGTGATCATGGGCTGCGTGATGCAGGCCGGTGGTCAGGCGCTGAACGTCGGCCGCAACGCCGTCCTCGCCGCCGGGTTCCCCGAGACCGTGCCGGCCACCACGATCGACCGCCAGTGCGGCTCGTCGCAGCAGTCCGCGCACTTCGCCGCCCAGGGCGTGATGGCCGGCGCCTACGACATCGCGATCGCCGCCGGCGTCGAGGTCATGAGCCTCGTGCCGATGGGCGCCTCGATCGGCTCCGGCTTCGGCTTCCCCTTCGGCCCGACCGCCATGGCTCGCTACGCGAACGTCGAGCACATCGAGGGCCACAAGGGCCTCGTCGGCCAGGGCATCTCGGCCGAGATCATCGCCAACCAGTGGGGGCTCACCCGCGACGACCTCGACGCCTTCGGTGCCGAGTCGCAGCGTCGTGGCGTGCAGGCCGCCGAGGAGGGACGCTTCGACAACGAGATCGTCCCGGTGAAGTCGATCATCCGCGACAAGGAGTCCGGCGACATCAAGGAGCTGGACACGATCCACAACCGTGACGAGGGCCTGCGCGCCGGCACGACCACGGAGACGCTGGCCAACCTCAAGCCCGCCTTCCTCCCGGACGGCAAGGTGACCGCCGGCAACTCGAGCCAGATCTGCGACGGCGCCTCCGCCGCCCTGATCATGAGCGAGGAGAAGGCCAAGGAGCTCGGCCTCACCCCGCGCGCCCGGTTCCACACCTTCGCCCTCGCCGGTGTCGACCCCGTCACGATGCTGACCGGTCCGATCCCGTCCACCCAGAAGGCCCTCGCCAAGTCCGGCTTGAGCGTCGACGACATCGACCTGTTCGAGGTCAACGAGGCGTTCGCCTCGGTCGTGCTCGCCTGGCAGAAGGAGCTGAAGGCCGACCTCGGCAAGGTGAACGTCAACGGCGGCGCCATCGCCCTCGGCCACCCGCTCGGCGGGTCGGGCACCAAGCTCATGGCGACCCTGCTCAACGAGCTGGAGCGCACGGGGGGCCGCTACGGCCTCCAGACCATGTGCGAGGGCGGCGGCCTGGCCAACGCCACCATCATCGAGCGCCTCGGCTGACCTCAGCTCCCCGCTCCTTCCCCTTCTGTCGCGTACGGCGTGACGCCCGCATCACGCCCCACGCGACGAAACGAACAGCAGCACCGCGACGGACCCTCGGCCCCCGGGCCGGGGGTCCGTCCGCGTCCGGGGCCGAACCGCTGCCCGTGGGACCCAGCCGTAGACTGACCCGGTGAGCCGGACGACAGCGATCGCAGCCGTGGTGGCCCTCGCGGTCGCCACCGGGCTCTCCGCGATCTTCGACGTCTCGTTCTGGCAGGCGGCCGTGGCGTTCGGCGCCATCGCGGTCGTGATGCGCATCGGCTGGGCCGTGATCGCGGGACTCGCCCAGCCTCCGCAGGCCCCACCGGATCCCGGCGAGCTGCGGAAGGTGAAGCTGACCTACTCGTGCTCGATCTGCGGCGCCGAGGTCCGGATGACGGTCGCGGCGAGCGAGGACCCGGAGCCCCCGCGCCACTGCCTCGAGGACATGGTCCTCCTCACACCCGTCGAGTGAGGGCCGTCTGTGCACCACCTGGGGACAGAACTGGGGAGAATCACACCGGTGCAATCATTCCGTCACCGCACCGTCACCTGCTCGCCACCGAACCGTCATCGGACGGCCACGACCCGCTGGGCGAGGGTCAGCGGTACTGGGTCGCGGTGACGATGCCGCCGAGGATCGCGGCGAGGCCCCCGACGAGGTACCAGGTGGTCGGCGCCGACGGGAGCACGCCGGTGTAGTTGAGGAAGATCACCAGCACACCGATGCCGAAGAAGGCGAACATCAGGACCGGCACCCACATCGGGCTCGGGAGGTCCTTCTTGTCGACGACCTTCGGGGTGACCCGAGTGGACCCGGAGGGAGCGTCGGCGTCGGGCGAACGGCGGGCGGCAGCTGCCGCGACCTTCGGGTTGCCCGATCGGACGGAGCCGCTCGTGCCCGCTTCGATCCTGCGCTTCGTCGGCTTGGCCACGGCGGACACGTTAGAGGATGCGGCCGGGCAGCCGGTTACCCCTGCGGGGCCCTGGGGCGGGCGGCGATAGCCTTCCGCCCGTGCCCCGCGTCCTCGTGATCGACAACTACGACTCGTTCGTCTACAACCTCGTCCAGTACCTCGGGGAGCTCGGAGCGGAGCCGGTCGTCGCCCGCCACGACGCCGTCGACCTCGACGAGGTGGCCCGGATCGCACCCGACGGCATCCTCATCAGCCCGGGTCCCGGCACCCCCGCCGACGCCGGGCTGTCCAACACCCTGATCGCCGAGTGGTCCTCGCAGGTCCCGGTGTTCGGGGTGTGCCTCGGCATGCAGTGCATGGGCGAGGTGTTCGGCGGGCGGGTCATCCGGGCGCCGCAGGTCGTGCACGGCAAGACCAGCCTCATCCGCCACCGGGGCGAGGGCGTCTTCGCCGGTCTCCCCTCCCCGCTCGAGGCGACCCGCTACCACTCGCTCATCGTGGAGCGCGAGACGCTGCCCGAGGTCCTCGAGATCACCGCCGAGACCGACGACGGCCTCATCATGGGGCTCCGCCACCGGACGCTCGACGTCGAGGGCGTGCAGTTCCACCCCGAGTCGATCCTGACGAGCGGCGGCCACGACATGGTGAAGAACTTCCTCGCCCGCTGCTGAGCCCCAGCGTTCCGGGTCGATCGAGCCGCGCCGGGCGCGGTCAAGCCGACCCGAAACGGCGGGATGGGCGCGTCAGCCGCCCGGCGGCGCGATGGTCGTGGGGATCATCGGGGCGGTCGGGGGCGGCGGGGCGCCCGAGGTCGACACGGTGATCTGCACCGAGGCCCCCGGCGACAGGGGCGCGCCGCCCGGCACGCTCTGCGCCGTGACCTTACCGTCGTTGGGGTCCCCCGCACCGACCGCCCTGGTGATGACCTGCGCCTTCAGGCCGGCGGCGTCCAGCGCGTTCTCCGCCGACGCCTGACGGGCCCCCACGAGGTACGGCACCTTCACCGTCACGGGCGGACCGACCACGGTCAGCTTCACCGGGTAGTCACGCGGCACCTCCGCGCCGGCCGCCGGATCGCTCTCGATCACCGTGCCCTCGGGGAGGTCGGACTTGGTCGTCTTCGTGATCGTGCCGATGCCGAGGCCGCCCCGCCCGAGGTCGATCATCACCTCGGTGATCGGGCGGCCCGCCAGCGTCGGGACGACCCGCGGCGCCGGACCGGACGAGATCGACAGCGTCACGGCACCGCCGTTCACGATGCGCTTCCCCGGCGCCGGTGACATGGAGATGATCTCGCCCGGCGGGATCGTCTCGCTGGGGACCGGCACGAAGGCCACGGCGTAGCCCCCCGAGACGAGGGTGGACTGGGCGTCGGCGGCCTGCCGGCCGGTCAGGTCCGGAAGGGGCTGGCCCGACTCGCCGTCGCTCACGAGGATCGTGACGATGTCGCCCTGCTCGACCTTCGCCCCGGTCTCGGGACGCTGACCCACCGCGATCCCCCGCGGGGTGCCCTCGGACGGCTGCATCTCCACGTTGACCGAGAACCCGAGGTCGGTGAGGCGCGCCTCGGCCGCCGCCAGCTCGAGCCCGGCGATGGGGGGCAACTCCAGGCGGGGGAGGTCCGTACCCGCCGACACCTCGTCGAACGACTCCGTCACCGAGACGACGGCCAGCACGAACAACCCGGCGAGGAGGACCATGACGAGCGGCATGCGCCAGCGCGCCGGCGTCAGCGCCAGGTCGGCCGTCGCCACCTCTCCCCCGCGGCCCCGGCCGAACATCACCCTGCCCGCTTCACGTCGAACGTCACGACCTGACCGGGCCGGATGGGGGTGCCGGCCGCCGGCGTCTGCCCGGCGACCACGTTCGCCGCGGGATCGCCCGGCGCGGTGGGGATCGACCGCTCCGCGGGGATGAGCCCCAGCCCGCTGGCCGACGTGACCGCCTCGTCGTAGGTCTTCCCGACGTAGTTCGGCAGCGAGACCGGCGTGGGACCGTTCGACACCACGACGTCCACGGGCGTGTCGCGGTCCCGGATCTCGCCCTCGACCGGGCTGGTGCTGATCACCGCGTTGGCGGGCAGCTTCGGGTCGTCGAGCGACGTCACGTTGCCCAGGGTGAAGCCGGCCCGGCCGAGCGTGTACAGCGCGCCCTCCAGCGGCATCTTCGTGACGTCGGGGACCGTCCGGGTCGAGGGGCCGAGGGACACCACCAGGCTCACCTCGGACCCGCCGATGACCACCTCGCCCGCGATGGGCGACTGCCGGATCACCATCCCCTTCGGCACGACCTCGTCGTTGCGGGTCTCGGACCGAGCGGTCAGGCCCAGGTCGTCGATCGCCTCCAGCGCATCCTTCTCGGACAGCCCCTCGACCGCGGGCGTCTCGACCTGCGACTTGCCCCGGCTGACGACCATCGTGACCGACTCGCCCCGCGCGACCGTGTCGCCGGCGGCCGGTCGTTGGGAGATGACCAACCCCGCCTGCACGGTGAGCGACGCAGCGAACTCGGTGGAGCCCTCGAACCCGTGGTCGTCGAGGGAGAGGTACGCCCGGGTCTGGGTCATGCCCACGAGGTCGGGGACCTCGGCGCGGAAGCCGGAGCCGGTGAGCACGTCGAGCGGGTTCAGCGTGGGCGAGAAGCCCAGGAGGACGACGGCGAACAACGCGACGAAGAGCGCGATGGTCACGGGCACCATCCCGGTGCGGATCGATCGCGGGGACGGGCCCGCGACGCTCACGGCACCGTGGTGGTGGTCACCGCGGTCGTGGTCGGAGCGGCGGAGGTCGTCGTCGCGCCGTTCGACACGCCGACGGTGATCGTCACCGTGGAGCTCGCCTTCACCTCGGTCCCGGCGTCGGGGGTCTGCGTGAGCACCCGCCCCACGGTCCCGTCGGAGGGGTCGACCTTCTTCGTCGAGATCTTGACCTGCAGACCCGCCGCCTGGATGGCCGCCTTGGCATCGGCTTCGGTCTGGCCCTCCACCTGCGGGACGGACACGGGCTCCGGGCCGGTCGAGATCAGGATCGAGATCGCCGAGTTCTTCGGTGCGGTGCCCGTCGGGTCGGTGCCCACGACCCGACCCTCGCGGACCTCCGCCGACGGCGTGTCGACGGTCTGGCTGACCGTGAAACCGGCCTTCTCGATCGCAGTGCGGGCCTGGCCCTCGGACATCCCCTTGACGTCGGGGATCGCCACCGCGGGCGGGCCGCTCGACACCTGCAGCTCGACGGTGTCGTTGGCCTTCACGGTCGTCCCGACCCCGGGCTTCGTGCCCACGACACGACCTGCCGGCATCTCCTCGCTCTCGACCGGCACCGGCGTGACGACGAGACCGAGGTCGCTGAGGATCTTCGTGGCCTCCTCCTGCGACAGGCCGACCAGCGTGGCGGGGATCTGGACCTCCTCGGGGCCCGACGAGACCGTGAGCACGACGCTGTCGCCCTTGGGCTTGCGCTCGCCGGCCCGCGGGTTCTGCTCGATCACGAAGTCCTTGGCCACCACGGCGTCGGGGCGCTCCACGAAGGACACCACGAACCCGGCCGTCTTCAACGTCTGCTCCGCGGTGGCGCGGTCGAGCGTGACCACGTCGGGGACCTGGATCAGGTCACCCACCTCGTTGCCGTCGCCGACCGACGACACGAGCCACCAGACGAGGCCGCCGGCGATGAGGAGCAGCAGGAGCAGCAGCCCGACGAACAGGCCGGTGCGCCGCGGGGGCTCGTCCTCCTCGTCGTCGTACTCCTCCTCGTACTCGTCGTAGCCGTCGTCGACCACGACAGCCGCCGGTGCGGCGGTCACCGGCACGGCCACCTGGGTGGCCGCCGGGTCGGCGCCGACTGGGACAGGTGCCATCGCGACGGTCCGGTTCCGGGCGCCCTGCTGCTCCTCGAGCGCCAGCGGCGTGGCGTCGTCGAGGAAACGGCGGAGGTCGGCGCGCAGGTCCTCGGCCGAGCGGTAGCGGTTGTCCGGATGCTTGGCCAGCAGCTTCCCGATGATCGCCTCGAGCCCGGCGGGGAGCCCCGAGATCAGGGACGACGGACGGGGCGGCGGTTCCTGGACGTGCTTGTAGGCGATCGCCACGGGCGAGTCGCCCGTGAACGGGGGGCGGCCCGTCACCATCTCGAACAGCACGACGCCGAGGGAGTAGAGGTCGCTGCGAGCATCCACCTGGAAGCCCTGGGCCTGCTCGGGGCTGAAGTACGTGGCGGTCCCCATCACCGAGCCCGCCTGGGTGAGCTCCTCGGAGGGTGACGACAGCGCCCGGGCGATGCCGAAGTCGACGACCTTGGGCGAGCCGTTGCCGGAGATCAGCACGTTGCCCGGCTTCACGTCCCGGTGGACGACGCCCTTGCTGTGGGCGAAGCCGAGCGCGCCGGCGACCTCGAAGGCGATCTCGGCGGCGCGGCGGGGGTGGATCGGGCCCGACTCCCGCATGACCTCCGCCAGGGACCGACCCTCCACGAACTCCATCACGATGAAGTAGGTGCCGTCCTCGCTACCCCAGTCGTAGACGCCGCAGATGTTGGGGTGCGCCAGGTTCGCGGCGGCCTGGGCTTCACGGCGGAACCGCTCCACGAAGGCCGGATCGGTGGCGAACTCGGGGAACAGGACCTTCGCCGCGACCGGCCGGTCGAGCGAGCGGTCGCGCGCCAGGTAGACCTCCGCCATGCCCCCTCGGGCCAGCTTCCGGTGGATCTCGTACCGACCCCCCAGCACGGCGGGACCGGACGACGGCGACGTAGGGGTCGACGACATCGGGACCTCACACTAGTGAGGGGTCCCCTCCCCCAAGCGGCATGCCCTCTCCCATGCGCCGGGCCAGCTCCGCTCCGTCCCGCTCGCAGGCTCGCTTCGTCGACTGCGCTACCCGGCGTCCCATGCGCCGGGCCAGCTCCGCTCCGTCCCGCTCGCAGGCTCGCTTCGTCGACTGCGCTACCCGGCGTCCCATGCGCCGGGCCGGCTCCGCTCCGTCCCGCTCGCAGGCTCGCTTCGTCGACTGCGCTACCCGGCGTTCAGGGCCGCCTGCATGACGGTGCGGGCGATGGGCGCCGACACCTGGCCGCCGGTCTGCTCGCTCGCACCGTCCTGCGCCTCGACCAGGACGGCGACCGCCACCTCGGGCGTGCCGCCGGGCGGACCGGCGAAGCCGATCACCCAGGCATGGCTCTTGGGCGGGCTGGACCCGAGTTGGGCCGTGCCCGTCTTCCCCCCGACCTCGAAGCCCGGGATGGCCATGCGGCTGGCGGTGCCGCCCTCGACGACCCCCACCATCGCCCGGCGCAGGGTGGCGGCGGTCTGGGGACCCATCCCGGGCGTCCAGACGTTCGTCTCGTAGCGCTCGACGACCCGCCCCCTCGCGTCGGTGACCCGGTCGAGCACGTGGGGCGCCATGACCGGGCCGCCGTTCGCCACCGAGGCGGCGACGAGCGCCATCTGGAGCGGCGTGGCGGACACGTCGTTCTGGCCGATCGCCGTCTGGGCCAGCTTGGGGGTGTTGTCGTAGACGTCGGCATCGCCCGGGTTGTCGCCGGGCCGCCGCCGCTCGCCGTAGTCGGTCGGGTACACGGAGGTCGCCGCGCCCGGCAGGTCGATCGGCGGCTTCGAGTTGAAGCCCATGTTCTGGGCCATGTCGATCATCGGTTGCGGCCCGAGGAGCTGCGCGCCGATGCGGGCGAACGACGCGTTGCAGGAGACGCGGAGGACCTCGAAGAGCGTGCCACCACAGGTCGAGCCGCCGAAGTTGCCGATCGGCCGGGTGGTCAGCGGCGGCGTGTACCCCTTCTCGACCGGGAACACCGGCGCCTCCTCGGTGACCTTGCCGGATTCGAGGCCCGCGGCGGCGGTCACCACCTTGAACGTGGAGCCGGGGAAGTAGACCTCCCGGTACGCCTTGGCCAGGCGGGGCTTCTCGGGCAGGGCGTCCAGGAAGTCGCGGAGCCGGCGGGACTCCTCGGCCGTCCCCTCCACGAGGAGGTTGGCGTTGTAGGCGGGGTAGCTCCACATCGCGAGGACGGCTCCCGTCCGTGGGTCGAGCGCCACGACCGACCCGCGACGCTGGCCGAGCGCGTCCCGCGCCGCCTGCTGCACGTCGTCGCGCAAGGTGAGCGACACGTTGCCGACGTTGGGGGTGTCGTCCCACAGCGCCGACAGGCCCGGGAACTGCAGCTCGGACGTGCGGCCCGACAGCTGGTCGGTGTACTGCCGCTCGACGCCGTCGGCGCCGAACTGGAACGAGAAGGTGCCGACCACGTGGGCGAAGAGGTCGCCCGTGGGGTAGTCCCGTCGGAAGCGCAGGTCCTCGTCGCCCGTCTCCACCGAACGGGCGAGCACCGTGCCGTCGGCCGTGGAGATCGTGCCCCGCGGGCGGTTGAAGTCACGGGTGACGGTGCGGGTGTTGTCGGCGCGGTTGGTGAGGTGCTCAGCGTCGACCAGCTGGATCTGGTTGAGCTTCACGAACAGCGCTGCGTAGAGGGCGAGGACGACGAGCGTCATCTTGCGGATCCGGGCGTTCACCGAGGCACCCTCATCCGACCCGGGTCATGACGGTCGGCTCGTCGGCCATGGCGCGGGGCTGCTCGGCCTGGTCGGACAACCGCACGAGGAGCGCGATCAGCACCCAGTTCGACAGCAGCGAGGAGCCGCCGTACGAGACGAACGGCAGGGTGACGCCGGTGAGCGGCAGCAGGCGGACGACGCCGGCCATGATCACGAACGCCTGGACGGCGAGCATCGTGGTGAGACCGGCCGCGAGGAGCTTGGAGAACGGGTCCTCGGATCGCATGGCGACGCGGAACCCCGAGCCGCAGATCAGCAGGAAGGCGATCAGCACCGCCGTCGTCCCGAACAGCCCGAGCTCCTCGCCGATCACGGCGAAGATGAAGTCGGTCTCGTCGTAGGGGATCCGGCCGGGGATGCCGCGCCCGAGGCCGGTGCCCCCCGCCCCTCCCCACGCCAGGGCGTAGGACGCCTGCACGATCTGGTAGCCGTCGTCGAGCGGGTCCTGCCACGGGTCGAGCCACATCGACACGCGCTGCTGCACGTGCGAGAACGTGGTCCAGCTGAAGAACGCCCCGGCGGCGAACATCGTGCCGCCCACCCACAGGTACGCGGCCCGGGCGGTGGCGAGCCAGACGAGCGCGAGGAACAGCACGAAGAAGAGGAGCGCGCTGCCCAGGTCCTTCTCGAACATCATCACGACCAGCGAGAAGCCCCACGCGACGGCGATCGGGGCCAACGCCTTCGGCTCCGGGAGGGCGAGCGGTCCCAGGCGGCGGCTCCCCAGCGAGAGCATCTCCCGGCGCTCCACGAGGTAGGCCGCGAAGAAGACCGCGAGCGCGAGCTTGGCGAACTCACCGGGTTGGAAGCTGAACGGCGGGATGCGCACCCAGATCTTCGCCCCGTTGATCGACCGCCCGACGCCGGGCACCAGCGGGAGGATCACGAGGACGACGCCGACCAACCCGATCGTGTAGCGGTTGCGCTCCAGGAACCGGACGCGTCGCAGCACCAGCAGGGTGACCACGAAGGCGGCGACACCTGCCAGGGTCCACCCGGCCTGCTGCGCGGCGAGGTCCGTGTCGAGCCGGGCGATCATCACGTAGCCGATGCCGTTCAGCAGGATGGCGAGCGGCAGGATCACCGGGTCGGCGTGGGCGGCCACCTTCCGCACCACGACGTGGGCGACGACGAAGAGGACGAGGACGCCGACGAGGAACGGCAGGATGTCGGCGGGGAGCGCCTTGGACCGGCCGAGGCTGGCGAGCGCGTAGGCCGCCGCCACGACGGCCAGCGCGAAGATCACCATGCCGAGCTCCGCACGGCGTCGCCGGCGGGCGACGGGTGAGGTCACGGACCGGCGACGACGGTGGTCGTGGCGGCAGGGTCCACGGGCTGCGTCGTCGTCGGGGCGACCGTGGTGGTCGTGGTCTCCTGCCCCTGCTCGGCGTACATCCGGAGTTGCCCGACGTACTCGTCGACGTCGGCGCGGGTCCTGAACTTGGTCGTGGCGATGAGGTCGGAGTCGGATTCGCGGAGGTCCGCGACCTCGATGCCGGTGGCCCCGACCCGGGTCGGGTCGATGAACCAGAGGCCACCGCGCTGCCCTTGGTAGAGGACGATCTGACCCGACTCCTCGGCCAGGAAGTAGCCCGACCGGGCCGTCGAGGCGACCGCCACGGCGGCCACCACCAGCACGGCGACGATCGCGGCGAGCAGGGCCCACACCCGCCAGGTGAAGCGCCGGTGGTGCTCGGCGGGGCCGGCCATGCCGGTCGGCTCCGCCGCCGTCGGGGGCGCGGTCGTCGTCGAACCTGCGCCGGGCGACGATGCCGTCGAGGGCGGCGGCGTGGCGGGGCGGTCCGGGTCGGGCGCCGGCACGCTCGCCATCGGCGCGGCGATGTAGACGTCGGACTCGCCGCGGATCACCAGCTCCTCGGCGGGCTCGGTGAGGCGCACGACCCGCTCCTCGACGACGGCGGCGCCGTCCACGCCGTCGGAGTCCGCGGTGGGAGCGTCACCCTCGACGTCCACGACCACGGCCGAGATGTTGTCGCGCCCACCGGATTCGTTCGACAGGCGCACGAGCTCCCACGCCGCCTCGGCCGGGTTGGTCAGGCGGCGGAGGACGGAGATGATCTCCTCGTCGTCCAGCTCGTTGAACAGCCCGTCGCTGCAGAGCAGGAAGCGGTCACCGAGGTGCGGCGCCACGAGCCACCCGTCGACGTCGACCGACGGTTCGATGCCCAGCGCCCGGGTGAGGACGTTGCGGCGCGGGTGCACCGACGCCTCCTCGGCGCTCAGCTGGCCGGTGCGCACCATGGTCTCGACGAGGCTGTGGTCCTCGGAGAGCTGCACGAACTCGTCGCCCGACAGCAGGTACACCCGCGAATCGCCGACGTTGACGATGGCGACGCGCTCGCCCGCCTCCGTCGCTACGCCGGCGATGGCGACGAGCGTGGTGCCCATCCCGGCCAGCTCGGCGTCGGCCGCGGACCGCTCGAACACGGCGCGGTTCGCGGCGTCGACCCCGTCGAGCAGGGACTGCGGTGTGCCGCCGGGCCCGACCGCCTCGCCGAACGCCTCGAGGGCCGCCGACGAGGCGACCTCGCCACCCCGGTGGCCGCCCATGCCGTCCGCCACGGCGAACACGCCCTCGGTCACGAGCACGCTGTCCTCGTTCGCTGTGCGCACCCGTCCGGTGTCGGTGGCAGCGCCCGCGGCGAGCCGCATCAGCGCACCTCCCAGGTGGAGTTGCCCACCGAGAGGGTGTCTCCCACCGCCAGGAGCGTGGGGCCCGAGACCTTGCGCCGGTTGAGGTACGTGCCGTTGGTCGAGCCCAGGTCCTCGACGTACCAGCCGTCCTCGCGCCGGAACACCCGCGTGTGCACGGCGCTGGCGTAGGTGTCGTCGACCTCGATGGTGCACGTCGGCGCCCGACCGATCGTCATCTCGGCGGCGAGGCCGAAGCCCGCGCCCGCCGAGCCGTTCCCGTCCACGGGCACGAGCTGGCGCGGGGCGGCCGCCATCGGACGTCGCGTCGGCGTCGTCGGTGCCGCCGGCGTGGTGG
>JAEZFI010000115.1 GCA_023437745.1 Actinomycetes bacterium
GGCCGGCGTGATCTTCCGGCTGGTGTACGAGGAGGCCCCGGAGCGGGGCCTGGCGAACGCCGCCCTGACCACGGTCACCGGGATCTTCCGGGGGCCCGGCGACTACGTGGGTGCCCGCGTGCGGGACCGGGGCGCCACGGTGGGAGCGCTCACCTGCGCACCGCTACTGGTACGCCGCGGCGGCCGACGTCTCCAACGCGGTGGCGGCGGCGTTGGCGTCGGTCGGGTTCGCCAGGAAGTCCTGCAACGCCTTCCACATGCCCTGAGCCGGAGTGCCACCGAACGCGGAGGGGACGAGGTCCGAGAGGTCGAACCGGAAGGTCTCGGCGTTGACCATCTCCTCCGCCGACCGCCTGCCGATGTCGTCGGGGTAGACGTCGAGGTTCACGTCCTTGTTGGGAGAGGTGAAGCCTCCGCGGGCCGCCCAGATCTCGGCCGCCTCCGGCGATGCGAGGTAGGCGATGAACTGCTTGGCTGCGTCGCTCTGCGTCATGAGCACTGCGACGTCGCCACCGCCCACCACCATCGGCGCCGAGTCGTCGACCGCCGGGAAGGGGAAGAAGTCGGCGTCCTCGCCGAGCTTGGCGTCCGTCTCGTCGGTGATCGTCCCGGCGACGAAGTCGCCCTCGAACACCATGGCGGCGTCACCCCCGAAGACCGTGGTCACGGACTCGGGGAAGGTCATGTTCGCGTAGCCCGGCGCCAGGAGGTCGGTCTGCGACCAGAGGTCTCCGAGCTTCTGCAACGCCCCGACGACGGACGGGTCCGTCCACGGGATCTCGTGCTTCACGAGCTGGTCGTACTTCTCCGGGCCGGCCATGCGCAGGTAGACGTTCTCGAACCAGTCGGTCAACGTCCAGCCGTCACCGCCGGCCACGGCGAGCGGCGTGACACCCGAGTCACGGATCGTCGACGCCGCGCTCAGCAGGGCGTCCCAGTCCTTCGGGGGCTCCACGCCGGCGTCGTCGAACACGCCGGGGCGGTACCAGAACGTCGACTTGTTGGCCGCCTTGAACCACACCCCGTACAAGGTGTCGTCCACCGTGCCGAGCGTCCGCCAGTCCTTCGAGTAGTGCTCGTCGACCGCGTCGCCCGCCACGTCCTCGATCGGCTGCAGAGCGCCGCGTGCCACGAGGTCGGACATGAGGCCGGGCTGCGGCAGGATCGCCACGTCGGGCGGGTCGTTGCCCTCGAGTCGGGTGCCCAGGACCGTGGCGATGTCGTCGCCCGTCGACGTGAAGGTGACCGTGGCTCCGGTGTCCTTCTCGAACTTGCTCATCACCTCCTCGAAGCTGTCCTGCTCCGCGCCGCTCCAGACCGCCGCGACCTCGATCGTCTGACCGGCGAGGTCGCCACCGCCCCCGTCGCCGTTCGACGACGTCGTCCCGGTCGCGCCGTTGGCGTCCCCGCCGTCGTCGTCGCTGCAGCCCGCCGCCACCGCCGCGAACACGGCAAGCGGTGCGAGCACCTTCATCCATCGTCGTCTCATGTGGCATTCCTCCTCGTCATGCGTTCCGATCCCAGAGGGCGGTTCCGGACGCGGGGTCGAAGGCGTGCAGGCGTGCGGTGTCCACGGCCAGGCGCACGGTCGAGCCCTGGCGGGCCGACGTGCGCGGGTTGAGCCGAGCGACCATCGGGGAGCGATCCGTCGACGGCACCACGCCGCTCGGGTCCGCCGCCGTGCCCGCGTCGGCGGCCAGCTCGGCCGTGTCGTCGGTCTGGAGCAAGGGGACGTCCAGGCTGAAGTGCACGAGCACGTCGGAGCCCATCGCCTCGACCAGGTCGGCCTCCACCTCGAGCGTGGCGGCGCGGTCACGGTTGCCGTCGAGGTCGGCGTCGTGGAGGTCCTCGGGACGGAGTCCGACGACGATCTCGCGGCCGTCGAGGTCCGCCAGCGCCGGCCGCGCGGCGAGGAGCGCCGGGTCGAGCGCGAGGGAGCGGCTGCCGAGCCGCACGGTCCACCCGTCGTCCTCCCGATGGAGCGTCCCGGTCAGGAGGTTCATCGCCGGCGACCCGATGAACCCGGCCACGAACAGGTTGACGGGCCGGTCGTAGAGGACCTGCGGGTGGTCGACCTGTTGGAGGACCCCTCGCCTCATGACGGCGACCCGGTGCCCGAGCGTCATCGCCTCGGTCTGATCGTGGGTCACGTAGATCGACGTGACCCCCAGGCGGCCCTGCAGCCGGGCGATCTCGGCACGCATGTGCACCCTGAGCTTCGCGTCGAGGTTCGACAGCGGCTCGTCCATCAGGAACGCCTGTGGCTCGCGGACGATGGCTCGACCCATCGCGACGCGCTGGCGTTGACCGCCCGAAAGGTTGCGGGGCTTCCGGTCGAGCAGGTCGCCGAGTCCCAGGACCTCAGCGGCCTCCCGCACCCGCCGCCGCGCCTCGTCCTTCGGCACCTTCCGCAGCTTCAGCCCGAAGCCGATGTTCTCGGCGACGGTGAGGTGCGGGTAGAGCGCGTAGTTCTGGAACACCATCGCCACGTCGCGGTCCCGGGACGGCATGCCGCTCACGTCCCGGTTCCCGATGAGCACACGCCCCTCCGAGATCTCCTCGAGCCCCGCCACCATCCGCAGCGCCGTCGTCTTCCCGCAGCCGGACGGCCCCACCAGGACCATCAACTCGCCGTCGCCGATCGACAGGTCGAGGGACGACACCGCGCGTGTCCCGTCCGGGTAGACCTTGGAGACGTCCTCCAACCGGACCTCGGCCACGACAACCCCCTGACCCCGGCACACGGTGTGATCCGCAGTACCCCGGGCGACCGGATCCGAAACGCGCCCGACCAGCAGGTTCGGCGGGCCCCCGGAGGAGAGGGCTCCTCAGCGGCGGCGGAGCCAGCGGTTGGCCTGGTCCAACCGGCGCTCCAACTCGGGGATCGTGGCCTCGCTGACCTTCCGGATGCCCGCCAAGCGGTTGAGCTCGGCGTTGACCGCCCGATGGTCCATGCCGCTGTGGCGCACCAGCTCGCGCGCCGCCTCCGCGTTGGCGTCGCGCAGCCGACTCTTCAGCTCCCGGCGCGTGGGGCCACCGGCACCGTCGCCGCCGGCGGCGGGGCCGCCGGGGGGCGGCGGGACGACGAGGGTCAGCTCGTAGCCCTCGTCCATGGCCGCTGCGGGTGCGCCCCAGTCCTCGTCGCCGTCGTCGAACTCGGGGTGCGCCTCCGCGTGCTCGGCGACGGCCGAGATCACGGCGAAGAGCGAGAGCTGCTCGGGCTCGTCGGCCGGCCCCTGCAGGTCGTCGAGCGCTGCGGGGTCGACGAGCCGGTCGTCGTCCTCGTCGCGCTTCGCCCGCGAGTGCCGCCGGGCCTCGGCGATCCCGGCCGACCAGGTGCGGAGGCGCGGGTCGTCGGGGATGTAGAGGTACGCCTTCTGGGACCGGACGCCGGGCGTCCACCTCACGAGGCGGCCGACCGCCTGGCGGAAGAACAGCTCCGTGGTGGTCGTCGTCGCGTAGACCCCGAGCCGGAGGCGTGGGATGTCCACCCCCTCGGACACCATGCGGACCGCGACGATCCAGGGATCCGTGCCGGCGGCGAACCGGGCGATGCGCGACGACGCCATCGGGTCGTCCGACACCGCGATCGTCACCGGCGCACGGAACCGGGTCTCGATGAGCCGGGCGATGCCCTGGGCGTGCTCCTGGTCGGTGGCGATCACCAGGCCGGCAGCGGCCGGGTGGGTCCGGCGGATCTCGAGGAGGCGACGATGCGCCTCGGTGAGGACCGTCGGCAGCCACTCGCCGTCGAGCGACAGCGCGGTCCGGAGGCGCTGGTTGGCGAGCTGCGTCGTCAGGTCGTCCTCGAAGCTGGCGGCCACCTCGGAGCCGTCCGGCGCGACCCACTCCATCTGGCCGCCCGTTCGGGGGAAGTACACGGGCCGGACGACGCCGCCGTCAACCAGCGCGTCCCCGTAGCCGTACTCGAAGTCCGCCCGGGCCTCGTCGAAGTGGTACTCGACGAACGGGATCGCCGAGGTGTCCGACCGGAAGGGCGTCCCCGACAGGGCGAGCCGACGGCGCGCCCCCTCGAAGGCGTGGGTCACCGCCTCCCCCCAGGTCCGGTCATCGCCCGCGTGGTGGATCTCGTCGAGCACCACGAAGGCACCGCCCGAGAGCTGCCGGAGGGCCGCCGAGCTGGTCGAGACCTGCTGGTAGGTGGTGACGATCCCGTGCATGTCGGACGGCAGCACCCCGTCCCGTGCGGCCCAGACCGGATCCAGGTGGAGGCCGAGCCGGGACGCGGCGGCGGCCCACTGGTGCTTGAGGTGCTGCGTGGGCGCCACGACCACCACTGAACGGCATTCACGTTCCGCGAGCGACTGGGCGACCGCCGTCAGGGCGAAGGTCGTCTTGCCGGCCCCCGGGGTGGCGACCGCCAGGAAATCAGGCCGTTCCAGCGCCCGAAACGTGTCGAGCGCGGTCCGCTGCCACGGTCGGAGGCGGATCGAGGTACCCATGCGTGGTCTCGATCTTCGCAGACGGCTCCCACCGGGCGGCAACCGGGGGGCCGGTGGGGGCGGGCCAGATGTCACCTCCGGGGCTTTCTCAGCTGCGAGCACCAACCGGTCGATCACCGGTGCGTGACCGAGGGCGAACGGACCGAGATCGACGCGAGACGAGGGGCCGTGCCCCCGACGTCGGCGGAGTGGCAGGGCCCCGCCCGCCACGCCGCGGTGACCGGAGGGCTGTGGCTCCTCGCGGTGAGCCTGCTCACCTCGCTGGGACGCGACGTGCCCGGATGGCTGTCGATCACGGCCGTGGTCGTCGGCGCACTGGGTGTCGTGGTCGGCGAGCTCGTGGACCCCCTCCCCCCGGTCCACGGCCGCGCGGTCCGCAGCCTCCCCCGCCCCGTCGACGGGCCCTGGGTGCCGCGGGGCGACGGCGATCGGACGCAGGTCCTGTGCCTCGCGCACCGCCGCGGCGACGGACCGTCGACGACACGACCCGCCGAGCAGTTCCCGGGGTTCGGACAGCCCGTGCACTCACCGGTGAGCGGCGAGGTGGTCGCCGCGCACCACAGCGCCCGGGACCACCGCAGCCGCGGTGGGCGGATCGCCGCCGTCGAGCACTGGTTCCGCAGCCGCCTCGGCGACACCCTGCACTACGGCAACTACGTCGTCATCGGGACCGCGGACGGCGAGTTCCTCCTGGTGGGCCACCTCCAGCGAGGTTCCGTCACCGTCCCGATCGGGACCCGCGTCGCGATCGGGGACCTGATCGGCCGCTGCGGCAACAGCGGGAGCAGCACCGAGCCCGGGGTGCGCATCCAGCTGATGGACCGGCGCCACGCCGCGTCGGCCCACAGCATCCCGTTCGTGCTGGACGGGCGCGTGGCCCGCTCAGCGCGCGACGTCGACGTTCCGGATGGGCTGCACCGGCCGAGCCGGCTGCCCGCGGAGGGCGCCGTGCGGCGGGAAGTCCTCGGGGTGGGCGACGCCGTCGGACCAGATCGGCAGCACGAGGGCGGAGGCGTGCTCGCCACCGCGGCCGACGAGGTGTCCGGCGCCTTCGACCACCGGGCTCTCGAAGTTCCAGAACGGATGATCGCGGCCCGGCGTGGAGATCGTGACGCGTAGGCGGGCACCCTTCCGCACGACGTGCGTGAGCGGGTAGATCGGCACCCGGAAGCGGATCCACGCTCCCGGGACCAGCGGCTCCCGGTCTTCCGGCGTGAACGTGTAGTCGACGTGCAGCTCGCCGCTCCGCGCGGCGTCCTCCACCCGGTGGGCGGGACGGTGGTACCCGGTCTGGAGGCGCTGCTCCATCCCGTCGGGACGGATCTCGGTCAGCGCGACCTGCACGGCCGTGTCGTCGGTGCCGGGCGCCAACCACAGGTCGACGTGGCCCTGGCCGGCGATCACGAGCGGCTCGGCCAGCGGCGCCGTCTCGTAGGCCGCCGTGTGCTCGTCGGCGAAGCGGGTCCAGGTGATCGGCACGGTGGGCTTCGTGAACGCCTGGAGGTCGCTCAGCAGCGCTCCCGAGTACGCCGTGTCCTCGCAGTCCGGGTCGTCGAGGTAGCGGTCCGCGCCCTCCGATGCCGGTGCCTCGTCCACGAGCGCACCGTCGGGGGCGAACCACCAGCGACGGGGCTCGACACCCGGTGGCGGGAACGAGGTGGTCAGGACCTCGTAGCGGTGGGCCGTGGGCCCCGGCCCCCCCAGGGCCCCCCCCCCCGCCCC
>JAEZFI010000215.1 GCA_023437745.1 Actinomycetes bacterium
CCCCCCGCCCGCGCCCCCCCCCCCCCCCCCCCCCCGACTCGAACAGCAGCCGAACCGGCGGCTCCGCCAGGTACTCGGCGAGCGCTGCCTCGAAGTCGTCGGCGACGTGGTCGAAGCGGTCGGCCTCGAGCTGCGCCTCGTACCCGAACACCTCCGCAAACTGCATCGGGGCGAACATCCGGATCATCTCGTGGACCCGGGGCACCCGACGCGCCACGTGGAACGACAGGAACTCGAACCACCGGAGGATGACCATCGGGCTGTACCCGTCGGGATGGTGCCCGTTGAAGAGGGTGAACTTCGTGTGCGGGCTGCGCACGAAGTTGCCGAGCATGAGCGCGAACCGACTCCCCGTCTGCTCGTCCTGCCAGGCGCCCGTCAGGTACACCGGCACCTCGATCCGGTCGACGTAGGAGCCGACGCGGCGCGCCTCGAGCGTCGGGCGGAACATCTCGATCGCCCGGCCGAACCGCTCGAAGTCGAAGTTCTGGCTGCGGATGCGCTGGTTCTCGGCGGCCTGGGCGTCCCCTGCGTCGATGCGGGCCTGGTCCCACGCCATGCCGCCCGCCTGGGTCTCGGCGTCGCGCATGGCCAGCCACGCCCGGGTGAAGCCCGAGTTGTAGATGCCGCCCGGCCACTGCTGACGCCACAGGTCGTCGATGACCGACAGCGGGGTGATCGCTGCGAGGCACGGCGGACGGGTGGCGGCGACGTAGAGCTGGCTGATGCCCGGGTAGCTCAGGCCGACCATGCCGACCTTGTGGTGGAGGACCCACGGCTGGCGGGCGACGGTCTCGACCACGTCGTAGCCGTCCGCTGCCTGCGCCGGGCTGAACACGTCGAACACGCCGCCCGAGCAGCCGGTCCCGCGCATGTTCACGCCGACCACCGCGAAGCCGAGGAGGTTCGCGAGGAGGCTGCCGGGCTGCGGTGCGTCGGGGTTGGACGGGTCGTAGCCCGAGTACTCCACCACAGTGGGCCAGGGTCCGGGGCCGTACAGGTCCTCGCTCGGGAAGCGGACCATGATCGACAGCTTCACCCCGTCGCGGACCTCGAGGTACCCGAAGCCCTCCTCGAGGGTCTGCTCGTAGAGCGCCGGATCGGGCAGGTCGTCCACGGCGAGGACGCGCACCGGGCCCTGCGCCACCGGTGGGGTGACGGACTCGTCCACCACCGAGTACTCGCCCGGTGCGAGCGTCACGCCGTCGGCGATCGCGTCCACGAGGTCGTCGGCGGTCGCCAGGACACGCGGCTCGCTGGGCACGAAGGCCAGGTGGGCGTTGCCCGCCTCGTCGGCGACGAGCGTCACCACGTCCTTGCCGTCCGCGTCCGTGACGCGCAGGTGCGCCCCCGGCGTGGCGTCGGTGATCGTCAGCGTCTCCACGCCCGGACTGACCCGGATGCTCGCCATGGTGGCTCCCCCTCGGTTGTGCTTCGCCCGTCCGGCTCCACCCGGACGTCCGGAGCGTACCGGTGGCCACGATCACCGGACAGGGGCCGGCGACGTGCCATCCGTCGCACCGGACGACGGCCCCGGCGCCGTCAGGCGCGACGGCCGAGCAGGGCGAGCACCCTCGTCTGCTGGTCGGCGTCGGCCGGCACGTCGAGCTCCGGGCGGAACACGCCGGGGGCCCGCGCCGCCTCGCCGAAGCCGACGACCGCGGACTCCAGGACGTCGAGGTCCTCGGCGCCGATCGAGGTGTCGCCGCCGGTGGCCTTCGCCACATCCCAGCCGTGCACGACGAGGTCCAGCCCGACGAAGCGGTCGATGGCGTCCTCGAACGTCGTGCGTCCGAAGTGCCCGTCCCACGACGTCGCCGCACGCTCCGGGTCGTCGAGGTCGGCCTGCACGATCGCGCGGACCGTGTCGAACGCGCCCACGGGATCGGCATCGACGTCCGGGGTCGCGTCGAGCGGCCGGCCGGCGAGCTGCTCGAACAACCCGTGGGACTCGACGACGTGCCGCGTCACGTCGAGGGCCGTCCAGTCCTCGCACGGTGACGGCGACGACCAGCGATCCTGCGGGACGGCGGCCACGATCTCGCGGAACCGATCGGAGAGGCGGCGGTAGCGGTCGGCGGAGGTGCTCATGGGGCACACCCTACGATCGCCGGGTGACAGAGGACACGCGGCCGCCCACCCTGACGATCGGCCTCCCGAACTTCGGCAGCTGGTTCCGCAGTCCGGGCGACCTGGTCGAGGCGGCGGCCGAGCTCGATCGGGTCGGGGTCGACCGGATCAGCGTCGTCGACCACCTCGTCATGGGTCGCAACACCGACGCCTACGCCTGGGGGACGTTCCCCACCGGACCCAAGGCGCCCTGGTACGAGCCGTTGACGATGCTCACAGCGGTGGCGGCCGTGACCTCGAGGATCCGTCTCTCCACCGCGATCCTCGTCGCCCCGGTCCGGCCCGCGGCCGTGCTCGCCAAGACCGTCGCCACGCTCGACGCGCTGTCCGGCGGCCGGGTCGACCTCGGCGTCGGCACGGGGTGGCAGCGGGAGGAGTTCGACGCCCTCGGCCTCGACTTCGACCGCCGTGGCCGGCTGCTCGACGAGGTGCTCGGCGGCTGCCGCGCCCTGTGGGAGGAGACCCCGGCCCGGTTCATCTCCGAGTCGACGTCGTTCGACGACATCTGGTGCGTGCCCGGACCGGTGCAGGACCGCCTGCCGGTGTGGTTCGCCGGGACGCTCGGAGCGCGCAACCTCCGCCGCATCGTCGAGCTGGGCGACGGCTGGATCCCGATCATGGGCGCCACCTTCGACGACGTGCGCCGCGACGCCGAACGCCTCCGCGGCGCGTGGGACGCCGCCGGACGGCAGGGCGAGCCGGCCGTCACCGTGCGCCTGCCGCCGGTGCGTTCCGGTGACGCGCTCGACGTGGACGCGACGGTCGCGCAGGTGCCGGCCGCCGTCGCCGCGGGGGCCACCGACGTGAGCATCGCCGCGCAGTCCCTTGCGTCCCCCGGCGACACCGGGACCCTCGTGCGGCGGGCGACCGAGCTGCTCGCCGGCATCCGGGGCGGGGTCGATCGGTGACGGCCACCGAGACCGACGACGTGGTGGCGATCTGGCGCCTCCAGTCCGCCTACGCCGACGTGATCACGCGGCGGGCCTGGACGGAGCTCGCCGACCTCTTCCTCCCGGACACGACCGTGCACCTGGACACCGTCACCCGACCGCAGCGGGACCTCGTCGGCGCCGAGGCGTTCGGCGCGTTCGTGGCCGACGCCATCGAGCGGTACGACCACTTCGCCTTCGTGATCCTGAACACGGTGGTCGACGTGGCCACCGGCGGCGATCCGGACGCGGCGACGGGCCGCATCTTCATGTGCGAGGTCCGCCACGACCGCGAGAGCGACAGCTGGCAGAACGCGCACGGCGTCTACCGGGACCGCTACCGGCGCGTCGACGGACGGTGGCGGATCGCCGAGCGGCACTACCGGTCGATGGCCCGCCAGGGCCCGGGCGGCGAGGTGCTCGGCCTGCCGCCCGCCGCCTGGTTCGGCTGATCAGCCGACGAGGGGCCGCACCGCCTCGCGGAGCGCGTCGACCTGCTGCACGATCCAACCCGTGAGCGGCTCGGCGTGCACCTCGTTCCCGTGCACGTACTGGTCGAGGTCCACCAGGTGGTGGGTGCGAGCGGTGACCGTGGCCGGCTGGTGGTCGAAGCGGATCTCGCCCGGCACCGGCGCGTTGAGCAGCTGCCCGCTGTCGTCACGCCAGCGCGCCGCGAGCTGCGCCGGCGGGACGGCGTCCCGGCGGGCCTCGGCGGCGATCCCGATCGTGGTCCGCGGCGCGGACGGGGCGCTCACGACGGACGCCGCGCTGCGCCGGTCCACGACGAGGTACACCCCCGACAGCAGGTCGTCCCCCGGGATGCGGAACCCGAGCTGCTGCCGGTCGGCGTTCGCCACGATGCGATGTGCGGTCCACCCGTGGCGGGTCAGGTCGTGGACGATCGCGCCGGTCACGATCTCGTCCTTCGACTCCCGGAGCTCGGACTTGTTGGCGTAGCTGGTGATGGCGTTGAAGAGGCCCATGTCAGGTTCCGATCAGGCGAAGCGGGTGCGGACGAACGAACGGAGCGTCTGGACCAGGGCACCGACGTGCCGGCCCAGCAGGTCGTGGTCGACCGTGCTGCTCGCCGACACGTAGTCGTCGAGGTCGAGGAGGAGGTCGATCTGCGCCGTCACGTAGCCCGTCGCGAGCTCGGCGTCGAACGTGACGGAGCCCGGTTCCGGCGGCGCGGTGAAGGCGCTCGCGTTCTCCTGGCGCAGGGCCTGGCCCACCTCGCCGAAGTCGGGGATCCGCTCCCCGTAGCCGACCACGACCGCGGCTCGGTGCCCGCCGCCGGTCGCGCGCGGGTCGAGGTGCTCCAGTGCGAACGTGACCCTCGATCCCGACGACGGCTCCTCGAACCGGAGGTCGTGGTGCGCGGCGCCGTCGGCCGAGACCTGGACGACCCCGGCCTGCCCGACGGGCGGCGCACCCGCGGTGCTGGCATCGATCATGACGAAACCGCTGTCGATCATGGCGGCGATGATGCCGCCCAGCACGAGCTCGTCGAGGGCGTACCCGCGGGCCAGCTCCTCGTGGAGCTCGCGGCTGCGGCGGACCAACCCGACGAAGTCCTCGCCCACCTGCGGATCCTGGGACTCGGCCTGGGGTTCGGGCTGCGGCTCGGGCTGCGGCTGCGGCGCCGTCTCGAACGCCGCCGGTGCCGGCTGGCGCTCCGGCTCGAACGCTGCCGGTGCCGGTGCCGGTGCCGACTGCTGCGGCTGGGCCTCGGGCTCCACCACCGGAGCGAAGAGCGACGAGCCCTCCGCACGGACACCGGCGTTCGGGTCGACGATGACGTCGGCACCGGGAGCGAAGGGCGACTGCCCGATCTGCGGTCGTTCCGCGGGCGCCTCCGCGGGCGCCTCCTCGGGGGCGGACTCGGCCACCGGCGGCATCGCCAGGTCCGGGCCACCCGGCTGCGGTTCGGGGGCTCGGAACAGCTCCTCACGGACCGGCTCGGGCTGGGCCGACTCGGCCTGCGGTGGCTGCCACAGGTCGGCCGGCGCGGCGGCAGCCGGCGCGGGCTCGGCCGCAGGGGTCGACTCGGCCGCGGGGGTCGAGGTCGGCGCTGCCGAATAGCCCTGGTAGTCCTTCGGGGGCGGCGGGAAGCCCTCGAACGGCGATCGCGCCTCGGGCTCCGGCTGGGGCTCGGGCTCGGGTTGCGGCTCGGGCTGGAACACCACCGTCGCCGGCTCGGGCTGGGGCACCGGGCCGCCGTTCTCGGTGGAGGCCGTCCAGCTCGGGGCCGGCGAGGCCGCGCCGGACGACGGCGCACCGCCGGTGGACGGCACGTCCGCACCGGACGGCGCCTCGAAGGAGGTCGCTGCGGGCGTGGCCCAGCTCGTCTCCACCGGGGGCGCAGGCGACGGCGCCGGGGGTGGCGGCAGGACCTGGTCGAGCGGCGTCCACCCGTCAGCGGTCGGCCACCAGACGAGGGTGCTCGGCGGGATCTCCCCCGCCGCGACACGCTGCGCGACGTTGGCCAGTGGCTCCGGACCACGCTGCTGGCCAGCGGGATCGGCCCAGTGGACGAGCTCATCGAGTTCAGGCATGCCGGGAGTTTCGCGCAGCGATGTCAGGCGAGGCGCCGAAAGTTCGCGGGGCTCACTCGCGGTGCAGCGCCGCCCGCACCTCGCCCTGGGGATCACGCGGCAGCAGCGCGGGCGACTCGAGCACGACCCGCTCGATCGTGCCGGTGAACGAGAACGGCGGCCGGTAGCCGTCGTACACCGGGAAGCCGTGGTCGTGGCCCACCACGAGGCCCGTGCCGCCGATCTGCCACCGGAACGGCAGGTCCCGGTCGATGGAACCGGAGCCCACGGCGATCTCGTCGAGGCGCAGCTCCACGGGACCACCGCCCTCGCGACCCCGCCGGTACTCGACGCCGATGACGTGGTGCCCGGGCTCGAGGGAGACCTCCGACCGGACGATGGTCGGGTGGCCGAACAGGTTGAGGACGAAGGCCGGGGCGCCCTCCTCGACGAGCAGCGCCCAGCCGTTGCTCCAGTCGCCCAGCGCCGCCAGGACGCCCTCGACGGGGCCGTCGCCGGACGACGCCGGCTCCGGCACCACCAGCTCGGCGAAGAGCCGGAAGCCGGCACCCATCGGCGGCAGCTGGTCCTCGTTCACCGACCCGCCGCCCGGCCGGAACACCGCCCGCGCCCGCGGGCCCCACGGGTTGGGCTCGAGCGCGATCGCACGCGTGATGAAGCCGTCGTCCATCGGCAGCACGCCGTGACGGCCCGCCTCGAACCACCATTGCTCCTTCAGGCGGTCGAGGACCTCGGGGTGCTCGGCGGCGACGTCGTTCGACTCCGAGAAGTCGGCGCCCAGGTCGAAGAGGAGCCAGCGGTCCTGGTCGAAGTCGTGCGAACCGGCCACGAGCTGCCGCTCGATGCTCAGCTGCGCGCCCACGTGGTCGGTGGTCGCCTTCCACCCGTCGTGGATGATCGACCGGCTGCCGAGCATCTCGAAGTACTGGCTGGTGCGGCTGGGCGCGTCCGGGTCGCCGAACGTCGGGACCAGCGACTCGCCGTGGACCGGCTGCTGGTCGACGCCGTCGACGGTCGTGGGGAAGGACACCCCGACGAGGTCGAGGATGGTCGGGGCGAGGTCGATGGCATGGCAGAACTGGTCACGCACCTCGCCCTGGGGCGCGGTGCCGGCGGGCGGCCGCACGATCAGCGGCGTCCGCGTCCCACCCAGCCACGTGTAGCGCTTCCACAGGCGGAACGGCGTGTTGCCCGCCCATGCCCACCCCCAGGCGTAGTGGTTGTAGGCGCGGTGACCGCCGAGGTCGTCCATCTGCGTGACCAGCTCGGCCGGGTCGTCGACCAGGTCGTGGGTGAAGCGGTGCTCGTTGAAGGAGCCGACCGGACCGCCCTCGGCGCTGGTGCCGTTGTCCGAGATCAGCATCACGACCGTGTCGTCGAGCACGTCGATCGTCTCGAGGAAGTCGACGAGGCGCCCGAGGTGGTGGTCGGTGTGCGAGAGGAAGCCGGCGAAGACCTCCATCATCCGGGCCGACACCTTCCGCCGGTCCTCGTCCATCTCGTCCCAGGCCGGCACCCACTCGGGGCGGGGCGGCAGCGTGGTGCCCTCCGGGACGATGCCGGCCTCGACCTGTCGGGCGAAGGTCGCCTCGCGCCAGCGCTCCCACCCCGTGTCGAAGCGCCCGCGGTACCGCTCGATCCACTCGGGCGGCGCCTGGTGCGGGGCGTGCATCGCGCCGGTGGCGAGGTAGAGGAAGAACGGCTTCTCCGGCGTGACCTGCTGCTGGTCCTGCACGAGCCGGATCGCGCGGTCCACCAGGTCCTCGGTGACGTGGTAGCCGTCCTCAGGGGGGCGAGGCGCGTCGACGAAGCCGTTGTCGCTGACGAGCTCGGGGGCGAACTGGTTGGTGTCCCCGCCGAGGAAGCCGTAGTAGCGCTCGAAGCCCATCCCGAGGGGCCACCGGTCGAAGGGACCCGAGGCGTGCTCCTCCCACCGGGGCGCGAGGTGCCACTTGCCGACGGCGAACGTGCTGTACCCCTCGTCGCGCAGGACCCGGGCGACCGTGGCGGCCGACTTCGGGATGCGGCCCGAGTAGCCGGGGAACCCGATCGGGACGTCGGGCAGGAACCCCATGCCGACCGCGTGGTGGTTGCGGCCGGTGAGCAGCGCCGCACGCGTCGGCGAGCACAGCGCCGTCACGTGGAACCGCCGATAGCGCAACCCGTCCGCGGCCAGCCGGTCGATGGTCGGCGTCTCGATGTCCGAGCCGAAGCAACCGAGCTGGCCGAACCCGAGGTCGTCGAGGACGATCACGACGACGTTGGGCGCGCCCTTCGGCGGACGCGCCACCTCCTCGAAGGCGGGCGTCGACTCGGCGACGGTCCGTCCGATCCGCGCGGCTGCTGCAGGGGTTCCGGCCATGGGCGGACAGTAGCCACCCGTCGTGTCAGCATCAGGAGCCATGACCGAGCCCGCCACGTACATCCACGGCCACCACGACAGCGTCCTTCGGTCGCACCGCTGGCGGACGGTCGACAACTCCGCCGCGTACCTTCGCCCCCATCTCCGCCCCGGGATCCTCCTCCTCGACGTCGGCTGCGGGCCGGGCACGATCACCGCGGAGCTGGCCGACCTCGTGGCGCCGGGTGAGGTGACCGGCATCGACCGGGCCGGCGACGTGCTGGACGAGGCCCGGGCTGCCGTGGCGGGGAGGACGAACGCCACGATCGCCGAGGGCGACGTGATGGCGCTCGCCGCACCGGACGACAGCTACGACGTGGTCCACGCCCACCAGGTGCTCCAGCACCTGCCTGATCCGGTCGGCGCCCTCCGGGAGGTCGCCCGCGTGTGCCGTCCCGACGGGCTCATCGCCATCCGCGACGTGGTCTACGAGTCGATGACCTGGTTCCCCGAGTCGCCCGGGATCGCGCGCTGGCTGGAGCTGTACCTCGCGGTCGCGCGGTCGACGGGCGGCGCCCCCGACGCGGGCCGGCGCCTGCGGTCCTGGGTGCGCGAGGCCGGATGCACGGAGGTCGGGTCGGGCGGCGACGCGTGGGTGTACACGACCGAGGAGGACCGGCGGTGGTGGGGCTCGCTGTGGGCCGACCGCGTGGTCGACTCGTCGTTCGCGACGGAGGCCCTCCGCCTCGGGCTCGCCGATCCGGCCGAGCTCCAGGAGCTGTCAGCGACGTGGCGCGACTGGGCCGCGGAGCCCGACGGGTGGTTCGCCATGCTCCACGGTTGGATCCTGGCGCGCCCGGCGGCGTCGGTCTAGCGGCCGGCGAGCCGCTCCACGATCGGTGCGAGCGCGAACACGCTCTCGTTCTGCACCACGAGGTAGGAGAAGCCCCAGCGGTCGCGCCGGGACTCGATGCGCTCGACGATCTCGTCCTCGGTGCCGACCAGCGTCATCGGCGACTCCAGGGCCTCGGCGGCGTGGCTCGGGTCGAGCCCGAACCCGGGCGCGACCATCTCCGCCACCGCGGTGGCGTCGTCGGTCACCACGACCACGGGGATCCACACGTTGAACTCGAGGTCCGCGTAGCGGTCGCCCGCGCCGTCCCTCACCCACTCGAACTTCTGGTCCATGCGGTCGGACATGCCGTCGCGTGCGGCGTCGGCGTCGATCTCCCCCGAGTGGATCGACGGGTTCACACCGACGACGTCGGCGTGGGCGCCGGCGAACCGCAACATCCGCTTCGAGCCGCCGGCCAGGAGCAGCGGCGGGCCGCCGGGGGTGTGCGGCTTGGGGAGGCCGTCGAGCCCCGAGATCCGGTAGTGCTCGCCGTGCTGCGTCACCGGCCCGTCTCCCCAGAGGCCCCGGACGATCGGGACGGCCTCGAACAGCCGCTCCACCCGGTCCTTCGGCGCGTCCATCGGGATGCCCGACTGGTCGTAGTCGCTCCTCATCCATCCGGCGCCCATGCCGACCTCGACCCGTCCCTCGAACAGCAGGTCGATGGTCGCCATCTCCTTCGCCAGCACGACGGGATGGCGGTAGTCGTTGTCGAACACCAGCGTCCCGACCGTGAGGCGCTCGGTCGCCGCCGCAGCAGCGGTCATCGCCGCGATCGGGGCGAGCTGCTCCCCGAAGTGATCGGGCATGAAGAGGGAGCTGAAGCCCAGCTCCTCGAGCCGGCGGGCGCTCTCCGCCCACGTGAGGCCGGGCAGGGGCTGGTGCAGCTGGGCACCGAATCGGAAACGTCGCGGGTGGGCCATGGCGGGAGCCTTGCACGGCCCGCCGCTCCCCCGCGCCGGCATCCGCGGGAGAATGACGGGGTGGACGTGCGAGTGAACCCCGAGCCGCAGGTCGAGCGGCGGGAGCTGGGCGGCGGCGCGTGGGTGGACGTGTGCCGCGGCTTCCTCGACGGCGGCGACGCGCTCTACGAGGACCTCGTCGCAGGCCGGCGGTGGAGCCAGGCCCGGCTGTTCCGGTACGAGCGGACGATCGACGAGCCGAGGCTGACCTCGACGGTCCGCACGACCGACGCCGACGCGCCCCGTCCGCTGCTCGACGCGCACCGCTGGCTGCAGCACCGCTACCGGGCACGGTTCGACGGGTTCGCGCTCGCCTGGTACCGGGACGGCAACGACAGCGTGGCGTTCCACCGCGACACGGACATGCGGTGGCTCGACGACACGGTGATCGCGATCCTCAGCCTGGGGGCGCGACGTCCGTTCCAGCTGCGCCCCCGTGAGCACCGGAACCGGCACGACCTCGACCTGCACGGCGCCACCCACGACCTGTCACCCGGGAGCGGCGACCTCCTCGTCATGGGCGGCGCCGCGCAGGCGGGTTGGGAGCACGCCGTGCCGAAGGTCCGGGGCCTCACCGCCGGCCGGATCTCGGTGCAGTGGCGCTGGACGTCACGGCAGGGGCGGCCGTTCCAGGGCGGCGGCTACCGCGCGCCGCTGCACTTCAGCGATCGGCGGCGCTGAGCGTCGACCTCCGGGCGGGCTCAGCCGCCGAGCATCGTCCAGACCTCCGCCCGGAAGCGCTCGACGTCGGCGTCGAGGGCGACCCGCCAGGGCGCGAAGCCCTCCGGCGTCGCCTGCCGCGACGCCTCGCCCAGCCGCTCGAACGCGAGCTCTCGCAGATCGGCGACGGTCGCACCCCAGGCGGGACCGGGCGTCGACTGCACGGCGAGAGGAAGGACGGGCGCCTCGAGGAGCGCGGGCAGGACCGCGGCCATGACGGCGACGAGGTCGTGGCAGGGGCACTCCCCCGGCCCGGTGAACGTCGAGCCGAACTCGCGGTAGAAGCCGAGCGGTCCGGCCAGGAAGTGCGCCGCGGCGTTGCGGCGGTCGTCCAGCAGCTCCATCTCGCCCGGACCGAGGGTCGCCTGCAGCGTCACGTCCAGCCCCACCAGCAGCGGCGGCCGGCTCCATCCGGCCGCCACCACCTCGGCGGCGGCCACCGGGTCGTGTGCGATGTTCGCCTCGGCCGCCGGCGCGGCGTTGCCCGCCCGTGACACCGAGCCGCCCATCACCGTCAGGGCCCGCCATCGCGACGGCCACGAGGTGTCGCGCCGCGCCGCGGCCGCCAGGTTCGTCAGCGGGCCGACGGCGACCAGATCCAGCTCGCCGCCTCGCTCGTGCGCCAGCCGGAGGAGGAGGTCCGCTGCGGGCTCGTCGGTCGGACCCCAGGGCGCCGGCGGGTGTCCGACGTCGCCCAGCCCGTCGCTCCCGTGGATGAAGTCGGCGGGGCGGAGCTCGGGCGCCGGGCCGATCGGCGCGTCCAGGCCCACGGCGACCGGCACGTCGTCCCGGCCGGCAGCGTGGAGGATGGTGCACAGGTTGCGGGCCGCCTGCTCGGCACCCACGTTCCCCCACACGCTCGTCACCGCGACCAGGTCGACCCGCGGGTCCGTCGCCGCCCACCACACGGCCGCTGCGTCGTCGACCCCGCCGTCGGAGTCGATGACCATCGGCACGGGCTCGGGCATCGGCACAGTCTCGCCTCTACCGTGACGCCGTGGTCGGACCGCGTGGTGAGGGCGTGTGCGTCGTCGGGAGCATCAACGCCGACCTCGTCGTGCGCGTCGACCGGCTGCCGCGACCGGGGGAGACGCGCCTCGCCGTCGACGCCGTCACCCTGCCCGGCGGGAAGGGCGGGAACCAGGCGGTCGCCGCCGCTCGGGTCGGGGCGCCCACCACGTTCGTGGGTGCCGTCGGCACCGACGCGCACGCCGACCTCCTCGTGGCGTCCCTCGCCGACGAAGCCGTGGACACGCGGCACCTGCGACACGCGCACGGCCCGTCGGGCCTGGCGGTGATCGAGGTCGACGCATCGGGAGAGAACACGATCCTCGTCGTCGCCGGCGCGAACGTCACCGTCTCGGCCGGGGTGGTCACGTCCTCGGTCGCCGCCGGCGCCTACGAGGGTTGCGGTGTCGTGCTGGCGCAGCTCGAGATCGACGTCGACGCCGTGCAGACGGCGTTCGCCCACGCCCGCGCCGCAGGGCTCCGGACGATCCTGAACGCGGCGCCGGGGCGGGTGCTGCCCGAGGACCTGGTGTCCGTGACCGACGTGCTGGTGGTGAACGAGACCGAACTGCTGATCGCTGCTGCGATGGCGCCGGAGGCCGACGACGTGACCCGGAGCGCGGCGCTCGCTGCCCTCGCCCGGGAGGTGCCGATCGTGGTGCTGACGCTCGGCGCCGACGGCGCGCGGGTGGTCGACGAGGCCGGCGAGCTGCGACTGCCCGCGGTGCCCGTCGAGCCGGTCGACACCGTGGGTGCGGGCGACGCGTTCTGCGGGGTGCTCGCCGCCTCGCTCGCCGCCGGCGCGCCGATCACGGAGGCGGTGCGGCGGGCGAACGCAGCCGGCGCCCTCGCCACGACGGCCCGGGGAGCCCGCAGCGCACCCACGGCTACCATGCTCGCCGAGCTCCTCTCCCGACGGGACGCAGCGCCCTGCTGAGGTGTCTCCACGCTGCCACGGGGGTACCTCAGGCCATGAAGATCATGATCGCGACGGACGGCTCGGAGAACTCGATCGAAGCGGCGCGGCGTGGGCTCCGACTCCTGGGCGACCAGCCGCACGACGACGTGACCCTGCTGACCGTGGTGCCGCCCGCCATCGAGCCGCTGATGGACTCGACGGGCTTCGCCGGACCGGTCGTCACCCCGTCCGAGGTCGAGCAGATCCAGAAGTCGAACGACGAGCGCGCGCACGTGGCGCTCAGCGCGACGAACGCTGCGCTCACCGAGCAGGGCGAGCACACGCACCAGGAGATCGTGATGGGCACCGACGTCGGGCACGCGGTGGTGACCGCTGCCAAGCGCGAGAACGTCGACGTCATCGTCATGGGCGCCAGCACCCGCGGGTGGTTCCGGCGCCTCTTCGAGGGGCCGACCGTGCACTACGTCATCGAGCACGCCGACTGCCCGGTGCTCACGATCCCCCACCACGAGTGACGCTGCGCTGAAGGTCTGAGCGCTTCGTGCCGTCGTCTGCTGCGCCGACCCCGGTGCGCGACGGCGTGTCCATCGGCGTCGCCGTCGGCCTCGTCGGGATCGCCTTCGGCGTGCTCGCGGAGTCCGAGGGGCTCTCCGTCGCAAAGGCGTGCGCGCTCTCGCTGCTGGTCTTCACCGGTGCGTCGCAGTTCGCCGCGGTGAGCGTGCTGGGCTCGGGAGGTTCGCTCGCCGCTGCGCTCGGGTCGGCGCTCCTGCTGTCGGCCCGGAACGGGCTCTACGGGCCGGTCGTCGCTCGCTGGCTGGTCCGGGACCCGGTGCCCCGGCGGGCGCTGATGACGCAGCTCGTCATCGACGAGTCCACGGCCGTCGGCGCGGCCCAACCGACGCCCAGCGAGTCCCGCAAGGGCTTCCTCGCGGGTGGCCTCGCCGTGTACGTCTTCTGGAACCTCGGCACGCTGATCGGCGCACTGGGCGGGGCGGCGCTGGGCGACACCGACGCGTGGGGCCTCGACGCCGCCTTCCCGGCCGCGTTCGTCGCGTTGCTCGCACCCCACGTCCGGAGCCGCCCCGGGCAGGTGGCCGCCGTCACCGCCGCGGCACTGTGCGTCGCCGGGATGCCGGTGCTGCCGGCCGGCGTGCCGGTGCTGATCGCCGCACTCGGCATCGTGCCCGCCGCATGGTTGGCGCGTCGGGACGCGTCGGCGGCGGGCTCGGCCTCGTGAGCTGGCTCGCGATCCTCGGCCTGGCCGCAGGGGCCTACGGCTTCAAGGCCGCGGGGATCTTCGGGCTGAGCCGGGTGCCCCTCCGCGGCACGGTGCAGCGGGTGATCCAGCTGCTCCCGGCTGCGATGCTCGCCGCCCTCGTCGTCGCCCAGACGCTGCCCACGGGCGACGACGCGGTGTCGTGGAGCCGGGTCGCCGGCGTCGCCGTCGGCTGCGTCGCCGTGTGGCGGAAGGCGCCGCTGCTGGTGGTGCTCCTCGTCAGCGCCGCCACGACCGCGCTGATCCGGCTGGCCTGATCGACCCTCGTCCCCGAACCTGGCCGGATGTCGGTGCTCCGCCACCGACTTCCGGCCCAGAACGGGGCAGGTTGACCGCTCCGTGTCATCGGCCGATGCGAGGATGCGCCGATGGACGACGTCCGCAGCCTCGACGACCCAGACGACGGGCGGAGCCAGCGCGAGCGCATGCTCGCCGGTGACCTGTACCAGGCGTGGGAACCGTCGCTCGAGGAGGACCGCCGGATCTGCCGGACCCGCACCGACGTGTACGACCGATCGGGCCACCTCTCGGCGGAGGAGCGCCTCGGCCTCCTCCGCGGGATGCTCGGCGCCGTGGGCGACGGCTGCGAGATCGTCCCGCCGTTCCGCTGCGACTACGGGACCTACATCACGATCGGCGAGCGATCGTTCGTCAACACCGGCGCCATCATGCTGGACTGCGCGCCCATCACCATCGGCTCGGAGGTGCTCCTCGCCGGCGGCGTCCAGCTCCTCGCCGCCACCCACCCGCTCGACGCGGCAACCCGACGAGCCGGCTGGGAGCTGGCACTCCCCATCACGATCGGCGACGGCGCGTGGCTCGGCGGCGGGGTGATCGTGTGCCCGGGCGTGACGATCGGCGAGAACACCGTCGTCGGCGCGGGCAGCGTCGTGGTGAAGGAACTCCCCGCAGGCGTCCTCGCGGTCGGCAACCCCGCGCGCATCGTGCGGGAGCTCTGAGCCCGCCAGCCGACGCGGGCGACGCTCAGCCCTCGCCGTACTTCGCCAGCAGGCGGTGCACCGTCGCGATGTTCCGCGAGGTCGACGGCTGACCGATGGCCTTGTTCATCGCCGCCGGCTTCACCTCCGACTCGGAGATCTTTCCGTGGCGCCACCAGTAGAGCTCCCGCCCGATGGCCTCGAACCTGTCGCCGTCGGTCTCGATCGCCGCGAGCGCCGCCCGCTCCGCCTTGGTGAACGGACGCCGGGCGAACGCCACCGAGACCTTGTGGTCCTCGGCGGGCTCGTCGCCCCAGGGCTTCGTGGCGCCGATCTCGGCCAGCTCGGGCAGCGTCCGGATGAACGTGTCCACCTGCCAACCCAACTGCTCGACCAGGTGCGCCTCGACCCGACCCTCCAGCGCGTCACGGTCCTCGTCACCGGCGACGAAGCGCACGTTCCCGCTGTTGATCACCGTCTCGACCCCCTCGAGGCCCAGCGCTTCGAAGAGCTCGCGCAGGCGCGCCATCTTCACCTGGTTCGGCCCGACGTTGACCGCACGGAGGAAGGCGACGTACTCGGTCACGGCCGCCATCGTGGCACGGCCCGGCCGCGGCCCGTCGCGTCAGCGCGCTCGGCGCGGCACCCGGGCGACGACCTCGCCGCCGGCGGCCAGCAGCAGCATCACCATCGCGACGAGCACCGGGCGGGACCGCACGGGACCCCGGCCCGCCGGCACACGGAGGCCGACACGGCGCAGCGTCCCACGCCGTGCGTGCACGGCCTGCGCGTGGAGGATCCGGTGGGTGATCGACCAACCGGACCGGAACGACGGCCGCGCCATCAGCGCCGGCACCGCCCTGGCCACCGTGCGCTCCACCGCACCCCGGCCCGGGAGCCCCGCGAGCCCCCGCCGCCGTGCCGCACGGCGCACCGCCCGTGCGCTGACCCATCCGCTCAGCCGCCGCACGCCGTCGGACTCGGGGAGGTGCGACGTCGCCGCCACGTACCGGTCCGCGTCGCCGAGCACGGCGCAACCCCACCGCAGCACCACGGTGAGCCCGGCCGCACCGAGGACACATCCCACGAGCGCGACCGACCACACGGGTCCGGGGACGATGAGCACCGCGGCACGCTAACCCCGGCCGTGATTAGCGTGCGGTGATGGCCGACGACGAGATCACGTTCCCCGGGTGCGAGACACCCACCGCACCGCTCGGGGTGGGCACCTGGGCCTGGGGCGACCGCAGCACCTGGGGCATGGGCGGGTACGACACCTCGCTCGACGAGGCGGCCATCCGCGGCGCGTGGGAGGCATCCCTCTCCGCCGGCATCACCTTCTTCGACACCGCCGAGGTGTACGGCAGCGGCGAGAGCGAGCGGATCATCGGACGCCTCCTCGCTGCCGACCCCGGGCGGCGATCGTCCCTCGTCATCGCCACGAAGTTCATGCCGCTCCCCCACAAGCTGAACGTGCGATCCGCCATGCGCGAGGCACTCCTCGGCTCGATCGGGCGACTGGGGGTCGAGAAGGTGGACCTGTACCAGATCCACGGCCCCACCAGCCTCCGGGGCCACGCCGCGATGGCCGAGGCACTCGCCGCGGTCCACGCCGAAGGTCTGACCTCCGCCGTCGGCGTGTCGAACTACTCGATCCGGGAGATGGGTGCGATCCACGCCGAGCTGGCGGCGCGAGGCCTCTCCCTCGCATCCAACCAGATCGAGTTCTCGCTCCTCCGCCGGCGTCCCGAGCGCTCGGGCCTGCTCGCCGCCTGCGAGCGCCTGGGCGTGGTCCCGCTCGCCTACTCGCCCATCGGGCAGGGGCGGCTCACGGGCAAGTACTCGGCATCCAACCCGCCTCCCGGGAAGCGCGACTTCTCGGCCCACCCGATGGAGGCGGTCGACCGGATCGTCGCCGTGCTCCGGAGCCTCGGCGACGCCCACGGCCACACACCGAGCCAGGTCGCCCTCCGCTGGATCATCCAGAAGGGCGCAGTGCCGATCGCGGGCGCCAAGAACGCCTCGCAGGCGGAGCAGAACGCCGGTGCGCTCGGCTGGACGCTGTCGTCCGACGACATGGACCGCCTCGACGCGGCCGCCCTCGACGAGCAGACGTCGCTGAAGCACCGCATCTGGCAGCACGGCTGAGGGCAGCACGGCTGAGGTCGGTCCGGCCCGACTCGCCGGCTCGCGTCACCAGCTGGCGTGCGTCAGGTGAGGCACCCGCTCCCGGAGGTCGACCGCCGGGTCGAACGCATCGACCGCGGCCTGGATGATCTCCGGCGCCAGCCACTGCTTGTGCGGCTGCGGGCCGTGCACCCCGGCGTCGAACAGCCAGCCGCGCTCCACCGCCCGGCGGAGGTGCCGACGCGCGATGCGGGGGGACACCTCGAAGGCATCGACCACGTCGTCCACCGTGATCATCGGGCGGCGACGCACCAGGTCCACGAGGTCGCAGGCCCGCTCGCGGCCCGGTCCGTCGGCCTCGGCGCGGTAGCGCTCGGCCAACTCGTCGATCCGCCGCACCGCGTCCTCCATGCGCCGGACCCCGTCCGCCATCGCCCGCAGCAGGGCATCGGCGTCGTCGTCCGGCGCGGAGCTCCGGGGATCGGCCCGCACGGCGTCGGCCAGCGCCGGGCTCAGCACGACCGGCACGCCGTCGGGGAGCCCCAGTGCCGGCCCGGTGCCCGCCAGCATCGCCCGACCGGTGATGCCGCTGCGATGCCCGTAGGGCCGGTCCCGGATCACGTCGCCGGCCTTCCTCGCGAGGTCGGCCAGCGCGGTCGGGGCACCCGTCAGCGCCTCCCGGATCAGCCCGTCGGCCACGCCGACCTCGCCGGGACCGGGCGGGTGGTTGATCGTGCCCATGAGGGCCTCGCCCAGCGTGGGGCCCTCGTCGAGCCCGACGCTCGCCGTCGACTCGACCGCGACGAACAGCTCCACCGGGAGGTCGATGCGACCGGACCACGTGTCGGCGAGCTGCTGGACGGACAGGCGGACCGCATCGGCCGCCACGTCCAGCCCCGACGGCTCGTCCTGCACGGCGAGGTCGCGGATCGGCAGGACGAGCGCCAGGGGGCGCCGACGGGTCGGACCCCTGAGCACGAGCGCGCTCAACAGGACCCCCGTGAGGATCAGGCCGGGCACGGCCGTGAACAGCAGCAGCGTCACCCCGCTCGAGTCCACGGCGGGTTCCTCCCCGCAGGGCGGCGATGTCAGAACCGGCTGATCGTCCAGATCGCCGCCGTCGCCGCCTCGGGGAGCGGCCACTCGAGGCCGTCCGACATCAACGAGTCGCCCGAACGCTCTTCGGGCGACGGCGCGCCCGCCGACGACAGGTCGATGCGGGACACTGCGTACCGGGCGGCCGGATCGAGCCCGGCGAGCACCACCGGCGACGGGTCCGTCGCCGGCGCCTCCAACTGGTAGCCGAGGACGACGGCCCGCCCGTCGTCCGCACCCGTGAACATGAGGGCCGCCCGGTCACCGTCCAGCGGCGAGATCAGCCGGTGGAGGTCACCCGTCTGCAGGACCTCACGGTGCTCCCCGTACAGGGTCGCCGCGCGCCGGCACACGGCGCGCTCCTCGTCGCTGAGCCCCGCCGTGTCGAGGTCGAACCCGAAGCGCCCGCCCATGGCGACGGCACACCCCAGCTCGACCGACCGCCCACCCCAGCGGGTCACGTGCGCGCCGATCACCTTGGCCGGCAGGTAGTGCGACGCCGCCCACTGCATCCGGACCCGGTCGATCGGATCCGTGTTGTCGGACAGCCACACCTCGTGGAACCACCGGAGCGAGGCCAGGTCGACCCGGCCGCCACCCGAGGCGCACAGCATCAGCTCCACGTCGGGCCACCGCTCCGCCACGCGACGCATGACCTCCTCGGTGGCCCGCGCCAACTCGTTCCAGTACGACGCCTGTCGATCGGGCGGGAGGGCGGCGGAGGCGGGCTCGCTCACGTCGCGGTTGGCGTCCCACTTCAGGTAGCTGATGCCCGGGTGCTCGGTGAGGATCCGGTCCACGGTGTCGACCACGAAGTCGCGGACCTCCGGACGGCACAGGTCGAGCACCAGCTGCTGCCGCTCCTCCCTTCGGTCCCGATCGCGCTCGTGGACGACCCAGTCGGGATGCGTCTCGTAGAGCTCCGACGCAGCGTTGACCATCTCGGGCTCGACCCACAGGCCGAACCGCAGGCCACGCTCGGCGGCACCGTCCGTGAGCGCGCCGATCCCGTCGGGCAGCTTCTTCCGGTCGACCACCCAGTCGCCCAGACCCGCCGTGTCGTCGTCGCGGGGGTGTCGGTCGCCGAACCAGCCGTCGTCCAGCAGGAAGAGGTCGGCCCCGAGGTCCGCTGCGTCGTCCATCATCGCCAGCAGCTTCGACTGGTCGAAGCCGAAGAACGTGGCCTCCCAGTTGTTGGCGACCACGGCGCGGGGCCGGTCGCCGTCGCGGACGGCGTGGCCGCGAACCCAGCGGTGGAGGCGGTGCGTGAGCGGCCGGCGACCGGCGTCGGACCAGGCCCACACCATGCGCGGCGTCACGTGGACGGCCCCGGGGTCGAGCACCAGCTCGGCGCCCACCGGGTTGGCCCCGCACCAGGCGCTCACCGTGTCCATCGGATTGCCACGCTCGAACGCCATCCGCACGTTGCCGCCCCAGGCGAGCGCGCCCGCCAGCACCCGCCCCTCGGTCTCGGTCGACGGCCCGCCCACCGACAGCAGGAAGAACGGCTGGCGCTGGAGGCTCGGGCGGATGCCGCCGTACGACTCGAGGGACAGCGTGCCCGGGGTGAGGCGCTGCTCGTGCGTGCCCCACTCGGCCGCCCAGCCACCGGCGTGGTGGGTCAGCCAGACCTCCGTGCCCCACCACGCGGGGACCGCCGCAGCGACCTCGTGGAGGACGACGGGACCGGCCTGGTCGTTGCGGATCTCGACCCACTGCTCGGCGACCGCGTCGGTGCTCCAGGTCCGATGGGCGAGGGTGACGGCCAGCGGTTCGACGGGGTCGACGAGGTGGATCCTCACCACCTCACCGTCGTCGTGGGACTCCCGTTCGTGGCAGTCGTAGCGGAGGCGGGTGATGGTCGACCCGTCGTGATGGGTGACCCGCAGCCCGGGCGACCTCGTGCTGGACTCGCCCCACGTCGGGTAGGCGAGCGGGAACACCCCCACGGGGAGTCCCGCCCGATCGGGTGGCGTCGGACCGAACCCGATCTGGTGCAACCGGCCGTCGTCGCCGACCTCGAACCGGTAGCCGCCGTGCCCGACGGCCACCACGATCGCCTCCGCCCCACTCGTCCCGCTCATTCCAGCTCCCCTCTGATCGGGCCGGAGCGTAGGACGTCGAGGCCACGGACCGAACCGCCCGCATGACACATAGCGTGAGGGGGTGAGCGAACACGTACTCCAGACCGTCCCGCTCGGGATGCAGTGGCCGACCATCGACCCCTTCCTGTTCTGCGTCCACCACGACGACGCGTACCCGGCCGGCGACGAGCACTACGGACCGCCCGCCGACGCGCTCGAGGGGCGCGAGATCGGCTCGGACTTCGAGGGGTTGGACGGTTGGCGGATGTACCACGGCGACGTCGTGCCGGGCTTCCCCGGTCACCCGCACCGCGGCTTCGAGACCGTCACGTACGTGCGCCGCGGGCTCATCGACCACTCCGACTCGCTCGGCGCGGCGGCGCGCTTCGGGCGCGGCGACACCCAGTGGCTCACCGCCGGCGCCGGGGTGGTGCACGCCGAGATGTTCCCGCTCGTGGACCGGGAAGGGCCCAACCCACTCGAGCTCTTCCAGATCTGGTTGAACCTGCCCGCCGCCGACAAGATGGTCGACCCGTACTTCACGATGCTGTGGGACGAGGAGATCCCCCGTCTCCGCGCGGGCGACGGCGGTCCTGCGGTCGAGGTCACGGTGATCGCCGGTGCCCTCGACGGGCTCGTGCCGCCGCCCCCGCCGCCCGACTCGTGGGCCTCGCGACCCGACGCGGACGTGGCCATCTGGAACCTGCGCTTCGAGGCCGGCGCCTCCTGGACGTTGCCGCCCGCGGCGGGCGAGCACACCGTGCGGACTCTCTACGTCTACGGCGGCAGCGTGACGATCGACGGCCAACGAGTCGACGCCCCCACCGCAGCCGTGGTGGCGCCCGGCGTGCCCCTCGTCCTCACCGCGAGCGACGCCGACGCCGAGGTGCTGATGCTCCAGGGCCGGCCGATCGCCGAGCCCGTCGCCCAGTACGGCCCGTTCGTCATGAACGACGAGGCGGGGATCCGACAGGCCTTCGACGACTACCGGCGGACCGAGTTCGGGGGCTGGCCGTGGGACGACCAGGCCCCCGTCCACGGCGGGCCCGAGCGGAGCCGCTTCGCGCGGCACGCCGACGGGACCGTCGAGGAGCGCGGCGTCGCCGCCGTCTGACCGCTCCCCCCTCCCGCGCGAGCCGCCGAAACAGGGGATGGCGGAAAAGTGCCGGCGGTCCGGTAGCCTGCTCGCAGCGCCCACCCCCGGGACGCTCACCGCTGAGCCGCTCGCCAGACCGCCGTCGTCGTACGGAGAGGTCGGCGCAACCGTCAGCGGAACCTCAGCTTGGAGAACCCCATGGCGGTCGACCGCCCCCAAAACCCCCCTGTCCAGTCCGACGCGCGCCCTACCGGCGCGACCTTCGCCGACCTCGGCGTGCCGCGCTCGCTCTGCGACGTGCTCGACGCCGACGGCATCACCTCCCCCTTCCCCATCCAGACGGCGACGCTCCCCGATTCGATCGCCGGACGTGACGTGCTCGGGCGTGGGCGCACCGGTTCCGGCAAGACGCTTGCCTTCGTGCTGCCCATGCTCACACGGCTGTCGGCCGGCCGCACCGAGCGCCGCCCCGGCAAGCCCCGAGCGCTGATCCTGGCGCCCACCCGCGAGCTGGTGAACCAGATCCAGGACTCGATCCTCCCGCTCGCCGAGCCGCTCGGTCTCCGCACGATCACCGTCTTCGGCGGTGTCGCCCCCGGCCCGCAGATCAACGGGCTCAAGCGTGGCGTCGACATCGTCGTGGCATGCCCCGGCCGTCTCGAGGACCACCTGCGCTCGCGCCACGTCGACCTCGGCAGCGTCGAGATCACCGTGCTCGACGAGGCCGACCACATGGCCGACCTCGGGTTCCTGCCCGTGGTGAAGCGCCTGCTCGACACCACCCCGAGGTCCGCCCAGCGCCTGCTCTTCTCGGCGACGCTCGACAACGGCATCGACGTGCTCGTGAAGCGGTACCTCACGGATCCGATCACCCACAGCGTCGACTCGGCGCAGGCCGCCGTCGGCACGATGGAGCACCACGTCCTCCACGTCACCGCGTCGGACCGCCTGCCCGTGCTCGTCGACCTGGTGTCCACCGAGGACCGCACGATGGTGTTCACCCGCACCAAGCACCGGGCGAAGCAGCTCACCCGGCAGCTGATCTCCGCCGGCGTGCCGTCGGTCGAGATGCACGGCAACCTGGCCCAGAACGCCCGGTCGAGGAACCTCGCCGCGTTCGCCGACGGCAGGGCCACCGTGCTCGTCGCCACCGACATCGCTGCCCGCGGCATCCACGTGGACGACGTCACGCTCGTGGTCCACGCCGACCCGCCCATCGAGCACAAGGCGTACCTGCACCGCTCGGGACGCACTGCGCGCGCCGGCGCCGAGGGCACCGTCGTGACCCTCGCGACCGAGGAGCAGCGGCGCGACGTCCAACAGCTCGCCCGCAAGGCCGGCATCTCCCCCACGGTCACCCAGGTCCGCCCCGGCCACCCGCTCCTGACGGAGCTGGCCCCCGGCGAGCGGGTCCGGCGCGACGCCGACGAGATCGCCAAGGCGCTCTCGGTCGGCGTCCGCACGCACCAGCCTGCCGGCACCGGCAAGCACCGTCGGCGCAACCCGTCGAGGGGACCCGGTGGCCCGAAGGCCGCCCAGGGCGCCCGCTCCGGCGGCGGTCAGCGGTCGGGTGGCGGGAGCGGCGGTCAGCGCTCCGGCGGTGGCGCCCGTCCCGGCGGCGGCGCACCCGGTGGCGGACCGCGCCGCAGGGCTCGCCGCCCCTGACAACTTCTCCCGACGTCGACGGCGACGGAGGGCTTCGACCCGGGTGGGGCAAGGGATCTCCCTTGCGCTGCCCGGGCTTCAGGCCGCCCGTGCGGGTGGCTCAGTAGGCGCCGCCACCCTCGCTCCAACCGCCGTCGTCGCCGCACCCGTTCGCGAAGATCGCCGCACCGCGCTCGTCCCAGTTGAGGCCAGCGTGCACGCCCGGGATCGGCGGGATGATGTCACCCCACGTGCCGGCATCCACCGGGCCGATCGGTCCGACGTGCTCGCCGTAGTGATCGCTCCCACCCCTGCCGCTCAGGTCACCGTCGACCGAATCCTGGTCGACCGTGATCCGCACGTAGGGATGCGCCACGCTGGCCGTGGCGTGGCAGATCGCGACCTTGGCGTTGCCGGCGCCGGCCGGCTGGTGCGGTGCGAAGGCGGCGGCCGTGATCGCCAGGAACACGGCCCCGTGACGGAGTGCGTTGTTGGTGTCCATGTCTGCGACGGTAAGGACGCCGCCCACATCGTGTCAGCGGTCGGAAGGCTCACCACGCCTGGGTGATCTGTCCCGGTGCCCCCCCGACGCGACGGTCGCTCCGCAGCCCCTAGGTTCCCGTCGGGGGTGGTGATGAGGGGAACGACGAGATCGATGCGGTGGCTCGCGATCGTGTGTGCGTGTGCGCTCCTCGGCGTGGCGTGCAGCGATGACGACACGGCGTCGGACGCGGACACGCCCGGGACGACCGCGACACCGACCGGCGACGGTGGAGGGACGCCCACCGGCCCGAGCGAGGGCGCGTGCGATCCGACCGACACGGCGGCGTGCCTGCTGCCGTGGCCGAGTGACGCGCTGACCCGCGTCGACGACTCGACGCCCACCGGACGGCGCCTCGACCTCCCCGCCGACGGCACCCCCGACAACGTCGACGGCGTCCACATCGACCCCACGGAGTGGGACCGCAGCGACGGGTTCAGCCCGTCGTCGATCGGCCTGACGGTCGTCCCCCGCCTCGACGTCGCTGCCAGCGGGTTGCCGCCCCAGACCGACATCGGCCGCTCGCTCGACGACGACTCACCCGTCGTGGTGCTCGACGTGGACACCGGCGAGCGCCTCGCCGCGTGGGCCGAGGTCGACTCCCACATCACGGATCCCGAGCAACGCCTCCTGCGGGTCATCCCTGCCGCCGCGCTCCCCGAAGGGCACCGCATCGCCATCGCGCTGCGAGGTCTGAAGGCCGAGGGTGGCACCGACATCGAACGGAGCGCGGGCTTCGCCGCGGTGCTGGACGACCCGACCGAGGACCAGCAGGTGTGGCTCGACGCGCTCGAGGAGGCGGGCCTCGCACCGGACGAGCTCACGATGGCGTGGTCCTTCACGGTGGCCTCGGCCGACGGGCTGTCCGGCCGGCTCCGCCACATGTGGGAGGAGACGTCGTCGGACCTGGGCGACGGCGCGCCGCCGTTCATCGTCACATCGGTCGAGTCCTCGGGCCTCGCCCGGATCGTGCGGGGCACGTTCGAGATGCCCAAGTACCTCCAGGGCGACGGCGGGCCGGGCTCGGTGCTGAACAACGACGACGACCCCGACGGGATCCCCACCGCCGACGGGACCATGTCGAACGACTTCCTGTGCACGGTCCCCGCTGCGGCGACGGGCGACGATCCTGCGCCGTTCGTCGTCTACGGCCACGGACTGCTCGGCTCACGCGCCGAGGTCCTCGGCATCGGCACGGTGGGCGCCGCCGCGGGGATCGGGTTCTGCGCCCTCGACTACCTCGGCATGAGCACGTCGGACGTGCCCACGGTCATCGAGGAGTTCGCCGACCTCACGCGGTTCCGCACGCAGCCGGACCGCCTCCAGCAGGGACACCTCGGGTTCCTCCTGCTCGGGCGGCTGCTCCGGAGCGCCGACGGGTTCGGCACCCACCCGGCTTTCCGCGACGACGCCGGCC
>JAEZFI010000232.1 GCA_023437745.1 Actinomycetes bacterium
CCCCCCGCCCCCGCCCCCGCCCCCCCCCCCCCCCCCCCGCGCCACCCCGGGCTTCAGCGGCGCCGATCTGGCGAACCTCGTCAACGAGGCGGCCATCCTCGCCGTGCGGGACGACCGCACGCAGATCCGGGCGGCGGACCTCGACGACGCACGCGACCGGATCGTCCTGGGCCGTCGCGAAGCGACCAACGCGCTGCTCCCCGCCGAGCAGCGCACGGTGGCGCTGCACGAGTCCGGGCATGCGCTGGTGGCCGCCCTCTGCGAGCACGCCGACCCGGTCGTGAAGGTGACGATCCTGCCGGCCGGTCAGGCGCTCGGGGCCACCGAGCAGCTGCCCCTCGAGGAGCGCCACCTGTACCCGCAGAGCTACCTCGAGGACTCGCTGACCGTGCGGATGGGCGGCCGTGCGGCCGAACGGGTCGTGCTGGGTGAGATCTCCACCGGAGGGTCCAACGACCTGGAGTCGGCCACGCAGATGGCGCAGCGGATGATCCGGGACTACGGGATGAGCGCGCGCCTGGGACCGGTGGCGCTCGGCAGCGGCGCGCCGGTGTACCTCGGGACCGAAGAGGTCAGGTCGCGCACCTACTCGGAGGCGACGCAGGCCGTCATCGACGGGGAGGTCGCGACCCTGCTGCGGCGGGCCGAAGAGCGGGCGATGTCGCTCCTCGAGACCCACCGGGCGGCGCTCGAGCGGCTGACGGCGGAGCTGCAGGCGCACGAGACCGTCGACGGGGCGGTCGTCCTGGCGGCGCTCGCCGAGGACGACGCAGCCGACGCAGTGGCCGACGTCGCACTGGAGCGTCCGGCGTGACGCAGCTCCAGGCCTCCGGCATCTGCAAGCGCTACGGGCGGACCACCATCCTGGAACAGGTCGACCTCGAGGTGAAGGGGGGCGAGGTCGTCGCGCTCACCGGCGAGAACGGCGCGGGGAAGTCGACGCTGATGCGGATCTGCGCCGGGCTGAACCGGCCGGACGCCGGGACGATCCGAGTCGGCGGCCGGATCGGCTACTGCCCCCAGGCCCCCGGCCTCTTCGAGCTCCTCACCGCCGACGACCACCTCGTGATGTTCGGGCGCGGCGTCGGCATGGACCGAGCCGAGTCCATCAGGCGGGGACGGTCGATCCTCGAGGAGTTCGACTACCCGATCAACGAGCGAGCCGTCACACGGGACCTGTCCGGCGGGACGAGGCAGAAGCTGAACCTGGCCCTCGCCCTCCTGACCGACCCGACGGTCCTCCTCCTCGACGAGCCGTACCAAGGGTTCGATCGGGGGACCTACGTGAACTTCTGGGACCACTGCCACCGGTGGCGGACCGAGGGGAAGGCAGTGATCGTGGTCACGCACATGCTGGCGGAGCTGGAGCGCGTCGACCGGGTGGTGGAGCTGCCGGCACACCCGTCGCGCTCGCATCGGGCGGTCTGGGAGTGACGTCCGTGCAGCGCATCCTGATCATGGCGGAGATGCACGCGCGCGACCTGACCCGCCGGCACATCGCGCTCGGGCTGCTGGTCGCGCTTCCCCTCAGCTTCTACCTGTCGGCGGCGGGGTCGGGCGACAACGCCGTGGCCGCCGGGGGGATCGGCATGGCGTTTGCGGTCTCGGGCGCCACGCTCTTCTCGGTGCTCTCCTCGGAGGAGGTCGACCAGCGCCTGGTCCTCGGCGGCTACCGGCCCGTCGAGCTCCTCCTCGGCCGCCTGCTGTTCCTCGGCCCGCTGGGGCTCGCGATCGCCGGGCTCTTCACCGGCCTGATGGTGGCGCGGTCCGATCCCGATCGGCCATGGGTGCTCCTGCTGGGTGTCGCCGTCGTGGCGCTGCAGTCCGTCCCGTTCGGCCTGGCGGTGGGGGCGGCGCTCCCCCACGAGCTGGAGGGCACGTTGGTGCTGATCGGCGTCATCGGCATCCAGATGGCCGTGGGGGCGCACGCCACGGTGGCGAAGGCCCTGCCCTTCTACGGACCGCGTCGCCTCATCGACGCCAGCCTCTCGCCCGACGGGTCGATCGCGGGTCCGCTGCTGCAGACGGCGCTCTACGGGCTGGCGCTGCTGGTCGTCGCCCGCGCGTTCATCGCCCGGCGCGTGGCGGTCCAGCGGCACGCTCCCACCGTCGTCCCGTAGCGCCGGGACGTTCGCCACTGTCCCACCAACGGGGCCCGGCGGAGGATGGTCCGGACCGACGAGCGCGACCCGGGGAGGTCGACGATGAAGGCGTTGCGACTGACGTCCTGGGGCCACGAACCCGAGATGGTCGAGGTGCCTGCGCCCGACCCTCGGCCGGGCCAGGTGCTCGTGCGCATCGGCGGGGCGGGGGCGTGCCACTCGGACCTCCACCTGATGCACGACTTCGTCGACGGGATGGTCCCGTGGGGGCCGCCCTTCACGCTGGGTCACGAGAACGCCGGGTGGGTCGAAGCGCTCGGCGACGGAGTTCGCCACCTCGAGGTGGGGCAGCCGGTCGCCGTCTACGGCCCCTGGGGCTGCGGGCACTGCCGGCGCTGCCACACCGGCGCGGAGAACTACTGCGAACGCCAGCAGGAGCTCGGGGCCGCCGGGGGTGGCCTCGGCTTCGACGGCGGCATGGCGCCGTACATGGTCGTGCCGTCGAGCCGATGGCTGGTCCCGCTCGGCGACCTCGATCCCGTGCAGGCCGCTCCCCTGACCGACGCCGGGCTCACCCCGTACCACGCGATCGCCCGCTCGCTCGACGTCCTGGTCCCGGGCTCGACCGCCGTGGTGATCGGCGCCGGTGGCCTCGGCCACATGGCGGTGCAGCTCCTCGAGGCGCTCTCGCCCGCCCAGATCGTGGTGGTCGACCAGCGGGAGGCGGCGTTGAACGCTGCGTTGGAGGCCGGGGCGGACCGTGCGCTGGTCTCCGACGAGACGACCGCCGACGAGATCCTCGCCATCACGGGCGGGCAGGGCGCCGACCTGGTCCTCGACCTCGTCGGCGTCGACCAGACGCTCGCCCTGGCCGCGAAGGCGACCCGGATGCTCGGGCACCTCACGATCGTCGGCATCGGCGGCGGGACCCTTCCGCTCGGGTTCTTCTCCATCCCCTACGAGGCGTCCGTCGCGACGACGTACTGGGGGTCGCTCCCCGAGCTCTGGGAGGTGATCCAGCTGGCGAGGACCGGGAGGATCCGCCCTCATGTCACGACCTTCGACCTGGAACATGCCGTCGACGCCTACACCGCGATGAGGGACGGCACGCTCGAAGGGCGCGCAGTGATCGTCCCGACCAGCTGAGCCGGACGAGCACCGACCGTGGGCGACACCCACCTGTCCGACGCCGAGGCGTTCACCCTCCACCTCGAACGCGATCCGATCTTCCGGTCCACCATCGTCGCCGTCGTGCAGCTGGACCGCTCACCGCGCTGGGACCGCCTGACCGAGACGATCGACCGAGCGAGCCGCCTGGAACCCAACTTCCGACGCCGCATCAGCCCGGCGGTCGGACCGCTGGTCCCTGCGAGATGGGTGGAGGACCCGGACTTCGACCTGACGTGGCACCTCCGCCGCATCGCTGTCCCGTCGCCCGGCACCTTCGACGCGGTGCTCGAGTTCGCCCGCATCGCCGGCATGACGGCGTTCGACCCGGTACGGCCGAGGTGGGAGTTCACCCTGGTCGAAGGACTCGACGGCGGCCGCGCAGCGCTGGTCATGAAGGTCCACCACGCGCTCACCGACGGCATCGGCGGCATCCAGATCGCCCGCCACGTGGTCGACCTCGATCGCCGCGGCACCCGTCGAGCGCCGATCCCGGAGCCGTGGAGCCCCGCCGACCACGTGGCGGAACGAGCGGTGGACGCGGTCACCCACGACGTCGCTCGGGTTGCCGGGCTGCTCGGCGGCGCCGCCCGAGCGCTGCCCGGCGCGGTCGCATCGTGGGCACGACGCCCGCTGGGCACCTGGAGCGAGGTGGCCCGCAACGCAGGCTCGGTGGCCCGCTTCGTCCGTCCCCTCACCTCCACCCTCTCGCCCGTGATGACGGAGCGACGGCTGGGCTGGCGGTACCACGCGCTCGACGTCCCGCTCACCGGTCTGAAGGCCGCCGCCGCGATGGCCGACGGGACGCTCAACGACGCGTTCCTCGCCGGCATCGCCGGTGGGATGGCCCGCTACCACCGCGATCGCGGGACCACCGTGGAGGAGCTGATGGTGACCATGCCGATCAGCGTCCGCCGCCCCGACGACCCTCCGGGCGGCAACCGCATCACGTTGGTCAGGCTGCCGTTGCCCATCGGCGACCACCACCCGATCTCCCGCATGATCGCGATCGACCGGTCCACCGCGCGGTGGAGGGCCGAGCCGGCGGTCGCATGGAACGAGTCGATCGCCGGCGCCCTCAACCTGCTGCCCACCGCCGTGACGGCGGGGCTCCTCCGGCACGTCGACCTCCTCGCGTCCAACGTGCCCGGGTTCGACGCCCCGGTGTACGTCGCCGGATCCCGGGTGGAGTCGTTCCACGCGTTCGGTCCGACCCTCGGCACGGCGGTCAACGTGACCCTGATGTCGTACCGCGAGATCTGCCATCTCGGGGTCACGACGGACACCGGCGCCGTCGACGACGCCGACCACCTGGTCCGCTGCCTGGACGACTCGTTCACCGACCTGACGAACCTCGCGCGAGCACGGGTCGATCGCTGACGACGCACCCGTCGCAGGCCGACGCGAGGACCTACAGTGCGCGGCATGGCAGACGGCCTTGCGGGTCCGCGGCAGCTCAGGCGCCTCCTCGACGCGGTGCTCGCCGTCGGCGCCGAGCTGGACCTCTCGACCGTGCTCCAGCGGATCGTCGCCACGGCGACCGACCTCGTCGACGCGCGGTACGGCGCACTCGGCGTCCTCGACGAGTCGCGCACGTACCTGACGGACTTCCTGACGGTCGGGCTCGAGGACGGCGAGCGCCACATCATCGGTGAGCTCCCCAAGGGCCGCGGGATCCTCGGGCTGCTCATCACCGATCCCAAGCCGCTGCGCCTCGTCGAGCTGCGCGACCACCTCGAGAGCGCCGGGTTCCCCCCGCACCACCCGCCGATGGGCTCGTTCCTCGGCGTGCCCGTGCTCGTGCGGGGCGAGGCGTTCGGCAACCTCTACCTCTGCGAGAAGCGCGGGGGCGAGGGGTTCAGCGACATCGACGAGGAGCTCGTCGTGGCACTCGCCTCTGCGGCCGGGGTCGCCATCGACAACGCTCGGCTGCACGGTCGGGTGGCCGACCTCGCGCTGGTCGAGGACCGGGAGCGGATCGCCCGCGACCTCCACGACACCGTGATCCAGCGGTTGTTCGCCATCGGCCTCAACCTCCAGGGTGGGATGCGGCTGGCGGCCCCGCAGCCCGAGCTGGTGCTCCGCCTCACGTCCGCCGTCGAGGACCTCGACGTCACCGTCCGCGAGATCCGCTCTGCGATCTTCCAGCTCCATGCTCCGCCGACGGTCGGCCGTTCCTTCCGGGCCGTCGCCATGGAGCTGAGCGCCGAGGCGGGCAGGTCCCTCGGGTTCGAGCCGAGCGTGACCTTCGACGGCCCGGTCGACACGGTGATGACCGACGAGCTGGCCGATCAACTCCTCGCCGTCGAGCGCGAGGCGCTGATGAACGTGGCCAAGCATGCGCACGCGACGTCGGCGTCGCTGTCGATCGCGGTGGACGACACGACCGTCACCCTGACGGTCACCGACGACGGCGTGGGCATCGCGAGCGTGGGCCACGGGGGCCGCGGCGTGGCGAACATGGCGGCCCGGGCGGAGGACCTCGGAGGCTGCTGCACCCTCGCGGCCCGCGACGGCGGCGGCACGGTGCTGACGTGGTCCGTGCCTGCCCCTCACCGCTGACGGCAGTGTCGTTCGTCCCTGCCGCGAGCCCGCTCCTCCTGGTTGGATGAGGTCATGACGACGACCGATCCCTCCGCGCCCGATGCTCTGTCGAACGGGGTCATCGCGTGGTTCGGGGCCGTGGGCTCGCACGACGTCGCCCAGGTGGGCGGCAAGGCCGCGAACCTCGGGGAGCTGATGTCGGCGGGGCTCCCCGTCCCCGACGGCTTCGCGATCGGCGCCGCCGGCTACCTCCGCAGCATGGAGGCTGCGGGCAGCCGAGATCGCGTGCGTGACGCCTTCGAGCGTGCCCGGCAGTCGGCGTCCGACCAGCAGGCGCTGGCCTCGGCCGCCGCCGACCTCCGCCAGATGGTCACCTCCGCCGGCATCTCCGACGACGTCCGCGCCGCGGTGCTGGACGCCTACCACCGGCTCGGCGACCGGGTCCCGGTGGCCGTCCGCTCGTCGGCCACGGCCGAGGACAGCGCCGGCGCCTCGTTCGCCGGCATGCACGAGTCGATCGCCAACGTGATCGGCGACGACGCGGTGCTCGATGCAGTGCTCCGATGCTGGTCCTCGCTGTACGGCGACCGCGCGATCGCCTACCGGGCGAGCCGCGACATGGACGAGGAGCCGGTGATCGCCGTCGTCGTGCAGGTCCTCGTCCCGTCCGACAGCGCCGGAGTCCTCTTCACGGCCGACCCCTCCACCGGGGGCACCGACGTCCTCGTCGTGGAGGCGGCGTACGGCCTCGGCGAAGCGGTGGTGAGCGGTCTGGTCGAGCCGGACACGTCGATCGTGTCGAAGGACGGACCGACGATCATCTCGACACGGGTCGGGCACAAGTCGCAGAAGCTGGTGAGCGGGCCCGGCGGGACGGTGGAGTCGGTGACGTTGCCGGAGGCCGAGGCAGCTGCCCGGGTGCTGAGCGACGACCAGGTCCTGGAGCTGGCGCGACTCGGCCTGCGGGTGGAGGAGCACTACGGCGAGCCCCAGGACGTCGAGTGGGCGATCCACGACGGCGAGATCCACCTGGTCCAGGCCCGCCCGATCACCACGCTGGGGCAGGCACGTGCCGGCGAGGTGCTGCTCCACGGACTCGCCGCGTCGAACGGCACGGCCTCGGGTGCCGCCCGCATCCTGAGGAGCCCGCAGGAGGGCCGGTTGCTGCGCGACGGCGAGGTGCTCGTCGCCCCCACCACCAACCCCGACTGGGTCCCCACGATCCGACGGGCCGCCGGGCTCGTGACCGACAGCGGCGGGATGACGTGCCACGCAGCGATCGTCGCCCGCGAGCTGGGGGTGCCGTGCGTGGTCGGCACCCACGACGCGACGACCACCCTCCACGACGGGGACCTCGTCACCGTGGACGGGCGGCGCGGGGTCGTCGTCGCCGGGGCCGCGTCACCGGACGCCTCGGCCGCGCCCGCCGGCGCCGTCCCCGCCGCTGCTGCCGGACCGGCGACCGGTCCCGTCGCCGAGTCGCTCGCCACCCGCATCTACGTGAACCTCGCCATCGCGGCGGGGGCGGAGCACGTCGCATCGCTGCCGGTAGACGGCGTCGGATTGCTCCGCGCCGAGTTCATGGTCACCGATGCCCTCGGAGGGGTGCACCCACAGGCGATGCTCGCCCGCGGCAAGCGCCAGGAGTTCCTCGACCGGATGGCGACGGCGCTGCTCACCGTCACCCGTGCCTTCGGGAACCGACCCGTCGTGTACCGGACGATCGACTTCCGGACCAACGAGTTCCGCGGCCTCGACGGGGGCGAGGAGTTCGAGCCCGTCGAATCGAACCCGATGATCGGCTACCGGGGCTGCTACCGCTACATCAAGGAGCCGGAGCTCTTCGCGCTCGAGCTGGAGCTGCTCGCCCGGGTCCGCGAGGAGACCCCGAACCTCCACGTGATGATCCCGTTCGTGAGGACGGCGTGGGAGCTCGAGGCGTGCCTGGAGGCGATCGACGCGAGCCCCCTCGGTCGGCAGCGGGGACTCCACCGCTGGGTGATGGCCGAGGTCCCGTCGGTCGTCTACCGGATCCCCGAGTACGCGGCGATGGGCATCGACGGCGTCTCGATCGGCTCGAACGACCTCACCCAGCTGATGCTCGGGGTCGACCGGGACTCCGACACGTGCGCCGAGCTGTTCGACGAGTCCGACGCCGCGGTCCTGGACGCGATCTCCCGGATCATCGCCGCCTGCCGTGCCGCCGGCATCACCTCGTCGCTGTGCGGCCAGGCCCCTTCGAACCGGCCGGAGTTCGCCGAGCACCTGGTCCGGATGGGGATCGACTCGATCTCGGTGAACCCGGACGCCGTGGAGGCGGCCCGGCGCTCCATCGGCCGGGCGGAGCGGCGCCTGCTCGTCGACGCGGCGCTGGGTCGCGCATGAAGCGCGCCGTCGCCGCGTCGGGCCTCGCCGTGCTCGTCCCGCTGGGGTGGGTCGCTGCCCACCGGCGGTGGCGCAACTGGGGCGCAACGGCCGACGAGATCGCGAGCACGCTGCCCGGCGCCGAGCTCGTCGCTCCCCCGTCATCGAGCACGACCCGGGCGGTCACGGTGGCGGCACCGGCGTCCGCGGTGTGGCCGTGGCTCGTGCAGATGGGCCAGGGCCGTGCGGGCATGTACAGCTACGACCTGCTGGAGAACCTCCTCGGCCTCGACATCCACAGCAGCTGGTCGATCGTCGACGAGTGGCAGCACCTCGAGGTGGGCGATCGGATCCGACTCGTGCCGCCGGGCTGGGCGGGGTTGAAGGACGGCTACTCCCTCCCCGTCGCCCGCATCGACGAGGGCCGATCCCTCGTCCTGCGCGAGGACCCCGCAGAAGGCCCGTGGGACGCCGTGTGGTCCTTCCACCTCGTTCCCGTTGGCCCCGATCGCTGCCGCCTGATCTCCCGCGGCACCGCGCAGGACCGTGGCCCGGGGGCCCGGATCGCCGACGAGTTGATGGACCCGGTGACGCTGGTGATGACCCGCAAGATGCTCCTCGGCATCCAGCAGCGGGCCGAGGAGCACTGGCGGACGACGCGGCGCCTCCCCGCGTGAGCGAGGACGACTCGAGCCTGCGACGCGTCCTCGGCCTCACCCAGGTGACCGCCAGCGGCGTCGGCATCATCATCGGGGCGGGCATCTACGTGCTGCTGGCGCCGGCGACCGCCCACGCCGGCGGTCTCGTGTGGCTGTCGTTCCTGCTGGCAGCCGCGCTCTGCGGGCTCACGGGCATGGCCTACGCGGAGCTCGCCTCGATGTTCCCCCGCGCGGGGGCCGAGTACGAGTACACCCGGCAGGTCGCCCCGGAGCCGGTGGCATTCGTCGTCGGGTGGGTGATGGCGGTCGGCCTGGTGATCGCAGCCGCCACGATCTCGCTCGGCTTCGGGCGGTACCTGCAGACGTTCGTCGACGTCGACGAGCGCTTCGGCGCGTGGGGCCTGCTCGTGCTGGTCACGCTGGTCGGGTGGACGGGCATCCGCCGCGCCTCGTGGCTGGTCCTCGCGCTGACCGCCGTGCAGATGGGAGGCCTGCTGGTGGTCATCGCCATCGGCGTCGACCACATCGGCCAGGTGGACCTGCTGTCCGGGAACGGGGTCGGCGGGGTGGCCAGCGGCGCGGCGCTGGTCTTCTTCGCCTTCATCGGCTTCGACGAGGTGATCACGCTCTCCGAGGAGACGGTGGACCCGACGCGCACGATCCCTCGAGCCCTCGTCCTCGCCCTCGGGCTGTCCGCGTTGCTCTACGCCGGGACGGCGATCGCCGCGGTGAGCGTCCTGTCGGTCGACCCGCTGGCGTCGTCCTCGCGACCGCTCACGGACGTGGTGGCCCACGCGATGGGTGGGTCCGCCGAGCGGAGCATGGCCGTGGTCGCGCTGCTCACGACCACGAACACCACGCTGCTCGCCGTGACGGCGGCGTCACGGATCCTCTACGGGATGGCCGAGTCACGCAGCCTGCCCGCCGTCATGGCCCGCCTCAACCGTCGGCGGGCACCGGGGGTCTCGATCGTCATGGTCGTGCTGGTCGCCGCTGGGTTCGTGGCGATCGGCGACCTCGGTCTGGTGGCAGGCGCGACCGACGTGGCGGTCTACGTCGTGTTCCTCGCGGTGAACGCCGTCGTCGTGATCCTGCGGATCCGCCGGCCGGAAGCGCCGCGACCCTTCCGGATACCGGGCGCGGTCGGACGCGTCCCGATCGTGCCGTTGCTCGGCATCGTCGCGACGCTCGTGATGATGCCGCGCCTCGACCTGGGGTCGCTCCTCCTGGGCGCAGCGCTCGTGGCCGCCGGCGCCGTGGTGGCCGTCGTCCGCCCGTCAGCCCGCGAGGTCGCGCCGGTCGAGGCTCCAGACCGCGACGACCACGAGGGCGGCCGCAGCGCCGAGGAGCACGCCGAGGTCGCTCAGGTCGATCCCGTCCACGACGGGTCGGCCGCCGACCGCGTAGTGGAACGGCGAGAGCCATCGGAACCGGGCGATCCCGTCCGAGATCGGGGCGAGTGACTCCATCAGGAAGGCCAGGGCCACGGCGCCACCGGCGAAGCCTGCGCTCGCGCCCCGGCGGCCGGTCGCCGCGCCGGCCGCGAGCCCGAGCGCGCCCATCACCCACGAGAGCGCGATCGACATCACGACCGCACCGCCCAACCGAGCGGCACCGACGTCCAGACCGACCGCCCAGCCCACCCCGACCAACGCCAGCCACGCGGCGAGACCGAGCCCTGTGGTGATCACGCCGACCGCCAGCGCCCGCTCGAGCACCAGGCGCCCCCGGCGGACCGGCTGCGCCAGCACGAGGTCCAGGACGTGACGCTCCTCCTCCCCGGCGACGGCGTCGGTGGCCAGGGCGATGGCCTCGATGACGAAGAGGAGCGGCAGCATGAGGCTGAACAGCTCGGCGTGGAGGTAGCCGGCGCCGGACGCGAGGTCGCCACCGCCGGCCAGACCGAACATCGCCTTGAGCGCCTCGGGGTAGCTCTCGAGGAGCTCGGCGTAGCCACCCGACCCGCTGATCGACGGGTACGCCCACACGATGACGGCGACGAGCACGGCGATGCCCGCCGCCCAGCCGACGAAGCCCCGGCGGTGGTCACGGGCCAGCCGGCGGGCCAGGATCAGCCGGTTCACCTCACCAGCTCCATGAACAGGTCCTCCAGGTCGGGCTCGCGGCTGGTGATCGATTCGACCGTGTGACGCGCCGCGGCCTTGAGCAACGCGTCGACCGAGCCGGACACGCGGCACCGCACCACCGTGCCTGCGGCTTCGACCTCGAGGTCGGACACTCCGGGGATCGCCGACAGCTCGGCGATCGGGACGGGCACCGAGAACCGCAGCTCGATGGTGCGGCTGATCCGGTCGGCGAGCACCCCGACGCCGACGACGTCCACCACCCGGCCGGCGCGGAGGATCGCCGCCCGATGGGCCATCCGCTGCACCTCCGCCAGGACGTGCGACGACAGGAGGACCGTCGAGCCCTCGGCCACGGCTTCGTCGACCAGGGCGTGGAACGTCTGCTGCACGACCGGGTCGAGGCCACTGGTCGGCTCGTCGAGCACCATCACCTCGGGTCGACCCATGAAGGCGGCGAGCAGCCCCACCTTCTGCCGGTTCCCCTTCGACAGCTCACCGACGCGCCGACCGAGGTCGACGTCCAGATCCTTGGACAGGCGATCGACGACCGCCGGATCCTTGTCCCCACGCAGCGCGGCCAGGTGGTCGAGCACCTCCCGTCCGGTCCAGCGCGGCGGCAGCCGCAGGTCACCCGGCAGGTAGGCGACGCGGCGGCGCACCTCGAGGCTCTGGGTGCGGCAGCTCCACCCGCACACGGTGGCCGAGCCGCTGGTCGGTCGCAGCAGGTCCAACAGCAGCCGCAGCAGCGTCGTCTTGCCGGCTCCGTTGGGTCCGAGCAGCGCGAACACCTCACCCGCCGCGACGCCGAGGCTGACGTGGTCGAGCGCGGTCGTGGTCCCGAACCGCTTCGTGAGACCCGAGGTCTGGATCACCGGTGACGACATCGGGCCAGATGATCACCGACCACGGGCCCGGAGGCCAGGGACGTTCGTCCGGACGTCGAGCACGACGGTGGCCGTCCCGGGCAGGATGACGCCATGGGCGTGCGGCGTCGAGGGGTCGGGTGAGCGGTCTCCGCCGCGCGTTCGTCGACGACGTGGCCGCCGCGGGCCTGCAGTGGTCGGGTCCCGCCGGGGACCCCATCACGGCGGAGGAGCTCGACCGACTCCCCGAAGCCGTTCGCCGCTACCTCACGTTCATGGACGTGGTGGCGGGCGGACCGCGGCATCGGTCGTTCGAGGCACGGTTCACCGGGCGGTTCCGCCGCACACCGCGTGAGCGGTGGATGACCGCAGAGGCGCACCAGTACGACGTCGCATCGGCGGGGCGAGCAGGCCCCGGTCGCATCTCCACCATGCGCCTCCGCTTCGCCGGGGTCCTGCCGATGATCGGTCACGACAGCTACGTGCGCGGGTCGGGGAGGATGCTCGGCAAGCTCTTCGACCGGATCACGGTGGCCGACGGCACCGGCGAGGAGTTCGACGTCGGCGAGCTGGTCACGTACCTCAACGATGCGATCCTCCTGGCGCCCTCGATGCTCCTCGGACCGTCGACCACCTGGCGAGGGCTCGACGACTCCAGCTTCGAGGTGCGGCTCACCGACGCGGGTCGGACCGTCAGCGCGACGGTCACCCTCGACGCGCGTGGCGCGCCGATCGACTTCACCACCAACGACCGCTTCGCCTCCCTCCCCGAGGGACCCGTCCGCGCCACCTGGACCACGCCGGTCTCGGCGTGGGTGGAGGTCGGCGGTCGCATGGTGCCCGGCCCTGCCCGCGCCACATGGCTGCTCGACGACGGTCCCTTCACCTACGTCGAAGGGCGGTTCGTCCCCGAGAGCATCCGCTTCGACGTGCCCCCGCCCACGGCGTGAGGAAGGTCGCCCTCGCCTCGACGATCGCCTACGGCGTCGTGCAGTGGCGCGCCCGGACCGCGGGTGCGACCGCCGCCGAGCGGCGATCGGCGATGCCCGGCGACGACATCGTCGACGGCGCCACGATGACCACGACCCATGCGGCGACGATCGCAGCGCCGCCCGACGCGATCTGGCCGTGGCTGATCCAGGTCGGATGGCACCGGGGCGGCTGGTACACCGCACGGTGGGTCGACCGCCTGCTCTTCCCGGCCAACTGGCCGTCCGCCGACCACGTCATCCCCGAGCTGCAGTCGCGGACCGTGGGCGATCTGATCCCCGACGGCCCGCCGGAGAGCGGCTGCTGGTTCACGATCGATCGGTGCGAGCCCGGTCGGGTGCTCGTGCTGCACTCCACCACGCACCTCCCGCTGGCGTGGCGGCAGCGGTGGGGGGCACGTCTCGACTGGACCTGGGCGTTCATCCTCGAGGACCTCGGCGACGACCGGAGCCGGTTCGTCTTCAGGGTGCGAGGCCGGGCAGCGCCCTGGTGGGTGACTGCGGCCTACCAGCTGGTGATCGTGCCCGCCGACCTCGTCATGTCCCGCCAGATGATCCGGGGGCTCTCGACCCGGGCCGCGACGTGACCGGTCACCTGCCGAGCGCCTCGTCGAGGAAGCCGACGACCCGCTCCTCCCAGCCGTCAGGGTCCGTGTCGAGCCCGCCGGTGTGGCCGGCGCCCGGCACCACCCAGGTCTGGACGGCAGCGGGCGAGCCCGCTGCGATGAACCTCGCTGCCTGTTGCTCGGTGTCCACCTCTCCGGCGGCGATCAGGAGCACGGGCGTCGGCGCCGCCTCGTGGACCGCCCGCCGGAGGGTGATCGGGGGGTCCGCCGAGGTGAGCAGGTCGGTGATCCCGTAGGTCACACGGTCCAACTGCTCCTGGAGCCAGCCCTGCACACCGTGCTCGTCGGAGAGCCAGGCCTTGTCCCCCGCCACCCTGTTGGTGGCACCCTCCGCGACCACTGCGTGGATCCTCCGGTCGGACGCCGCGGCCCCGATCGCCTCCTCACCGCCCATCGAGAGCCCGACCACCCCGATGCGGTCGTCGTCCACCTCCGGACGCTCGACCAGGTAGGTGACCGCCGCGGCGACGTCTCGGTCTCCGAACCAGCCGAAGTCCATCGCTCGGCCCTCGCTCCGGCCGTGCCCGCGGGCGTCGTAGAGGAGGACGCCGTACCCGGCCCGGACCAGGAGGGCGGCCTGGTCGAGCACGCTGGTGCGTGTCGATCCGGCGCCGTGGAGCAGCGCGACCGCCGCGCCGTTGGTCGACGGGAGGTACCAGCCCGAGAGCCGAACGCCGTCGCCGGTCGTGATCTCGACGTCCTCGCTCCGAAGGCCGAGGTCGACCGGTCGAGCGGATCCGAGCCGGGTGGGCGGGACCTGCGTGGCGGCCACGGCCTGCCCCACGGTGAGGAGGGACGTGCCGAGCACCACCAGGGCGCCGAGCACGGGTGGCAGCCGTCGCCAGCCGCGGGTCGTGCCCGACAGCACGACCGTCCCGGCCACCAGCAGGACGAGCCCCAGGACCAGCGCGGCGAGGCCCAGAGCCGTCGTCACGACGGGACCGCGCTTCGACAGATGCGGCAGCCCGACGCCCACGCCGATCGCCGAGCCGAGCGCACCGACGACCGTCGACGCGACCGCCCGGAGGCGGACCCTTCCTCCATCCTGCACGGCCTCAAGGGTGTCACCGACCGTCCCGGGCGCCCACCGACGAGCGTCCCCATCGGCCCGGGACGTACGGCCCTATCGATGAGTCCTCGACTCGACGACTCTGGAGGCAACAGGGACAAGGAGGGCCGACATGGGCTCGACGGAGGAACGGAACACCACGATCACCACCGGCATGTGGACCGGCGCCGTCGGGTTGGGCTTCTTCGCCCTCGTCATCGCCATCGTGGCGATGTTCGTGCCGGGGGCGAAGGGGGGCGTGGAGGCCGCGGCCGGCGGCGGATCGAGTGCCGAGCCCAAGACCGTGCAGGTCCGGCTCAGCGACCTCGACATCTCACCCGCCTCCATCAGCGTGCAGGCGGGCCAGGAGGTCGTCCTCGAGGTGACCAACGAGGGGGCGATGGCCCACGACATCAAGGTGGAGGGGACGACCGGCACCAAGATGCTCGACCCCGGTGCGAGCGAGACCGTCTCCATCGGCTCCTTCGACGCCTCGACCGAGGCGTGGTGCACCGTGCCGGGACACAAGCAGGCCGGCATGGTCATGGCGATCGAGGTGACCGGCGCGCCGGCCGACGGCGGCGCCCAGCTCGCGGCCGATCGACCCGACGGTGCCGCCGGCGACGCCGCCGTGATCGATCCGGCGGCCAAGCCCGCAGCGGACTTCACCCCCTACGACCCGAACCTGGCCCCGGCGCCGGGCGGAACGGTCCACGACGTCACGATGCACGCCACCGAGGAGCTCATCGAGGTGGCCCCCGGCGTCACGCAGATGATGTGGACGTTCGACAGCAAGGTGCCCGGCACGATCCTGCGGGGCAAGGTCGGCGACCTGTTCAACATCACGCTGGTGAACGACGGGAAGATGGGGCACTCGATCGACTTCCACGCCTCGAAGGTCGCCTGGAGCGACGAGATGCGGACGATCGCACCGGGTGAGTCGCTCGTCTACCAGTTCAAGGCGGACTACGCCGGTGCGTTCATGTACCACTGCGGCACGGCGCCCGCCCTCCACCACATCGGGAACGGCATGTACGGGGCGATCATCATCGACCCGCCGGACCTGGCACCGGTCGAGCGCGAGTTCATCTTCATCCAGTCGGAGCTGTACCTCGGCCCCGAGGGCAAGGAGGGCGACCTCGCCAAGATGCAGAGCGAGGACTGGGACGCCGTGGTCTTCAACGGCTACCACCAGCAGTACGCCCACATGCCGATCCGGGTCGAGGCCAACCAGCGGATCCGGGTCTGGGTCGTCGACGACGGGCCCTCGGAGAACTCGGCCTTCCACGTGGTCGGCACGGTGTTCGACACGGTCTGGAAGGAGGGCAGCTACCTGCTCCGCCCCGACGAGCGCCGCGGCGGTTCGCAGGTGCTCGACCTCCAGCCGGCTCAGGGTGGGTTCGTCGAGTTCAGCCTCGCCGAGGAGGGCTTCTACCCCTTCGTCACCCACAAGTTCGCCAACGTCGGCAAGGGTGCGATGGGTCTCTTCCAGGCAGGCGACGTGACGCTCCCGGGAGGCGGCGGGCACTGACACCCGGTCGGGGGGCCACGCGATCCCCCGGCGAGACCTGCCCTCCGGTGCTAGGAAGGGCAGGACTCGTCGGGGGACGTGCGCGTGCGGGGAGGTCGACGATGCAGCGAGGTCACAGCCGGGCGCGCCGGCTCATGGTCGTGTGGTGCGCGATCGTCACGGTCGGGGCGCTGGGAGGATGCACCACGCCGGTCGGGACGGGCGGCGCGCCCAAGGACCCGGTCGTGATCGTGGGCGGCACCTTCGTCTCCGGGGTGTTCGCCGACGTCGGGTACGCCACGTTGACCTCCCGGCTGCGAGCAGGCGGCTACCCCACCTACCTCTTCGCCCTCCCCGACCTCGGCATGGGCGACATCCGTTCGACCGCCGCGGCGCTCGGCCAGTTCGTGGACGGCGTGCTCGCCACGACGGGTGCCGGCAAGGTCGACCTCATCGGCCACTCGCAGGGCGGGCTGGTGAGCCGCTGGTTCGTGAAGGAGCTCGGCGGCGCAGCGGTGGTCGACTCGTTGATCTCGCTGGCGGCACCGCACTACGGCTCGATCGAGGCCAACCTGACGGCCTTGCTCTTCGGCTTCGGCACCTGCCTCGGCGTGCCGGCCTGCCAGCAGATGTCGGTGGGGTCCGACTTCCTGGACGACCTGAACGCCGGCGACGACACGATCGGCGACGTCCGCTACACGAACCTCGTGTCGACGCTGGACGAGCTCGTGGTCCCGTACACGTCCGCCTTCCTGGCCAACGACGGCAACGTCGCGAACGTCCTGGTCCAGTCGCAGTGCCCGCTCCGCCCCGTCGCCCACCTCACGATGGCGACCGACGGCGCGGTCTACACCGGCGTCCGCCGAGCGCTGCGGCACGAGGCCGTCACCCTGGACTGCCTCGCGCTGTGACTCAGCTGGACGGGAGCGGGGAACCTGACGGCATGTGGCGTGAGATGGAGCATCCCGTCCCTTCCGGTCCCTCGCCCGCCGACCACCCGACCCCGTGGCCGATCGTGAAGGGTGCGGCCGCCATCGCGGCCCTGGCCGTCGCGTTCATCGTGGCAACGATCGACGGCGTGGGCACCACGATGGTGTGGGTCGCGATCACGCTCGGGGTCATCGCCGCAGCGGTCGCGATCATCGTGGCGCACGAGCGGACGCCTGCGGCACGCGAGCGTCGGCGGGAGCGAGCGGGCCGGCGCCCGCATCGCCTCCACCTGCGCCGTCACCGCTGAACGGCGGCCTGACCGGCCGTCAGCGCTGGACGACGGCGTTCACCGCGTCGGGGACGGCCTCGGCGGCGGTGACCACCGCCTCCTTGGCAGCGTCCTTCGCGGCGACGGCCGCCTTCTGGGCCTCGTGCAGCGACTTCTTGGCGTTGGTGGATGCCTTCGCGGCCTTCTTCGACGCCCGCCGGCTCACCTTCTTCGAGGTGTGCTCGGCGTGACGGCGACGCTTCCGGAGGTCCTTCCCGACCTCCTTGGCCACGCCCTTCCCCGCGCCCATCGCCGCCTCCATCTCGGATCGGATGGCGTGCTCGGCCTCGGTCAGCACCTCGGCGATCCCGTGCTTGCCCCGCGTGGTGGCGGTCCGCCGCCGGTGCTGGCGCTTCGCCGCCTTCTTCTCGACCTTGGCGGCGTGGCGCTCGGCCCGCTTCGAGCGCTGCTGCGCTGCAGCGGACCGGAGCTCCGCGTCCATCCGGGCGAGGTGCTCCACCTCGAGCGCCCCCTCCGCCGCCAGGCGGGCCTCCTCGGCCCGGCCCAGCAGCTCCTTCTTGCTCCGGAACGGCACGAGTCCGAGGGTCCCCACGGACAGCGTCTTCCTGATGATCCCCATGTTCCACTCCTCGTGTCGGAGCGTTCGTACCCGCTGTGCCGGCGGGGCAGACCGCGTCAGCCGGCGGGGTGGTGCTCCTTCCAGGCGGCGAGCCACGACTCGACGACCGGCGCGAAGTGTGCCGGGTTGTAGACGTCCTCCTCGGACGAGAAGCGCCCGTCGCCGGCGTAGACGAGGCGCGTCCAGTTCGGGGCCTCGTAGACCTTGCCGTCGCCCGGGTCGCAGAACCTGTTCTCGACCTGGCCCACGACCCAGCCCTGTTCGGCGTCGATCGTGTACCAGTCCCAGGGGAAGTCGGTCATGTGGTCGAACGGCCACTTCCCCATCGTCGCAGTGATCCACTCGAGGACCGCCTCCCGGCCGTGGAACTCGCCGTAGAGGTGCTCGATGTAGTGGACGTCGGGCGTGAAGCAGTCGGCCCACGGTCGCCAGTCACCCGTGCGCCCGGCCTCCTCCGCTGCCGCAGCGAAGCGGTCGAGCGCCGCCTGGATCTCCTCGCGGGTGTACGTCACGTCGGGCCTCCTCGGTCGTGGCGTGACCCTACGCGGCGGCCCGGTTCAGGTCTTGAGGAGTCGCTCCACGGCGCGGACGGCCTCCTCGATCATCTCGTCGGCCGTCGCAGGGTCGTCGGTCGCCGCGTTCCGCACGCAGTGGCGGACGTGCTCGTCGAGGAGGCCGACCGACACGCTCTGCAGCGCCTTCGTGACGGCGCTGATCTGCGTGAGGATGTCGATGCAGTACTTGTCCTCGGCGACCATGCGCTGGATGCCGCGCACCTGGCCCTCGATGCGCTTGAGGCGCTTGTCGTAGTCGTCCTTCTTCATGCTGTAGCCGCGGGGTGGCTGCGGATCGGTCATCGCCGGAACCTCCTGAGCCGCAGGCTGTTCGTCACCACGAACACGCTGGACACCGCCATGGCGGCGCCCGCCAGCATCGGGTTGAGCAAGCCGGCGGCCGCCACCGGGAGCGCCGCCACGTTGTAGGCGAAGGCCCAGAACAGGTTGCCCTTGATCGTCGCCAGCGTCCTCCGGGACAGCGCGATGGCTTCCGGCACCGACCGCAGGTCGCCGCGGACCAACGTCAGGTCGCTCGCCTCGATGGCCACGTCGGCGCCGGTGCCCATCGCCAGGCCGAGGTCGGCCTGCGCGAGCGCTGCGGCGTCGTTCACCCCGTCGCCCACCATGGCGACCACTCGGCCCTCGGCCTGCAGACGTCGGACCTCCGCCACCTTGTCGGCCGGGAGGACCTCGGCGCGCACCTCGTCGATCCCCACCTCGGCGGCGACGGCGCGTGCCGCCCGCTCGTTGTCGCCGGTGAGCAGCACCGGCGTGAGCCCGAGCGCCTTCAACTCCGCCACGGCCGCCGACGACGTCGACTTCACGGTGTCGGCGACGACGAACAACGCGGTCACCACGCCGTCCCAACCGGCGACCACCACCGTGCGGCCGGCCGCCTCCGCATCGTCCTGGGCCGACCGCAGGGGCTCGGGGAGGGCGAGGCCGCGGTCGGCGACGAAGCGGCGCCGGCCGGCGACGACCTCGACCCCCTCGACGGTGCCCGACACGCCGAGCCCCTGGTCGCTCGCGAACGCCTCGACCGACGCCAGCGCCGCACCACCGTCACGCGCGCCCTCGGTGATCGCCCGGGCGATCGGGTGCTCGGACGCCGCCTCCAGCGACCCGACGAGCCGGAGCGCATCCTGCGGGTCGACGCCGTCCGCCGTCACCACGTCGACGAGGGCCATGGTGCCGGTGGTGACCGTGCCGGTCTTGTCGAGGACGACGGTGTCGACACGCCGGGTCGACTCCAGGACCTCGGGACCCTTGATGAGGATGCCCAGCTGGGCACCCCGCCCCGTCCCGACCATCAACGCCGTGGGCGTGGCGAGCCCGAGCGCGCAGGGGCAGGCGATGATCAGCACGGCGACCGCTGCGGTGAACGCCCCAGCCGCACCGTCGCCGGCGGCCAGCCAGTACGCCAGCGTGCCCAGCGACAGGAGGATCACGGCCGGCACGAACACGGCGGAGACCCGGTCGGCGAGTCGTTGGACGGGCGCCTTGCCCGACTGCGCGTCCTCGACCAGCCGTGCGATGCGGGCGAGCGCCGTGTCGGCACCCACGCGGGTCGCCTCGACGATCAGCCGGCCGTTCGCGTTGAGCGTCGCACCGGTGACCCTGTCGCCCGGACCGACCTCCACGGGCACGGGCTCACCGGTCAGGAGCGACTCGTCGACCGCGGAGCGTCCCTCGACCACGAGTCCGTCGGTGGCGACCTTCTCGCCGGGCCGGACGACGAAGCGGTCGCCGACCACGAGGTCCGCGAGCGGTCTCCGCACCTCCACGCCACCGCGGAGCACCGCCACGTCCTTGGCGCCCAGCTCCATCAGCGAGCGCAGCGCCGCCCCGGATCGCCGCTTGGCGCGTGCTTCGAACCAGCGCCCCGCGAGGATGAAGACGGTCACGCCGGCTGCGACCTCGAGGTAGATGTTCGACGCTCCCATCCCGCGCTCCGGGCGGAGCTGGAAGCCGTGGCGCAGACCCGGGTGGCCGGCGTCGCCCAGGAACAGCGCGTAGAGGGACCAGGCGAAGGCGGCGATCGTCCCCACCGAGATGAGCGTGTCCATGGTGGCGGCGCCGTGGCGCAGGTTGACCCACGCGGCCCGGTGGAACGGCCACGCCCCCCAGACCACCACAGGGGCGGCCAGCGTCAGCGACGCCCACTGCCAGTTGTCGAACTGGAGCGCCGGAACCATCGCCATGGCGACGACGGGCACCGTCAGCACGATCGAGACGAGCAGACGCTGGCGGAGGCTCGCCGCGTCGCCGTCGCGCTCCTCCGCCGGTGACGGCACCGAGTCGGCCGAGGCGGCGGTCCGGGGCGGGTGCGCCCGGTAGCCGGCGGCCTCGACCTCGGCCACCAGTTCCTCGATGGGGTGCGTGCCGTCGTGGCTGATCGTGGCGCGCTCGGTGGCGTAGTTGACCGTGGCGTTCACGCCGTCGAGCTTGTTGAGGCGGCGCTCGATCCGAGCCGCGCACGACGCGCACGTCATGCCGTCGATGTCGAGGTCGACGCGGTCGTCGCCGCGCTCGGGGGCGGTGATCACGGGACGACCTCGTACCCGGCCTCGGCCACGGCCGCTGCGATCGCGTCGCGCTCGATGGGCGCCGCCGAGCGGACGGCGACACGCCCGGAATCGAGGTCGACATCGACCTCGGCCACGCCCGGGACGGCCGAGATCTCCTCGCGGACGGCGGCGACGCAGTGGCCGCAGGTCATGCCCTGCACGGTGACGACGAGTTCGCTCATGGGTTCTACTTTATACCCCCAGGGGGTATGTTGACAACATGCACGCACACCACGCCCACCACGCCGGTGAGGACCTGCACACGGGACACGACCGCCACGCCGGCCACGACCCCGAGATGTTCCGTCGCCGCTTCTGGTGGTCGCTCCTCCTGACCCTTCCGATCGTGGTCACGAGCCACATGGTCATGGACTGGTTCGGGTACGACCTGTCGTTCCCCGGGATGCGCGGGGTGGGCCCGGTCCTGGGCTCCGTCGTCTTCCTGTGGGGCGGTTGGCCGTTCCTGGCGGGCGGGGTGCAGGAGGTGCGACACCGCCAGCCGGGGATGATGCTGCTCATCGCGATGGCCATCACCGTTGCCTACGTGGCGTCGATGGCCACCAGCCTCGACGTGTTCGAGCTCGACTTCTGGTGGGAGCTGGCCGCACTCGTCACGATCATGCTCCTCGGCCACTGGCAGGAGATGAAGGCGATCGGCCAGGCGCAGGGCGCGCTCGCTGCCCTCGCCGCGCTGCTGCCCGACGAGGCCGAGGTCGTGGGCGACGACGGGCGAGTCCACTCGTCGGCGATCTCGGAGCTGCGAGTGGGACAGGTCCTGCTGGTGCGACCGGGCGGCCGCGTCGCCGCCGACGGGGACGTCGTCGAGGGGACCGCCGAGGTCGACGAGTCGATGATCACCGGCGAGTCGCGCCCCGTCTCGCGATCCCATGGCGATCGCGTGGTCGCCGGCACCGTGGCCACCGACTCCACGCTCCGCGTCCGCGTCACAGCGGTGGGCGAGGACACGGCCCTGGCCGGGATCCAGCGCCTGGTGGGCGAGGCGCAGTCCTCCAAGAGCCGAGCCCAGGACCTCGCCGACCGGTTCGCCGCGCTGCTCTTCTACGTCGCGACCGCCGTCGCCGTGGTGACCTTCGTGGCGTGGTGGGCCCTGGACGGGCTCGACGAGGCAGTGGTCAAGACGGTGACGGTGCTGGTGATCGCCTGCCCCCACGCGCTGGGTCTGGCCATCCCCCTCGTCATCGCCATCTCCACGGCGGTCTCGGCGGACGCCGGCATCCTGGTCAAGGACCGGATGGCGCTCGAGCGGATGCGCACCGTGGACGTCGTGCTCTTCGACAAGACGGGCACCCTCACCCGGGGTGAGCACCGCCTGACCGGTTGGGCAGGGATCGCCGGCTCGCAGGACGACGAGGTCCTCGGGCTGGCGGCGGCCGTCGAGTCCGACAGCGAGCACCCCCTGGCGCGGGCGATCGTCGGCGCGGCACGGGAGCGCGGCGTGGGCATCCCCATCGCTTCGGACTTCCGAGCCCACGCCGGCCGTGGCGTGCAGGCGACGGTCGACGGCCGGCACCTCGCCGTGGGCGGCCCTGCGCTGCTGCGCGAG
>JAEZFI010000245.1 GCA_023437745.1 Actinomycetes bacterium
CGCCGGCGTCACGCCCTACGCGACAGAACCGAGAGGTCAGCCGAGGGCGTCGAGCAGGGCCACGGGCGGGGCCAGGTAGCGGGCGCCCGTGGTCGGCGTCGAGAAGTCCGTGAGCCGATCGTGGGGCGGTGCGTCGACGGCGAACATCGCGTCGAGCATCGCCTCGAACCGGTGGGGATCGGCGGAGAAGGCGAGGAAGTAGAGGCCGTGCTCGTCGTACCCGCCCCACGGGACCGAGCGGCGCCAGATCTCCAGCTCCTCACCGTCCTCCTCGATGACGACCCGGCCGAGGTGGGAGTCCTCGGGGACCTCGTCCAGCTCGATCGACCCCTCCTTCGTGCGGCCGATGACGGCTTCCTGCCCCGCGACGTCGAGGCGGTGGAACCCGTCGAGGTCGTGCCGCCAGGTCTGGCCCAGCACGTGGCTGGCGCCGGCCAGCGGGCCGTCGGGGATCAACGCCACCTCGGGGGCCTCCTCGATCGGCGGGTTCTCGGTCCCGTCCTCGAACCCCGTGAGGTCCTGGCTCTCGAGGTAGGTGTAGCCCCAGCGCTCCGACCGCAGCTCGAGGAGCGGGCCCAGCCCTCGCCGCAGCGCCAGCACGTCGGTCATCAGGCGGTCGGATGCGTCGCCGTGGAGCCACACGAAGAGATCGGCCTGCGCGGCGGGCATCGAACGACCGGTGACCCCGGTGCGGGCCAGCAGCGGGTGGTGGTCGGCGGGCGCGGGCACGTCGAACAGGCGCGGCCACAGGTCCGGCCCCACCGCCATCACGGTGTTGGTGCCGAGCTCGGCGCGCGTGGCGGCGAGCGCCGCAGCGAGCTCCGCGGGATCCGCGGCGTCGGCGAGCGTCAGCTCCCCGATCCAGTGGACCCGCGTGCCCGTCACGAAGATCGCCGGCTGGGCCAGGGCCGCGAGCGTGTCAGTGGGGCTCGAAGTCGCAGGGATCATGGGGCCGCAAGCTATAGCGTCGTCCCGATGGAGCGATCCCCTCAGGTCGTCGAGCTGTGGCGTTTCCCGGTGAAGTCCATGCAGGGCGAGCGGGTCGAGCGGCTCGACGTCGGCCCGCTCGGCGTCGTGGGCGATCGGGCGTACGGCGTGGTCGACGAGGCGACCGGCCTGCTGGTCTCGGCCAAGGCGGACGCCCGGCTGTTCGAGGCCTTCGCCTGGACCGAGGACGACGGCGCCGTGGTGGTGCGCCTGCCCGACGGCTCCGAGCGCGAGGCCCGGGACCCGTCGCTGCCCGCTGCGGTGTCCGAGTGGCTGGAGCGGCCGGTGCGCATCGCCCGGCCCGGCGGCACCGCCGCCTACGACATGACGCTCGACCCGCCGAACGACGACGCCGAGCACTACGAGATCCCGACGCCGGTCGACACGTTCCTGGACCTCGCCGCCCTCCACATCCTCACCACGGCGTCGCTGCTCCGGTGCTCGACCGCGCGCCCCGATCTGGTGTGGGACGTGCGGCGCTTCCGTCCCAACGTGCTGGTGGAGCACGACGGCGCCGGCTTCCCCGAGGACGCCTGGGTGGGGGAGCAGGTCGCCCTGGGGTCCGACGTCGTCGCCGAGGGCCTGATGCGCACCATGCGCTGCGCCATGCCGTTGCGACCGCAGCCCGCGGCACCCGCCGTGGGCTCGCCGGTGCTGGAGCGCTCGGCGGACGTCTTCCGGGCGATGTCCGAGCTGCACGCCAACGACCTCGGCCTCTACGCCTCCGTGGTCACGGGCGGCACGATCCGCCTCGGCGACCCGGTCACCCCGCGGTAGCTCACGCAGGGAGTGGGTGGAACCCCGGGCCCTTCGTCAGCCGGACGTCGCCGGGGCCCATCGTCTCGCCGCAGTGGCTGCACACGGTGCCGGGCGCCGAGTCGTGGTCGCACACCAGGTGGTGGACGGTCAGCGGCGGGCCGTCGGGGGCGCGCCACCGGTCGCCCCAGCGCATGAGCTCCATCATGACGCCGAAGAGGTCCTCGCCCTGTTCGGTGAGGTGGTACTCGAAGCGCTCGGGGCGCTCCTGGTAGCGCCGCTTCTCGAGCACGCCGGCCTCGACCAGCGTGGAGAGCCGGTCGGCCAGGATGTTGCGGGCGATGCCGAGGTCGGCCTGGAGGTCCTCGAACCGGTGCTGGCCCCAGAAGACGTTGCGGACGACGAGCAGCGACCACCACTCGCCGACGACGTCGAGGGTCCTCGCCACCGAGCAGTTCCAATGGGCGACACTCGAGCGCTTCACCCTGCCGAGCGTAACCCGTTGCATGACGCGACCCACGAGGTCGCGTCGCCGGTAGCGTCGACACGTGGCCGAGGTCGGAGTCGCCAGCAGGATCGAGGACGGGCCCGCTGCCGGCTCGCAGGTGCGCCACGCCTACGTTCACGTCCCCTTCTGCCCGACCATCTGCCCGTTCTGCTCCTTCGACGTGGTGGAGCGGCGTGCCGGTGCCGTGGCGGCCTACCTGGAGCGCCTCGACGTCGAGCTCGCCGAGACGGTCGACCGGTTGGAGGTCCAGGCGCTCGAGTCGATCTACCTCGGCGGGGGCACGCCGTCCTACCTGCGCGACGCCGAGATGGCTCGCCTGCTCGACCTCCTCGCCGGACGACTCGGACCTGCCGGCGAGGTGACCCTCGAGGTGCACCCGGCGACCGTCGGTCCGGGCTCGCTGCGCCGCTGGGTCGACCAGGGCATCACCCGCCTCAGCCTCGGCGTGCAGTCCTTCGACGACGCGGTGCTCGCTCGGCTGGGACGCCAGCACTCGGCGGACACCAACCGCCGGATCGTGGCGGAGGCGCTGGCGACGGGGGCGACGGTCTCCCTCGACTTCATCACGGCCATCGAGGGCCAGGACGTGGCGCAGGACCTGCGCGCTGCGGCCGCCACGGGGGTGCACCACGTGTCCGCCTACACCCTCACGATCGAGGACGGCACGCCGTTCGCCCGGGACGGCGTCGAGCCGGTCGAGGAGCGCGAGGCGCTCGACGCCGCGTCGGCGGTGCTGGGCGAGTCCGGCTTCACCCGCTACGAGGTGTCGAACCACTCGCGGCCGGGCGCGCGGTGCGCGCACAACCTCGGCTACTGGAACAACGACTGGTGGGTGGGCGTGGGGCCCGGCGCCAGCAGCCACGAGCCGGCCGGCGGCGCGGACACGGGTGCGGTGGCCATCCGGCGCACGAACCCGTCGCTGGGAGCGTGGCTCGAGGGCGGCGACCCGGTGGACCACCGGCGGCTCGATGCTGAGGACTGGGCGATCGACGCCGTCCTCATGGGGCTGCGAATGGTGGAGGGCGTCGACCTCGCCGCCGTCGGCCGGCGCGCCGGGGTGGACGCGGCGACGCTCGTCGGCACCGAGCTCGAGGAGCTGGTGGCCGGCGGCCGGCTGGTGCGCGAGGGCGACCGGGTCCGCGCCACCGCCGTCGGCCTCGTCCACCTCGACGCCGTCATGCGCGCCCTGGTCTGACCGGCGTGGGGTGGTGCTACCGGATGGCGACGGGCTGCGGGCGGGAGACCTCGCTGAAGAAGTCGTTGCCCTTGTCGTCGACGACGACGAACGCGGGGAAGTCGACGACGTCGATCTTCCACACCGCCTCCATGCCCAGCTCCGGGTAGTCGAGCACCTCGACCCGGGTGATGCAGTCCTTGGCGAGACGGGCCGCCGGCCCTCCGATGGAGCCGAGGTAGAAGCCGCCGTTGTCGCGGCAGGCGTTCGTGACGGCGGCCGAGCGGTTGCCCTTGGCCAGCATCACGAAGCTGCCGCCGGCCTTCTGGAACTGGTCGACGTAGCTGTCCATGCGCCCCGCCGTCGTGGGGCCGAACGACCCGGAGGCGTATCCCTCGGGCGTCTTGGCCGGACCCGCGTAGTACACGGCGTGGTCCCGGAGGTACTGCGGCATCGCCTCGCCGGCGTCGAGCCGCTCCTTGATCTTGGCGTGGGCGATGTCGCGGGCGACGACGAGCGTGCCGGTCAGCGAGAGGCGGGTGGTCACCGGGTACTTCGTGAGCTCGGCCCGGATCGCGTCCATCGGCTGGTTCAGGTCGATGCGCACGACCTCGCCGCCGAGGTGCTCGTCGGTGACCTCGGGGAGGAAGTGCGCCGGGTCCCGCTCCAGCTCCTCGAGGAACACGCCGTCGGCCGTGATCTTGGCCAGCGCCTGGCGGTCGGCCGAGCACGACACGGCGATGGCCACCGGGCACGACGCCCCGTGGCGGGGGAGCCGGATGACCCGCACGTCGTGGCAGAAGTACTTCCCGCCGAACTGCGCGCCGATCCCGAAGCGGCGGGTCAGCTCGAGAACCTGTGCCTCCAGCTCGACGTCCCGGAACCCGTGGCCCAGCTCGGACCCCTGCGTGGGGAGCGTGTCGAGGTAACGGGTCGAGGCGAGCTTGGCGGTCTCGACGGCGAACTCGGCGGAGGTGCCGCCCACGACCACCGCGAGGTGGTACGGCGGGCACGCTGCGGTGCCGAGCGACCGCAGCTTCTCGTCGAGGAAGCGCATCAGGCTCTCGGGGTTGAGCAGCGCCTTCGTCTCCTGGAACAGGTAGCTCTTGTTGGCCGATCCGCCGCCCTTGGCCATGAACATGAACGAGTAGGCGTCGCCGTCGACCGCGGAGATCTTGATCTCGGCGGGCAGGTTGGTCTTGGTGTTGACCTCGTCCCACATCGTCACGGGGGCCATCTGCGAGTACCGCAGGTTCGACGTGAGGTACGTGTCGTACACGCCACGCGCGAGCGCCCGCTCGTCCTGCCCGCCGTTCGTCACGACGAACTGTCCCTTCTTGCCCTTGATGATCGCCGTGCCCGTGTCCTGGCAGCCCGGGAGCACGCCGCCGGCGGCGATCGCCGCGTTCTTGAGGAGCTCGTCGGCGACGAAGCGGTCGTTCGCCGAGGCCTCGGGGTCGTCGAGGATGTTGCGCAGCTGCTGGAGGTGACCGGGGCGCAGGAAGTGGGCGATGTCCCGCATCGCGGTGGCGGCGAGGAGGGTCAGGACCTCGGGCTCGACCTGCAGGAACCGGTGGCCGCCCACCTCGAAGGTGGAGACGCCGTCGGCGGTCAGAAGCCGGTACGGCGTGTCGCTCGCGCCGAGGGGCAGCAGGTCGGTGTAGGCGAAGTCGGACATGGCTCGACCGTACTTCCGCCCGTTCTGTTCCAGCCACAGCAGCGGTGGTGATGCTCTCCCTGGAACAGAACGGGCGTGGGGGCGGGGTGAAGGCTGGCAGGATGCCGGGCGTGGACGAGACGCTCAGCACAGGTCGGCTCCGGGTGCGGCAGGAGGCCGCCGGCGCCATCCGGATCGGCACGGAGGGGCACCCGGACTGGTTCGGCCCCGGTCGGGCCCGCTTGCCCGAGGGCGTCCGGCGTGACGTCGAGGTCGATCCCGACCGCGAGGGCGTCGTGGTGGTGACGCTCGAGGCCACCACCTCGCTCGACGGGATCGCCGGGGAGGGGTTCGACCGTCCCGCCGTGTGCTCGATGGTGTTCGACCCGGCGGCACGGCTCGACGGCGGCCTCCCGTCGGGCGCCACGGCGATGGGTCACCAGTTCATGGAGTTCGCGCTCCCCACCGCGGCGGATGCGGGCCTGCTGGCCGACTGGCTGCGGTGGCCGTTCCGACCGGCCGTGGTGCAGCCCCTGTGGCTGTCCGACCCCGAGGGTCCCGTGATCCTCCTCGCGCCCGTCGACGCCCCCTTCGAGCAGGTCATCGCCGTGCCGGCGTCGGCGGAGCAGGCCACCGACGGCGTCCGGGTTGGCTGGCACGGCGACCTCGACTCGGTCCCCGCCGGGTTCTCGACCCGGCTCGCAGTGGTCCTGGCCGACGGCCCACGCGCCGCGATCGCCACCTGGTCCGACCTCGTCGCCGAGCGGATGGGCCGCGCCGGCGAGCGCGCCCCCGACGTGCTCAGCCGCTCGGTGTCGTACTGGACCGATAACGGCGCGGCGTACTGGTACCGGACCGAGGGCGGCCGCAGCGTCACCGACACGCTGGTGGACACCCTGGCCGACCTCCGTGACCGGCAGGTGCCGTACACGGCCGTGCAGCTCGACTCATGGTTCTACCCGCACGAGACCGTGCGCCCCTTCGACACGGACGAGTGGGTGGTGCCGCCGACCGGGCTCATGGACTGGGACGCACGTTCCGACATCCTCCCTGACGGAATCCCCGCGCTGCGGGCGGCGCTCGGGAACCCGCCGCTCGCCACCCACTGTCGCCACCTGTCGTCGGCGTCGCCGCTCGCCGAGCGGTTCGACTGCTGGGTCGACGGTGCGACCGCCCACCCGACGGGTCCTGACTACTACGCCCTCCTCCTCGACCGCGCGCAGTCGTGGGGCGTCGAGGTGTTCGAGCACGACTGGCTGATCGAGTGCTTCCTCGCCGTGCGCGGCCTGCGGACCGAACCGGGGCGGGCAGCGGCGTGGCAGCACGGCCTCGACGTCGAGCTGGCCCGCCGTGGCATGACGGCGCAGTGGTGCATGGGCAGTCCCGCCGACCTGCAGATGGCCTCGACCCTCCCGTCGGTGACCTCCGTGCGCACCAGCGGGGACCACGGCTACCTCGTCGGCCCGCATGCGCTGTGGGCGTGGTTCTGCGCCACCAACGTGATGGCCCGGGCCCTCGGGCTCAGCCCGTTCAAGGACGTGTTCCGCACGGGCCCCTCGACCCCGGCGGGTGAGGCGCTGGTCGAGACGGTCCTCTCCGCGCTCTCGTGCGGCCCGATCGGCATCGGGGACCGGTTGGGCGAGACGGACGCACGGCTCGTGCGGATGTGCGGCTTCTCCGACGGCACGATCGTCCGCCCCGACGTTCCCCTCGCGGCCGTCGACCGGTCGATGCGCGCCCACCCGTTCCTGACGCCGACGCCGATGATCGCCGCGACGCACGTCGACCACGGCGTCGGGCGCTACGCCTACGTCGTGTCGCTCGACGTCACCGAGCCGGCGCAGCGCCTCGAGTGCGACGTGGCGCTCGCCGACCTGGGTGAGGACGCGCCGTCGGCCGCGAGCGGCGTCATCCGGTGGGACGCCGTGGCCGCCGCCTGGGCGGGCCCGGTGACCGAGACCGGCTGGCACCTCGCGCTCGACCACCAGGGGATGGACCTGTCGGTGCTCGTCCCCGCCGTCGACGGGTTGGCCGTGCTCGGCGACCCCGACCTCGTGGCGACGGCGGGCCGCCGCCGATGCGAGCGGATCGACCCCGACGGGCGCGGGGGTGTGACGGTGGTGCTCTCGGGCGCGCCCGGTGAGGAGCTGCGCGTGGCCGGCTGGTCGTCGTCGGCGACGGTGGCGGCGTCGGTCGGGGGTGCGCCGCCCGCAGTGCTGGCGGTGGGGGAGGACGGCGGCTGGACGCTCCCGGTGACGCTCGACGAGACGGGAGCGACGCAGATCGGCCTCAGCCGAGGGTGACGGTCACGATCTGGTTGGTCGCCACATCGGTCTCGCCGCCCAACCCGCCCAGGAGGTAGGCGGTCTGGCCGATCACCGCGACACCGGCGTCGGACAGGTTGGCGGGCAGGGTCGCCACGGCGGTGAGCGTGAACGTCGTGGGATCGAGCCGGCGCACCTCGTTGCTGCGGCCTGCCGGCGTGCGCCCGCCCGCCAGGTACACCTGATCGCCCAGGGTGAACGCCATCGCGTTCGAGATCGGCGCCGACATCTGCGACACGACGGTGGTGGCGCCGGTGGTGAGGTCGACCCGCTGGATCGAGGCGCTGGTGGTGTCCTCCCACCGGCCGCCGAAGATCCAGATCGAGCCGCCCTGGAACGCCACCGCGGGCGCCCGCACCGGCTCGGCGAGGGTCGTGACCACGTCGAAGTTCACGCCGTCGGTGGTCTTGAGCACCTCGAGCTGCGCTCCCGACGGTCCCGTGCCGCCGACGAGGTACACCGTGCCCGACGCCGGGTCGGTGACGGCCACCGCCTCGGTGCGCGGCGACGGCAGCTTCCCGGCCAGCGACTGGCGGTTCGCGCCCACGGCCACCCGGTCGATCGTGTCGAAGATCGAGTTGCGCGCGCCCCCGCCGAAGAGGAACACGTCCGTGCCGATCGCCGCCGACGCCCCGTTGTTCGTCCCCGTCGCCAGCGCGGCGATGTTCTTGGTGTCGCCCGTCGCAGGGTCGAACTGCCACACCTTGCGGGTGGACTGCGTGTCCTCGTTGATGCCCCCCAGCATCAGGACGGTGTCGCCGACCGCCGCCGCAGGACCCTGGTACGTCGGGCCGGGCAGCACCGAGGCGCTGAGGGCGGCCGTCACGGTGGTGAGCGGTTGGGTGGGCGCCGCCGGCGTCGTGGTGGTGGTCGTCGTCGAACCGGTGCCCCGCCGCTCGTCGCCGCCGCACTTCGTCGCGACGACGATCACCAGGACCAGCGCGACGAAGCCGCCGCCGACCGTCCGGAAGAAGCGGTGGCGGCGCTGGGTCGTCCAGTCGTTCCACGGGAGGTTGGGACCCGGGCGGGACATCGGCTGGATCGGCGACCATCCCGCCCCACGGGCGTTGAAGGGCCGCTGCCGCCCCGTGCCGCCGCGGGGGACCGGGGCGCCGCCCGGCCGGGGTCGTCGTCCGGCGTTCGG
>JAEZFI010000335.1 GCA_023437745.1 Actinomycetes bacterium
TGCTGCTGGGCGGCTCGACGACCTACGAGCAGGGTCTGGTCGCCGCCTCGCGCATCGCCGCGACGACGGGCGCCAAGCTGCTCGCGGAGACGTTCCCGGCGCGCCTCGAGCGTGGCGAGGGCCTGCCCTCGGTCGAGCGCCTCGGCTACCTCGCCGAGTTCGCGCAGGCACAGCTCGACGGGCTCAAGCACCTGGTGCTGGTGGACGCCACCTCGCCCGTGTCGTTCTTCGCGTACCCGGGCAAGGCCTCCGACCTGGTGCCCGATGGCTGCACCGTGCACGTGCTCGCCGCCCCCGGTGACGCAGCCACCGTCGCGCTCGAGGCGCTCGCGGACGAGGTCGGTGCGGCGCCGGACGCAGCTCAGCTCCAGGGGGCCTTCCGCCCCGAGCGGCCCAGCGGCGCCCTCAACGCCGAGAGCTTCGCCTCGGCGGTCGGCGCACTGCTGCCCGAGGGCGCCATCGTCGTCGACGAGGGCAACACCGCAGGGCTGTTCGTCTCGGGGTTCACCGCCGGCGCGCCGCGCCACGACTGGCTCTGCCTGCCGGGTGGCGCCATCGGCTACGGGATGCCGGTCGCCACCGGCGCCGCCATCGCCGCGCCCGGACGCAAGGTGCTCAACCTTCAGGCCGACGGCAGCGCCATGTACACGCTGCAGTCGCTGTGGACCCAGGTCCGCGAGGGGCTCGACGTCACCACGGTGATCCTCAACAACCACTCCTACGCCATCCTCAACCTCGAGCTCGCCCGAGTGGGGGCGGAGCCGGGGCCGAAGGCGCTCGAGATGCTGGACCTCACCAACCCCGAGCTGGACTTCACCGCGCTCGCCGCCGGCATGGGCGTCACCGCCACCAGGGCCACCACCGCCGAAGAGTTCACCGACCAGTTGGAGCGCGCGCTGGCGACCCCCGGCCCCAACCTGGTCGAGGCCATGCTGCCCGCCCCGCTCTGAGCCACCGGGAACCTCCCCGACGTTCCCGCCGACCCAGCACTCAAGGCCTTTCGGTCACTTTCGGTGATCCTCCTGACCCATCGCGCTTCAGCGTGCGGCGGACACGCCGAGTGTCTTCCTCGTCAGATCCCACGACGAGGAAGGCCTCGATGTACACCCCCGACCCCCACCACCTGCCCGACGTCCCAACCGGGGAGGTCGAGCTGCGCCGCCGGCCCGGCCGCATCCGTGCACTCCTCGCAGCGGGCTCCGTGCTCGGGCTCGGGGTGATCGCCACCAGCGCCGCGTTCTCCGACTCCGCAGAGGTCACCGCGTCGTTCACCGCCGGCACCCTCGACCTGACCGTCGACGGCGAAGAGGGGAACCCGACGCCCTACGTGCTCTCCTTCACCGGGGCGGACGCCATGGTCCCAGGGCAGACGGTGCACTCCCCCCTGCGGGTCAGCAACGTCGGCACCGTCGACGCCGACCTCTCGATGGCGGTCGCCACGACGCCCGACGGGTCGACCCCGAACGCGACCGACGACCTGCGCCTGGTGGTGGCGAGCACCACCGGCACCGCCTGCGACGCCGGAGTGGTCGCCTCAGATCCCGCCCCGCTCGTCGCGGACGGGACGCTCGGCTCGGCGACCTTCACCGGCGTGCAGCTCGACGGCGGTGCCCATCGGGACCTCTGCCTGGCCGTCACCCTGCCGGCGTCGGTCACCGGCACCGGTGGTGGCGCCACCGACGTCGAGCTCGCCTTCACCGCCGACCAGGCCGACCTCTGAGGCCTGAGGTGTCGACAACCATGCGGTACACGCCGCCCGCCGCGCATCCGACGCGCCCGTCCCCCGGGCCCGCGCCGATCACCACCTACGTCTGGTCCGGGCCTCGGCGCGGACTGCTGAACCACCTCGGCCTCGCGGCGATCACCGCCCTCGCGTTCCTCGGCGTGCTCACCGCCCTCGCAGGAGTCGCCCAGGTCGTCCTCGACGTCCGCCCGCTCGTCGTGCGATCCGGCTCCATGGCCCCGGCCCTGCCGGTCGGCTCGCTGGCCCTCGCCCGACCCGCCCCCGTCGAGGAGATCGAGCCCGGCGACGTCATCAGCGTCATGCGCGGTGAGGGCACGCGGGTCACGCACCGGGTCGTCGCCGCGGAGGGAGACGGAGCGCTGCGCCGCCTCACCACGCAGGGCGATGCCAACTCCACCCCCGACACCGACCCGGTCACCGCAGCCCAGGTGGACCGCGTCGTGCTCACGTTGCCGGCCGTCGGTCGGGCACTCCAACTGCGCGACTCCACAGCCGTGCAGCTGGTCGCTGCGGCACTCGTCGGAGCCGCGCTCTGCTGGAGCTTCGGCCCGCCGACCGCGCGCCGCATCGGGCGCTGGGTGCCCGACACGGGCGGTGCGTCATGAGGGGCCCCGGGAGCCGCTCGCTGCGACGTCCCGCAGCCTGGATGGCAGTCCTGGTGCCACTCGCGCTGGTCGTGACGACGTCACGGATCGAGCCCACCGCCGCAGCCCTCGTCGACCACGCCGTCGCCCGCACCAGCGTCGAAGCGCTCCCCACCCTGTGGTGGGCGAGCGGCACCGACTCAGCCGGCGAGCACGGCGACGGCGCCGCAGGAGCCGGGACGTCGAGCGCGGCCCGGGTGAACTGGCGTGCGGGGCTCCCGCTGCCCAAGGGCGTCGCCGTCACCAAGGTCGCCGTCGGCGACGCCAGCGCCTGTGCCATCGCAGGCGGGCTCCTGTACTGCTGGGGCGCCAACGACCACGGCCAGCTCGGCGACGGTTCGCTGCTGCCGTCTGCCGATCCGGTCCTCGTGGCCACCGGCGGGACCTCCGGGTCCCAACTCCCCTCCGGGGCCGTGGTCACCGACGTGAGCGTCGGCTCCGGCGCCGCCTGTGCCGGCGCGGACGGCTACGTGTACTGCTGGGGCGACAACACGACCGGCCGGCTGGGTCACGACTCCCCCGCCAGCTCCGCGGTGCCGGTGGCGGTCGCGACCGACGGCGTCGGCGGGTCGTCGATGCCGTCTGG
>JAEZFI010000342.1 GCA_023437745.1 Actinomycetes bacterium
CGACTGCACCGCGCCGGGCGCGGTTCAGTCGACCCGAAACGGTGGGGAGTGGACGTTCAGACGACCGCGACCTCGGCGGGGAGGAACCACGGCGTCCCGGCCGCGCCGCCGCGAGGATCCAGCCGGCTCGCCCAGCGCTCGACCTCGCCCGGCGATCGACCGCTCGCCTCGGCGGCCTCGATCGCGGCGCTGAAGGCCTCGCTCGCCTCGAGGTGCAGACCCCCGTCGGCCAGGTGCTCGCCCACCTCGACCAGCGCGTCGGGGTCACCGGCGACCAGGGCTCGGGCGTGCGCGGCGAAGGTGTGCGCCATCCACGTCGCACCCGGGAGCGACGCCATCAGGTCGAGTTCCTCGACGACCGGGCCCGGCCGTCCCAGCCGGGCGACGTCGTGCAGCCCGAGGAGTCGCGGCACTGCCTGCTCCGCATACTCCTGCGCGAGCGAGAGGCTCAGGTCGACGGCGTCGTCGACCGCACCCTCCGACGCCAGCAGCCAGACCCGGGACCGCTCACCCCACGCCCTGAAGCCGACGCGCCGATCGGGGGCCAGACCCTCGGACTCGTCGAGCAGCGCGCGGGCCGCGGCCGGGTTGCCGCGCTGCGCTTCCACGAGGGCCCACGTGAGCCGGTGGAACGAGACCACGTGGAGACCGAAGTTCGCAGCGTCGGCCGCGCTGCGCTCGTGGAGCTCGGCGGCCTCGTCGAGCAGACCGCTGAACGCCTTCTGCACGCCGGGGACCCAGTGGAGCATCGTCTCGGTGCCCGCATAGGGCGACCTCGCGAAGCCGGCCGGGTCCTCGAACAGGTTCGAGGCGTCGAAGAGGTGTCCCTCCTCCAGGTCGAGGAGCAGCCGGAACAGCGAGGCGTTGAGCACGACATAGCCGGGCAGCACCGTCCCCAGCTCCTGCAGCAGCCCGGGGAGCGGCAGCTGGAGGCGTCGCGCCTCGGCGCACCTGCCGAGCGTGGCGAGCCCGGACACCGCGCCGCAGATCGCCACCGTGGTGGTCAACTGGTCGGCGTCGCCGGCGAGCACGGACAGCCCGGTCTCGGCGGCGCCTGCCGGCTCCCCGGAGAAGAAGAGGGTGAGCGCGAGCATCGCCCGCAACGGCGACTGCATGTCGGCGTCCAGGAGAGGCAGCTGCTCGGTCAGGACGGTGGCCGCCGCCGTGGCGTCCCCCTCGCGTTGCAGCAAGAGCCGTGCGTACTCGAAGACGACGAGCGCCAGCTGGAAGGGGTCGGTCGTCGTCGCCAGCAGGCGCTCGAAGCGCGCCACTGCGTCGGCCACCTTCCCGTCCATCCAACGGGCGGCGTTGAGGATGACCTCGGCCTCGACCCCGCCGCCGTCGGCCTTGGCCGCCGTGGCGAACTCCACTGCCTGCGCCAGGTCCAGGCCCTCCAGCGACCGGCGGGCCGCAGCCAGCAGCACCGCGGGGTCCGCCGTGTTCGAGTCGAGCCGGAGCCGGGCGGACAGCACGACCGTTCGGCTGTCCACCTCACCGCCGGCTTCGAGCGCGTCGGCGACGGCGCTCATCGCGTCGCGGAGGCGTGCGAGCGGCACGGTCTCCCGCACGGCCTCGGCGTGGATCGGATGGGCGAACCACGCAGCTGACGATCGCCCGGCCCGCATGATCGCGACCAGGCCCGACTGCTCGAGCGCCGCCAGCGCAGTCCTCGGGGCGAGGTGCTCCAGGACCGACACGCTCAGCGGCTCGGCCACGGCCAGCGCAGCGGCCAGCCTCGAGGCGTCGTCGTCGAGGCGGTTCAGCCGTGAGGCCACCACGTCGATCACCGTCTTGGACAGGTTCAGGCGGCCGAGCACCACCCACTCGCCACTGGCATCGACGCCGATCGAACCCTGCTGCCGGGACGCTGCCGCCAACTCGCGTGAGAACAGCGGGTTCCCCTGCGCCAGCGTCCAGATCGCCTCGCCCAGCTGCCGATGGATCGGACCGCCGAGGCTGCTGGCGAGCAGGGCGTCGCTCCCCTCCCGCCCCAGGGCCTCGAGCCGCGTGACGTCCACCTGCTCGTCCTTGACCAGCGTCGCCACGTCCGTGGGAAGCGGCTCCCCGGCGCGGGCGGCCATCACCACCGTCGCGACGTCGTGGAGGATCACGTGGTGGAGCAGCGCGGCGGAGAGGGAGTCGGCCAGGTGCGCGTCGTCGACCACGAGGAGCAGCGGAGCATCGCCCGTTCGGGCGCGAAGTGCCGCCAGGACGAAGGCGAGCTGCTCCCCCGCGCCGACGAACGGGTCGAGCGACGGGATGAGGTGGAGGAACGGCCCGAGCGGTGATCCCGAGGTCGGGCACGCCGTGTGCTCGACGTCCCAGTCCTGGTGACGGGCGAGTCGGACCAGCTCTCGGGTCAGCGCCGTCTTGCCCACTCCCGGCTCGCCGAGGATCAGGGCCGACCGCCGGTGATCGAGGACCGCCGCGGTGAGCGCACTCACCTCGGCGCCCCGGCCGATCAGGACCGGGCTCGAGCTCTCCGTCGCGTCGACCTCCCACACGACCGACACGGCGGGCACGGCTTCCGGAAGGCCTCGGAGGCGGAGCTCACCGACCGGTTCGAAGCGGTGGCGTCCTCGCAGGTCGAGCGTCGCCGCTCGCTCGGGGAGGAGGATCTGCCCGCCCTCGGCCGCTGCGCACAGCCGCGCGCCCGTGACGACCGGCTCCCCGAAGTAGTCGCCGTGCTCCTCCGTGCAATCACCGACGGAGATGCCGGCCCGGACGGCGACGGGCGGGTTCCGCCCCTCCGCGTTCTCGTCGGCGACGGCGCGCTGCACGGCGATCGCGGCGTCGATGGCCGACGAGACCCCCGGGAACACCGCCATGATGCCGTCGCCCAGGCTCTTGACCTCGATGCCGAGGTGAGCGTCCACGGCTCGGTGGAGGAGGCGATGATGGTGCTGGCGCGCCTTCTCCGCTTCGACGGCGCCCACGCGCACCGCCGATTCCGTCGACCCGACCACGTCGGTGAAGAGGAGCGAGACGCCGACCGTTCGAGCCACAGGACCCCCTTCTCGGCCGTGCTCAGCGCCTCACCTTACGACGGCTCCCCCGGCGCGTCACCCCCTCGAGGTCAGCCGGCGAGCAGGGTGGCCGCCACCGTCGCGGCCAGCTCCGACACCGCGTCCCGCGTCACCGGTGTCGTGGGCCCGATCGACGTGACGGGATGCGCGACGGCACGCCACCGGAGGCCCGTCACCAGCCGCTCGACGGACGAGACGGCACCGTCGGTGTCGTTGTTCCCGTGCACCCACAGCCCGTACGGCCGGCCGACCGTCGCCTCGAGGCACGGGTAGTAGATCGTGTCGAAGAAGTGCTTGAGCGCACCCGACATGTACCCGAAGTTGGCAGGGGTGCCGAGCAGGTAGCCGTCGGCGTCGAGCACGTCCACGACCGAGGCCGACAGCGCCGGGCGCACGCAGACCTCGACCTCGGCGAGCTCGGGGATCGCACACCCCGACCGGGCGGCCTCGAGGAGGTCCTGCAGCGGCGGCGAGGGCGTGTGGTGGACGATCAGGAGGCGCGGCACGGCGGCGCGTCAGGTGGGTGCCAGGTCTCGGGCCGCCTGGCGCACGTCGAGGCCGAACGGCAGCACGGCAAGCGCCGGGGTGGTCACGCCGTTCTCGACGTAGCGGGCGACGTGCTCGCGACACGCCTCCGGCGAACCCCAGATGATCAGGTCGTCCACCAGCTGGTCGGGGATCGCGGCGAGGGCGCCCTTCCGGTCGCCCTCCTTCCAGAGGCGCCACATCTCCGCCAGCATCTCGCCCCGGCCGAGCCAGCGGTGGAAGTCGGCGTACACGGGGACGTTCAGGTACGCCGCGATCGCCATGCGGCCGGCGTACATGACGAGGTCGCGGTCGGTCGTCGGGGCCACGAAGATCCGCGCCACGACCTCCTTCGCCGTGCCGTCGCTGCTCGCCCCCTGCACGACGGGGGCGACGGTCGACACGTCGTCCGCCGACAGCCAGTTGATGATGGCGCCGTCGCCCTCGCGGCCGGCGAGCCGCAGCATGCCCTCGCGCAGCGCCGCAACGAGGATCGGGATCGGCTCGGTCACCGGCACGCCGAGCTTGAAGCCCCGGACCTGGAAGCGACCGAAGTCGTCGGTCACCTTCTCGTTGGTGAACGCCTGGCGCAGGAAGCGCACCATCGCCTTCGTCTGCGCGTACGGCTCCACGAACGGGATGCCGTTCCAGCCCTCGACGATCACGTTCGACGACGTGCCGATGCCGAAGGCGACACGTCCGGGGGCGGCGGCGGCGAGCGAGGCGACTGACTGCGCCATGCAGGCGGGCCCGCGTGTGAATGCCGGGACGATGGCGGTGCCGAGGCGGAGCGACGGCGCCCAGACCGACGCGAGCGCCAGCGGCGTGAAGGCGTCGGCTCCGTTCGCCTCACTCGACCACACGTCGGTGTAGCCGAGGTCCGCGAGCTCCCGGATCGCATCGGCCTGCTCACCCAGGGGGATGCCGTCGAACGGGATGGTCATGCCGTAGCGCTGCATGACCGGCAGCGTAGGGCTGCCCCGGCGGCTGCGGTTCTGTTCCAGGGCGAGCCTCGCCGGCGAGGCTCTCCCTGGAACAGAACCGTCAGGTCGGGCGGGGCGGGTCCCGGACGATCGCGGACTGGCTGGCGGTGGCGAGCAGGGTGCCGTCCTCCGCCCACAGGTGGACCAGGCCGTGGCCGAAGCCGTTGCGGATGCCCTGGATGCGGATGTCGAGCAGCACCCACTCCGTGGGCACGATGTCCACGATCCGCAGCGTGTTGTCGAGGCTGTTCGACCGGACCCACTGCCCGAGCGCCTGCGTGATGCCGTAGGGGACGTAGTCACCCAGCACCGCCAGGCTGGACGCGCCCATGTCGATCAGGGGCATGCGGATCCACAGCGCCGAGGTGCCGTCCTCCTGCCCCACGCCGTCGCCCAGGTCGTCCCACTGGCGGCCCTTGGCGACGCGCATCTCGATGCGCTCCATCAGGGAGCCGGGGTTCGACCAGCGGTTCACCCTGGGCGGGCACTGGTCCGGCGGCGGGACGTCCGGGCGGCGGTCCCACTGCCCCGCCCACTGCACGGGCCGCCGGCCGAGCGCGGCGTTCACGGTGACGATCTCCCGGTCGCCGACGTGGCCCACGACCCGAGCCTGCGTGGTGTGGTGGCCGTGCGTCGCGATCGTGACGTCGACGTCCATGGTCTCGCCGACGTGGGCGAAGCTCAGGTACTGCGCGGTCGCCCACACGACGGGACGAGCGACGGTCCGCTCCAGCGCCTCGATCGCCGCGCCCAGCGCGCAGCCCCCGAAGAGGAAGTTGTCGCCGGTGGCGATGCCGATCGTGACCGGCAGGTACCAGCGGTGCGGGTTGTGCGTGGGGGTGATCCCGAGGAACTCGGCGGCGTCCATCGAGCGGGGAGCCTACGGGCAGGGCCAGGACGGCAGGTCGTTGGTACCATCGGCGTCGGTGCCCCGGGCGGGCGCACCACGGGCGGAGGGGTGATGCGCGCGCAACACGGCGACCGACGGCGGACCGAGCGACAGGTGCAGCGGCAGACGCAGCGACGGGCCACCGCGCGGATGACGACGCGGCTGGTCGGCGTCGCGCTCCTCGCCGTCGCGCTCGGCGCTGCGTGCACGCCGCCACCCACCGGCCCGGCGCCCGATCCCGCGCCGCCCGTCATCCACTCGTTCCAGGCCTTCGCCGCCCGCGGCGAGGCGCCGGTGACCGCCTCCTACGCGTGGGGCGTCAGCGACCCGAACGGCGATGCGCTCACGTGCCGCCTCGACGTCGACGGCGACCTGACCTGGGACCGCACGTACTCGCCGTGCTCGTCGGGCGACCTCGGGCTGGCGAACTTCACCACCCCCGGCGACCGGGTCGCGATCCTCGAGGTGTCCGACGGCGACTTCCCGCCGGTCACGGCGACCACGACCGTGCCCGTCGCGCCCGGACCGTCCGAGTCGTTCGACATCACCCTGCGGCTGCCGGCGGGCATGCGCCCCGAGTTCGCGGCGGCGTTCCAGGCCGCGGCGGACCGCTGGGAGCAGGTGATCACGGCCGGGCTGCCCGACCAGCAGTTCACCCTCCTCAGCGCGCTGGTCCCGTGGGCCCCACCGTTCGACGGGACGGTCGACGACCTCCTCATCGACGCCACGGCCGTCGACATCGACGGGGTGGGCGGCACCCTCGGGCAGGCCGGCTCGCTGGCCGTGCGGGCCGACGGCACGTCGATCTACGGGATCATGCAGTTCGACGCGGCCGACCTCGATCGGATGCTCACGCAGGGACGGCTGCGCAACCTGATCCTCCACGAGATGGGCCACGTGCTGGGGATCGGCCTCGGCTGGGCGCTCCGCGGCCTCCTCGTCGACGTGTTCACCTCGCCCCGCTACACCGGCACGGCTGCAAACGCCGCGTGGCAGGAGATCGGCGGCACGGGACTCGTGCCCGTCGAGTCGGGCGGCGGCATCGGCACGGCGCTCGCCCACTGGAGCGAGCCGGTGTTCAACAACGAGCTGATGACGGGCTACTCCGATCCGGCACCGGAGCCGCTGAGCCGCATCACCGTCGGCGGCCTGGCGGACCTGGGCTACGGCGTGGACCTCTCGGCGGCCGACGCCTACGCCCTTCCCGGGCCGTCCGTCCTCGGCCGCTCGCCGGTGCGCACCGAGGTCGGCGACGGCAGCGACCACCTGCACACCACGCCGGTGTTCCCGCCGCAGGGCTGACGCCGGGCGCACGGCCATCTGGTTCTGCGAACGACCTTCACGTAGCGTTTCCGCCCATGACTGACACGCCATGGCTCGGTGACACCGTCTCGCTCGTCGAGGCCTTCCGCTCGGGTGAGCGCTCACCGGTGGAGGAGCTCGAGGCGACGTTGGACGCCATCGAGGCGAGCGAGCTGAACGCCTTCGTCACCGTCGATCCCGAGCGTGCGCGTGCGGCCGCGGCGAAGGCCGACGTGAGCCTGCCCCTCGGCGGCGTGCCGATCGGCATCAAGGCCCTCACGCCGGTCGAGGGATGGGCCGACACCCAGTGCACGACCGTGTTCGCCGACCGCGTCGCGAACTTCACGGCGACCCACGTCGAGCGGCTGTTCGACGCCGGCGCCGTGCCCGTCGGGCAGTGCAACGCCAGCGAGTTCGGCGGTCTCAACGTCTCCGTGAACAAGCACTACGGCGTGACCCACAACCCGTGGGAGTCCGGTCGCACCGCCGGCGGCTCCTCCGGCGGTTCCGCCTCGGCGGTCGCTGGCGGGCTGGTCACCATCGCGACCGGCGGCGACGGGGGCGGCTCGATCCGCATCCCCGCCGGCTTCAACGGCAACGTCGGCCTCAAGGGCACGGCGGGCCGCATCCCCCGCGGACCCCACACCGACATCCACCCCCTCACGGTCGTCAACGGCTGCCAGGCCCGGTCGGTGCGCGACGTGGCCCGCTGGTACGACGTCTCCAACGGCTACGACGCCTACGACCCCTACTCGCTCCCCCGCATCGAGGGGTGGGAGGAGCACCTCGGCACCTACGACCTCCGCGGCAAGCGGGCGGTGATCGCGCCCGACCTGGGGAACGCGATCGTCAACCCCGAGGTGGCGCGTCGGGTGATCGAGGCGGGCGAGGCGCTCGCGAGGGACGCCGGGCTCACGCTCGTCGACATCCCCGTGAAGCTCCCCGGCCTGGGCATGGAGTGGGCGCTCAACAACCTGTGCCAGCTCAAGCGGGCACTCGGCGACCTCTGGCCCGAGTGCCGTGACGACCTCACCCTCGAGATCGCGTTCGGCCTCACCGTCGCCGAGCAGCAGGTGAACCTCGACACCCTCGCCGCCAGCGAGGAGGCCCGCACCCACGCCAACGAGACCATGGCCGCGCTGTTCGACCAGGTCGACTTCATCATCTGCGCGACCAACCCCGACGTGGCGTTCGCGGCCGACACCTACCTGAACCAGCACGTGGACGGCCGCCAGGTCGGGCCCGAGAACAACGGCGCGCTGACCATCCCGGCGAACATCGTCGGCAACCCGGCCATCTCGATCCCCGTCGAGCAGCACCAGGGCCTCCCGGTGGGCATGCAGATCATCGGCCGGCACCACGAGGACGCGCTGCTGCTCGACCTCGCGCTGATCGCCGAACGCGAGCGCCCGTGGCCGCTCGTGGCCCACGGCGCCCCGGTCTGACCGGGGGCACGGCGCCGAGCGGGGTGACGTCCCGCCGCTTCCTGGCGCTTTTCACAGAAGATCGGCTCCGGTCGGGGCTCACTGTCACACCGTCTGGGCACACTGGATCCATGGACAGCACGCAGCTCACCCTCACCCTCATCGAGGATCCCGACGCAGCGGCACCGGTGTGGTCGCTCGACGAGCAGACCCGGGAGATCGGTCGACGTCGGGTCGCCCAGGCCCGGGAGCTCCTCCGCCGCCACGAGCCGATCGAGGGCGCCGGTGGGGACCACCACCACAGCCATCCCCACGCCGCCTGAGCGACACCGAACCTAGAGTGACGCCATGAGCGACGTCGTGATCATCGAGGCCGTGCGCACGCCGATCGGGCGCCGCAACGGCGGCCTGTCCACCGTCCACCCCGCCGAGCTGCTGGGTCACGTCCAGAGGGCCGTCGTCGAGCGATCGGGCATCGATCCGGCCGAGGTCGGCCAGGTCGTGACGGGGTGCGTCAGCCAGGTGGGCGAGCAGTCCTTCGACATCGGTCGCACCGCATGGCTCGCGGCCGGACTCCCCCAGTCCGTGGCCGCCACCACGGTCGACACGCAGTGCGGTTCGTCCCAGCAGGCCGTCAACCTCGCCACCGCCCTGATCGCGTCGGGCGTCGTCGACGTCGCCGTGGCCTGCGGCGTCGAGTCGATGAGCCGCATCCCGATCGGCTCGAACTCGTCCAAGAAGCTGGGGCTGGGCGTGCCGATCCCCAAGACCTACTTCGGTCACTACGAGTTCACCTCGCAGTTCGAGGGCGCCGAGCGGATCGCCGACAAGTGGGGCGTCACTCGCGCCGACGCCGACGAGTTCGCCCTCCGGTCGCAGCAGCGTGCCGCTCAGGCGTGGGCCGAGGACCGCTTCGGCACGCAGGTCGCGCCGGTCGACGCGCCCGACGTCGACGAGGACGGCAAGCCCACCGGCACCACGCACCGCGTCGAGCGCGACGAAGGCCTGCGCGAGACCAGCCTCGAGGTCTTGGCCGGACTGAAGCCGATCGCCCGTGAGGACGGGGTGCACACGGCCGGCTCTTCCTCGCAGATCTCCGACGGCGCAGCCGCCGTACTGATGATGAGCGCCGAGAAGGCGGCGCAGCTGGGCCTCACCCCTCGGGCCCAGGTCGTCGACACCTGCCTCGTGGGCGTCGACCCGGTGCTGATGCTGACCGGGCCGATCGATGCGACGCAGCGGCTGCTGAGCCGCACCGGGTTGTCGATCGGCGACATCGACACGTTCGAGATCAACGAGGCGTTCGCCGCGGTCGTCCTCGCCTGGTCGCGCGAGGTCGGCGCCGACCTCGAC
>JAEZFI010000343.1 GCA_023437745.1 Actinomycetes bacterium
GGGCCCTGGCGCCCCGGGCGCGACGACGTTCGGGCAGGCCGCAGCGTTCGGGACCGCCGCCCCGCTGCCGTCCTCCGGGCCGACGGGTACCGCTGCGGTGGCTGCCACCGGGCCAGCGGGGCGCTCCCGGTTGCGGGTGGCGCTCCTCCTGCTGCTCGTGGTGGCCGCCATCGTCGGCTCGTTCGTGCTCGGCGTGTTCGTGGGCGGCCGCGACGACGGGGAGGGCACCGAGGCGCCGGTCGGCATCCCCACCGGGACCCTGGGCACGGCCCCCGCCGACGCGGCAGGTGTCTCGACGCCCACCGAGTCGTCGGCGCCTGCGTCGCCCGCCGGCCCGAGCTCCGCCGCGGCGTCGCTCACCGAGTGCGTCACCGAGAAGTCGTCGGTGACCACCGCCATCGCCGCGGCGCAGGTCGCCAACGGCGTCAACGTCGCCGCGGAGACGCCCGGCGACTACCTCGCCACGAACGACCAGCGGTACTACACGTGGCGTGCCGAGGGGTCGGGCTTCGCGCTCCAGCCGATCGGGACGCCACCCTGCTGAGCGCCGGGTCCCGGCTGGGCGGCCGGAGGACGGATCAGCTCGACGCGGTCGTCGTCACCGGTCATGACCGTCAGGAGTTCGTCGAACACCGCGTCGGGCGGATCGCTGTCGCCGCCTGCCGGCGCGCCGGACCCGCCGGCCTCCTGCACGATCGTCAGGTGTCTGCGATCCATTCCCCTCTCCGAATCCCGCCCCGGAGTCGTCGCGCCGCTGCGACCTCCGCAGGATGTCACGAAGGTCGTCGCGGCGCCACCGTGATCGACGCCGGCGGATTCGTCAGCCGAGCACCGTGCCCCACGGCCCCATGCCGCGGACCTTCGACGGCGTCACCCGGATGACGTAGCCGTCGGGTGGGTTCGGCATCGGCGGGAACACCGCGTCCGGTCCGATGTACCGCTTGGCCAGCTCGGCGAGCAGCTCGGGCGCGCCGCCGTCGGTCACGCGGGCGGTGCCCTCCACGACCAGGTAGTGCTGCATGCCCATCTGCGCGCCCTCCGCCTCGAGGGAGAGGGACACCCTCGGGTCACGGCGGAGGTTGTGCACCTTCTGGTCGGCTGCGAGCTTCCCGATCACGATCTCGTCGCCGTCGAGGCCCACCCACACGATGGTCACGTGCGGGCTGCCGTCCGGGTTGACCGTGACGAAGTGCGCGAGGCGGCCCGACTCGATGACCGCCCTGGCGTCTGGGGACATCTCCATGCGCGCCTCCTTGTCGGGGCAGAGCGTACGACGCTCTTGCCAACCGACGCGGCTCGATCATGATGGGAGCATGCAACGGGGGAGGCAGGTGGTCGCGGCGACCGGGAGCGTCGTCCGGCGGCGCCTCGCGAGTCGGGGCCAGGCGGGGCTGATGATGATCCTCGTCACCGTGCTCATCCTCGGGATCTCGGCGGCGATCGTGCTGCACGCGCTCAACTCCGGCGGCGGGTGCGAGGGCGAGCGTGGTGAGATCCTCGCCGCGTACCGGCTGAGCCGCGAGTCGGGTGGCCTGTCGCACGGCTCGACCTAGCGCTGCGATGGCCTCCGCCGACACACCGTCGCCCACGACCGAGTCCCGGTGGACGCCCCTGTTGCCGGGGCTGTTCGTGGTGAAGGCGTGCGTGTGGCTCGTCGCCGGCGTGTCCGTGCTGTGGGGCGTCGAGGGCTGGAGGGTCGTGCTGGCGCTGCTCGCGTTCGGCCAGTTCGGCGCGTCGCTCACCGGTGCGGCGTGGATCCGCCAGCGATGGCCCCGGAGGTCGGGCCGGCCCTGACGCCGGCGGTGCCTCCTCGATCTCAGCGGCGGACGAGCTCGATGACGGGGATGGTCCGATCGGTCTTGGCTTCGTAGTCGGCGAACTGCGGCCACTCGGTCTTCTGGCGCCCCCACACGCGATCGCGCTCCTGGCCCTCGAGCTCGACGGCGGTCACGGGCACCGGGTCGCCCGAGTCCACCTCCATCGAGATCTCCGGGTGTGCCCTGAGGTTGTGGTACCAGTCGGGGTTGTCCGGCGCGCCGGCCTTCGAGGCGAAGATGAAGGTGCGGTCGCCTTCGACCTGCGCCATGAGCGGGGTGACTCGCTCGGTGCCGGTCTTGGCGCCGAGGTGGTGGAGCAGCACCATCGGTGATCCTTCGAACGGACCGCCGACCTTGCCGTCGTTCTCGCGGAACTCGTCGATGATCTGCTGGTTCCAGTCGGCTGCGTCGCTCACTTCGTCCTCCAACACTCGTCGGGTGGCATCTACCCGTCTCGACCGGACCCTGACCCTACGAGGTCGCGGACCGGTCGACTGCACGCCGCCGACGTCGGCAGGGCACGCAGACCCCCGGCGCGACGAGCCGAGCGGCGAGGGCGTGCATTCCTCGTTGACACATGGTGGGCACGCGACGAGGGTGGATCACGGAGTCATCTCATGTCGGGGTGTGGGGGCGACCGCTGCGGGAGGTTGTCATGAGTCCGAGACGAACGATGTCGGTTTCAGCGCGCCGGATCTGGTTCGCGGTGGCGCTCGCGAGCACGATCGGGGTCGCCACCTTGACGCCCGGCGCGGACGCTGCGCCTGCGTCCGGTGTCGAGAGCTGCAAGCAGGGCGGGTGGGTCGCCCAGGGGTTCCGGAACCAGGGTCAGTGCGTGACCTCCTACAACGTCCCGGGCCGCCCCACGACGACCGGACCCACGACGACGGGTCCCTCGACGACGGGTCCGTCCACCACCGGGCCCTCCACGACGAGCGGCCCCACGACGAGCTTGCCGGTCACGACGTTCACGACGATGGGGCCGACGACGAGCCTGCCGGTCACGACGTTCACGACGCTCCTGCCGACGACGATCCAGTCGACGACCACGATCCCGACGACGATCCAGTCGACCACCACCCTTCCCGGCTGAGCGAGCGTCCCGGCCGAGCCGCGGCGGGCCGGCGGGCGGCCGACTCCTACGGCCGGCCGTCGGTCAGCCGGCGGATCATCAGGATCTCGTCGGTGCGGAAGCTGGCGAGCGGGGTCGACCAGCAGTCCACCGTCCGGCGGAGGTTGGCGGTCCGGTAGAAGGTCGTCATCACCTTCTCGTGGCAGAACGCGTCGGCGTCCTCGATGCGCTCGGTCGTGCGATCGCGCATCGTGACCTCGTAGCCGGTGATGGTGACGGGCTCGGGGCGGCAGATCGTGCTCATGGGTCCATCGTCGGTCGACGGTCCTGTGAGCAACAAGACCCGCAACGGTGTGACTTTCCTGTGGGGCCGCTGTGGATCAGGTGGACCCGGACGGCGCGACGCCGGCGGCGGCCGCCACCTCACGCGCCCACCGGTAGTCGGCCTTGCCGGACGGGCTTCGGACGACGTCGTCCACGAGCACCACCGCCTTCGGGACCTTGAAGTCGGCGAGCTGCGAGCGCACGAGCTCGCGCAGGTCGGCTTCGATCTGCTCGGCGTTCGCGTTCGCGTCCGCACCGTCCCGGAGCGAGACCACTGCGACGATCTCCTGGCCCCATCGCTCCGAGGGTCGGCCGCAGACGACGGCGTCGAGCACCGACGCGTGCAGCTTGACCGCCGTCTCGACCTCCTCCGCGAAGACCTTCTCGCCGCCGGTGTTGATGGTCACCGAATCGCGACCGAGGAGCACGATCCGGCCGTCGGCGTCGACCTTGGCCCGGTCGCCGGCGACGGCGTAGCGGACGCCCTCGACGACCGGGAAGGTCGCCTCGCTCTTGGCCCGATCACCGAGGTAGCCGAGGGGGACCCGTCCGCTCTGGGCGAGCCACCCCACCTCGTCGCTGCTGGCTCGGACGACCGAGGAGAGGTCCTCGCTCAGCACCACCGCAGTGGACGACGAGACGAAGCCGCGCCCGGCGTCCGCGGCGTGCTTCGTCTGGCTGACGCCCTGGCGGCCCGACTCGGTGCTGCCGAGCACGTCGACGACGGTCACGCCGTGGAGGCGGTCGAGGAGTGCCTCCTTGGTGGCGGGGGACAGCACCGCGCCCCCGGACAGCACGTGTCGGAGCGTCGACGCGTCGTAGGCGCGGCCGGCGGCGGCCGCACGGTCCCACTCGTCGATCAACGGCCGGGCGAACGGGTCGCCCACGATCAGCAGGGACGTGACCCGATGCCGCTCGACGCACGACCAGATGTCGGCAGGGTCGAGCCGTGTCGGATCGTCCTGGATGACGACGGTGCCGCCGGCGGCCAGCGCGCTGATCGCGTTCCAGTGGGCCGCGCCGTGCATCAGCGGCGGCGCCGGGAGGGCGCGGAGGCCGCCCGAGCTGGTCGCTGCGACCGCCTCGTCCAGGTCCGCGAAGTCGGCCCCGTCACGCCGGCGGAGCCCCAGCGCCGCCACGAGGAAGTCCGCCTGGCGCCACAGCACACCCTTGGGGAGCCCGGTGGTGCCGCCCGTGTAGCAGACGTACATGTCGTCGGGGGACCGATCGGCACGCGCTCGGTCGGAGAGCTGGTCCGACGCTGCGCCGAGCGCTGCCTCGTAGTCGAGCGACCCCGGGGCCGCCGGGACCCCTGAGCCGTCCTCCACCCGGAGGAGCAGCGTCGACGGGGGCAGGGTGTCGACGACCTCGGCCAGCCGGTCGCCGAACACACCGTGGTAGACGACCGCTCGGGCACCGCTGTCCGTCAGCACGTGTCGCAGCTCCGCCGCCCGGTAGCGGTAGTTGACGTTGACCGCAGCACACCGGGCGGCCATCGCGCCGATCATGCCCTCGAGGTACTCGTTGCCGTTGTAGAGGTAGAGCGCCACGTGGTCCTGCGTCGACTCCCATCCCGCTGCGTCGCCCCGGTCGCGACCGCCCAGCCCTGCCTCGGCGAGCACGTTGGCGAACCGACGGACCCGTGCCCCGAACTCCGCCCAGGTGAGGTGTCGGTCCCTGAACACCAGCGCCTCACGCTCCGGGACGCTCGCCTCGACGGCCTCCAGCAGGTCGGGAAGGTTCAGCTCCACGGTGTGGCAGGCTGGCAAACGTGACGGGCCCGTTCAAGACGAGCGTCGACGCCGGGCGGGCCGGGACGGCGGGCGGCCGGTGAGGCAACGCGCTGCGCTGGCGCAGGCACAGGCGCTCCTCGACGGGATCGACCCGATCCTCGACGCGCACATGGCTCACCACGGCCCGGCGCGGCTGCCGGCGCCGGTGCCCGTCGCCGCCCGCTTCGCCAGCCTGGCGGAGTCGATCGCCTACCAGCAGCTGAACGGGATCGCGGCCGCGACGATCTGGGGTCGCACCGTTGCAGCGCTCGACGGGGTCGTCACCCCCGAAGCGGTGCTGGCCTGCGGGCCAGAGCGCCTCAGGGCGTGCGGTCTCTCGGGCGCCAAGACCGCCTCGCTCCTCGACCTCGCCGAACGGTCGGCGCGAGCGGAGATCCCGTTCCACACGATCGGTCGCCTCCCCGACGAGGCGGTGATCGACGCCCTGGTGCACGTCCGGGGCATCGGTCGGTGGACGGCGCAGATGTTCCTCATGTTCACGCTGGGACGCCTCGACGTGTGGCCGACCGGCGACTACGGGGTCCGCAACGGGTACGCGCTGTGCTGGGGGCTCGACAGGATGCCCACCGAGCGCGAGCTGGGGCCGCTGGGCGATCGCTTCGCCGGCGCCCGCTCGCTCGTCGCCTGGTACTGCTGGCGGGCGACCGAGTCCGTCGGCTCGCGCACGTGACCCCTCCGTTTCGGGTCGACTGAACCGCGCCGGGCGCGGTGCAGTCG
>JAEZFI010000007.1 GCA_023437745.1 Actinomycetes bacterium
GGGGGGGGGGGGGGGGGGGGGGGGGGGGGGGGGCGGGCCCCCTCCCCCCCCACCGCGGGTGGGTCCGGTCAGTGGCGGGCTGACGGACCCAGGTCGGGTGGCGCAGCCGACGGAGCTGGCCCGACCAGAGGAGGTCGGTCAGATCTTGCCGACCAGGTCCAGGGAGGGGGCGAGGGTGTCGTCGCCCTCTTCCCACTTGGCGGGGCAGACCTCGCCGGGGTGGCTGGCCACGTACTGGGCGGCCTTGACCTTGCGGAGCAGCTCGACCGCGTTGCGGCCGATGCCCTCCGCCGTGACCTCGACGACCTGGATCACGCCGTCGGGGTCGATCAGGAAGGTGCCGCGGTCGGCCAGGCCCTGGCCCTCGCGGAGCACCTCGAAGTTGGTGGCGATGGTGGCGGTCGGGTCGCCGAGCATCGGGTACTGGATCTTCCCGATGGTGTCGGACGTGTCGTGCCAGGCCTTGTGGGTGAAGTGCGTGTCGGTCGACACGGAGTAGATCTCCACGCCGAGGCGCTGGAACTCCGCGTAGTTGTCGGCCAGGTCACCGAGCTCGGTGGGACACACGAAGGTGAAGTCGGCCGGGTAGAAGAACACGACCGACCACTTGCCCTTGAGGTCCTCGTCGGTGACGGGGACGAACTCGCCGTTGTGGTAGGCGGTCGTGCTGAAGGGCTTGATCTCGGTGTTGATCAAGGACATGTGAAAAACCTCTCGTTGGGGGGTTCGGGGGGAACACCTACGACTCTACGGGCGATCGATTGATAGTTCTAATCGATTGTCCCAATTCGCTCGATAGGTGGCGGCTATCGATCCTGACGGGAACGCCAGTGCGCCACGGGGGCTACGTTCGGGTTCCATGACACGATCCGAGCCGGTCGCTGCCCGGCGCCGGGGACCCCGCACGACCGCCCTCGTGGCCTCGGCGACGGTGCTCCTCGTGCTGACCGCCGCCTGCACCCCGCCGCCGGCCCGACCGGCGCCGTACGCCCGCGTCCTGCTCGTCGCCGACAGCCTGATGTGGGGCTCGGCCTTCATCGCCGGCAACCCGCAGCTCATGCCGCACCTCCAGCCGATGCTCGCGGCGCGCGGCATCGACGTGCGCATCGTGGGCGGCTCCGCCGAGACGCCGCTCGAGCAGTCCTGGCCCTCGAAGGTGCATGCCGAGGTGAGCACCTGGGACCCCGACCTCGTGATCATCGCCTCGGTGATCCCGACGCCCGACGTGCGTGAGCACCCCCGCCGCCTCGCCGTCGGCTGGTCGATGACCGCGTTCCAGGCGGCGTCGCGAGGCGCCGAGGTGTGGCGGGTCGAGCCCCCCGAGCTCGTCCCGGGCACGTGGTACGACGCCCGGTACTCACCCGACCTCGCGGCCCTCCGGTCCATCCAGGCCTTCGGCACCAGGGTCGGTGCGCCGGACCGGGCCACGACCGTCGACCTGGGGCCCACGCTGCGCGACTGCCCCGACCCACGCACCGCCGACGGGCTGCACCTCACCGACGCCGGTCAGCAGTGCGTCGCCACGCAGCTGACCGGGTTGATCACCGCGGCGCTTCCGCCGCGCTGAGCGCTCCGAGGGCCTCCGCCGCGGCGTCCATCGCCCGCTCCACCGCGGCGCTGAGCGACCCCTTCTTCCCGCGCTCCAGCCACACGTGGAAGGCCACGCGGAAGGTGGCCATCGAGATCCCGGCCCAGAGCTTCGGGCGGGGATCGGTGTCCACGTCGACCCCCAGCCGCTCGGCGACGAAGCCGGCGAGTGCGTCGCCGATCTCGCACTCGAGCACGGTGCGCTCGTGGTCCCGGACCGACGCGTGCTCCCGGCTGATGCGCTGTCGCAGCTCGAACGAGTCCCAGTCCTTGCTGACGTCGACGGCCAGCTCACGGACCACCGTCACGAGCGACACGAAGGGGTGCTCGTCGGCGGGCCGCGCGCCCAGGGCCTCGAGCAGGGCCGCCCGCTTGGCCCCGGCGTCGGCGAACAGCACGCTCTCCTTGGTCGGGAAGTAGCGGAAGAAGGTACGGGGCGCGATGTCGGCGCGGTCGGCGATCTGCTCGATCGTCGTCTCGCCGAACCCGTGCTCGACGAAGAGGGATTCCGCGGCGCGGACGATGGCGTCACGGGTCTCCAGCATCTTGCGCTCGCGGCGTGTGGGCTCCGCAGCCACGGTCTCCATGGATCGACCCTACCAACTGGGAATAGAAATTGGCAGTTCTGCCTTGTGGCAGTACTGTCAGATGGCAGTACCGCCATGAGAAGCCGACGAACCGGGAAGAAGCCAACGATGCACGTCGACACCGACACGACCGAGGTGGATCCGGTCGTCCACGAACGCCGCTGGAAGATCCTCGGGGTGCTCTGCCTGAGCCTCCTCGTCGTGATGATCGCCAACACCTCCATGAACGTCGCGCTCCCGATCCTCAGCCGGGACCTGGGCGCCTCCTCCTCGGACCTCCAGTGGTTCGTCGACGCGTACTCGCTGGTGTTCGCCGGTCTCCTCTTCACGGCCGCCACGCTCGGCGACCGCTTCGGACGGAAGGGAGCGCTGCAGGCCGGTCTCGCCGTGTTCGGCCTCAGCGCCGCCGCAGCCGCCGCGCTCGTGGGCTCGCCGGGCCAGCTGATCGCCGTGCGGGCGATCATGGGCATCGGTGGCGCGCTGGTCATGCCCGCCACCCTCTCGATCCTCACCAACGTGTTCCCCCGTGAGGAGCGGGCCAAGGCCGTGGGCCTGTGGGCCGGCATCAGCGGTGGTGGCACCGCGCTCGGCCCGGTCCTCACCGGCTTCCTCCTCGAGCACTACTCGTGGCACGCGGTGTTCGCCGTCAACATCCCCTTCGTGCTCCTCGCCTCCGTGGCCGTCGCCATCCTCGTGCCCCGCAGCCGCAACCCCGAGCGGACCCCCATCGACGTCCTGGGAGCCGTCCTCTCGACCGTGGGCCTGTCGTCCATCGTGTACGCCCTGATCGAGGCGCCCCACCACGGCTGGCTGGCACCCGAGACGCTGCTGGTGACCGGTGCGGGCCTGCTGGTGATGGCCGGCTTCGTCCTCTGGGAGCTGCGCGTCGCGCATCCGATGCTCGACGTCCGCCTGTTCCGGATCCCTGCGTTCGGCGTGTCGTCGCTCACCCTGACGCTCGTCTTCTTCGCCCTCATGGGGACCTTCTTCAGCGTGAGCCAGCTGCTCCAGCTCGTGTACGGCTACTCCCCGCTCGAGTCGGCGGTCCGCATGCTGCCGGTGTCCGTCGTGATGGTCGCCGTGGCGCCCCGGGCGGCGGGGCTCGTCACCCGCTTCGGCAAGCGGACGGTGGTCACCGTGGGGATGGGCACCCTCGCTGCGGGCATCGCCACGATGTCCACGCTCGACGCCCACTCCCCCTACCTCCAGCTGCTCGTGGCGCTGGCCCTCACCGCAGCCGGCATGGCGCTGGCGATGGCGCCCACGACGGACCTCCTCATGTCCGCGGTGCCCCGTGCGCAGGCTGGCATGGGCTCGGCCATGAACGACACCACCCGTGAGCTGGGCGGCTCCCTGGGCGTCGCCGTCTTCGGCAGCCTCCTCGCGTCGCGCTACGCCAGCCAGCTCGCCCCGTCGCTGAAGGGCCTGCCCGCTCGGGTCCAGGACGTCTCGACCGAGTCGTTGGCCGGCGCGCTGGGCGTGGCCGGCCAGGCGGGCGGCACCCGGGGTGCCGGCCTCGCGTCGGCGGCGCGGGACAGCTGGATGAGCGGTTTCTCGGCCTCGCTGATCATCGCTGCCGTGATCGTCGGGTCCGCCGCGGTGCTGGCCTGGGTGGCGTTGCCCGACGCCGCCCTCGACGACGACCTCGACGCCGACGAGCCCGTCACCGACGACGCCCTCGACGCCGAGCTCGCCGGGCTCGACGCCCTGGCCGAGGTCTGACCCCCCGAGGGTCAGTCGGCGATGACGATCCCGCACTCCTTGCGGGTCAGCTCGTCGAGGCGGAAGGTCGCGGCCGCTGCGGCCATCGCCTTCGACTGGTCGATGTCGTTGGTCACCCGCATGAGGTCCTCGATCGACGTGGCGTCGGCCATCGCCTGCATGAACTCCTCGGTGAAGTCCGACAGCGTCCGGACATCCGACTTGTAGCGCTCGGGCACCGCGGCCTCGAGCTCGTCGTAGCGGGCGGTGAGCTCGGGGAGGAGCGCCGCCATCGCCTTGATCGCCGCCTGGAACTCGTCCTCGAGGTCGGACGAGCCGCCGTTCAGGATCGAGCCCATGGTCCCGTTCATGGTGGCGTTCGACTGGTCGTCGAGGTCCTGCACGGCCTGGGCGGCGCGGCAGAGGGCGCTCTGGGAGCCCGACCCCCCGGACCCGCCCGACGGCACCGTCGTGCCCGGCTCGCCGGACGCACCCTTCATCAGGCGGTCGAAGGCGATGGCGTCGTCGACCGCGGTCTGCCGGTCGGGGCACAGCGACGTGACGGCCAACCGGGCGAGCTGACCGGTCTGGTCGTCGAGGTGCACGTGGTCGTCGTTGATGAGGACCTCCTGCGACTTCCGCTGGCCGTCACCGTTCGCGGCGTGGTCGCAGACGAGCCGGCCGCGAGCGACGAGCTCCATGGCGGAGCGCTCCGCGAGCCCCTCGATGGCCTGTGCCGCCACCACGAAGGACTTCTCCTCGGCGCTCGGCTGCAGGGTCGTGGTGCCGCCGACACCGGACTCCTCGTCGCCGGAGCAGCCGACGAGCCCGACGAGCCCCAGGGCCAGCACGAGGGTCATCGCCCTCGCTCCGCGCCGCCGTCCCCGTCCCGATCCCCGCTCCACCGCGCCGAGGGTAGCCAACGCACTGCGCCTCACGCCGCGCCGGTCAGGGACGAACGACCATTCCGCGGCGCCCGCCCGTCGCGTCAGAGTGGAGGGACACCACGTCCCATGGAGGCCCTGCCATGTCCGATGACAACGTCCACGCTCGCCTCGAGCAGCTCGAGGCGCGCCTCGATGAGATCGAGCGGTCGACGCTGGAGTCCCGCCTCGAGCAGTTCCGAGGCCGCATCGACGACCTCAAGGTCCAGTCGTCCCTGGCCCGGATGGACACCCGTGACGACGTGAGGTCCTCCTTCGCGGCGCTCGAGGACGCGTGGAACGACGTCCGCGGCATCCTCGAGAACCTGGCCGCCGACACCAAGTCGGCGCGGTCGAGCGTGGCGGAGAAGGCCCGCAACGCGCTCGGCGACCTCCGCTCGGCGATCGACAGGTCGGCCGATGCCCTCCGCCGCAACGACAGCTGACGGCCCGAGCCGGCAGGCCCGGTGATGGACCGGCTGAGCGCGCTGGACGCCGAGTTCCTCCACGTCGAGGACGGCGTCGGCCACATGCACATCGCCGGCGCGTGCGTCTTCGACGGGCCGGCGCCGACGCCCGACGAGATCGAGGCGCTGATCGCGTCGAAGCTCCATGCCATCCCGCGCTACCGGCAGCGTGTGCGCCCGGTGCCGCTCGACCTCGGCCGACCGGTGTGGGTGGACGACCCGCACTTCCACCTGGGGCACCACGTCCACCGGACGTCGCTGCCCACCGGCGCCACGGACCTGGACTTCCGTCTCCTGATGGGTCGCCTCATGTCCCAACCGCTCGACCGGGACCGTCCCCTGTGGGACGCCTGGCAGGTCGAGGGGCTCCCCGACGACCGGTGGGCGATGGTGTTCAAGGTGCACCACTGCATGGTGGACGGCATCGCAGGGGTCGGTCTCCTCACCGTGCTCCTCGACCTCGATCCCGACGCGACGATCGCAACGCCCGAACCCTGGGAGCCGAGCCCGGAGCCGCCGGGGTTCGCCAAGGTCGTCGACGCCTGGGGTGGCCTCCTCGGCGACTCCCTCGACCGGATGCGGCGCCTCCCGCACGCAGTGCGCCACCCGAGCGAGACGGCTCGCGACACGCTCGACACGGTGAAGGGCTTCGGCCGCATCGCTGCGAAGCTGCCCTTCACACCGCCGCTCACGATCGACGGGACGATCGGGCCCCATCGCGCCTGGGCGCACGCCTCCGCCGACCTCGACGACGTCCACACCATCCGTCGTCGCTTCGGTGGCACCGTCAACGACGTGGCCCTCGCCGCGGTCACGGCGGGGTACCGGGAGCTGCTCCGGCATCACGGCGACGACATCGAGCACGCGGTGGTGCGCTCGCTCGTCCCGGTGTCGACCCGCCACGTCGGCGAGGACGGCATCCCCGACAACCGCGTGTCGCTCATCCTCTGCGACCTGCCGGTCCACCTGGCGGACCCGGTCGATCGGCTCGAGGCCGTCCAGCGCCGGATGGGCGAGCTCAAGGGCTCCCACATGGTGGAGGCGGGCGAAGCGGTGACGCTCGCCGGCGACATCGCGCCGCCGATGGTGGTCCGCACCGTGAGCCGCATGCTGGTCCGGGTGCTGCGCCGGCTGCCGCAGCGGTCGGTCAACACCGTGACCACGAACGTGCCCGGCCCCCAGTTCCCGCTCTACTGCCTCGGCCGGGAGATGCGGGAGTACCTGCCGTTCGTCGGCATCACCCACGGGGTCAGGGTGGGCACGGCGATCCTCTCCTACAACGGCCGGCTCTTCTTCGGGATCACCGGCGACGAGGACAGCGCCCCGGACGTCGACGTGCTCGCCCGGGCGGCAGCGCGCGACGTCGCGACCCTGGCCGCCCGAGCCGAGGCGAAGGCGAAGCCCCGGACGAGGGCGACGTCGAAGGCGACAGCCGCGACCCCTCCCCCTACGACCTGAGCACGGCGCGGACCTGCTCGAGGAGATCGTCCTCGTGCCGGTGGTACACGGTGTTGATCCCCGTGTGCTCCTCGTGCGACGCGGCGATCCACTCCATCACCCGGTGGCAGTCGTCGTCGTCACGCACCCGGGTCAACCCGCCGATCGCGCACGCCGGGTGTGCGGGGTCCAGCGACAGCGCGATCGGCAGCACGTCGGTCGCCTGGATCATCAGCGAGATCGTGCCGCGGTAGAGCGGCTGGAGGTGGAGGCTCGGCGCAGGGCCCGGTTCCTCCCCCCGCCGCTGCTTCCACATCGTGCGGACCTGCTGCACGAGGTTCGCCGCGAGCGACAGGTCCTGGCTCCCGCTCGCCGCCATCGCGATCAGCTGCCCGCCGCTCGCCAGCCGGGCGTCGAGCTCGTGGCGCATCAGCGTGTTGTTCGCGCGGACGAGCTCGGGCGAGAGGCGAGAGCGTCGCCGGCTCGTGGTCTGGGGGATGCTGAGGAACACCCGGGTGAAGTGCTGCAGCACCTCGATCGCCGGGATGCTGAACGCCTGCCGCGTGGTGACCATCCGGCTCACCAGCACGTTCGAGCGATCGGCGAACTCCGTGAGCGTGCCGCGCTCCCCCAGCACCCCGAACGACCGCTCGGGGTCGGACATCGCCATGGCCAGCGCGCCGAGCACGAGGGCGATGTCGATGATCTGCCCGTGGTTCGTGACGAGCGCGACGTTGGAGCCCACGTGCACCAGCCGGTGGTGGAGGTCGTTCAGGAGGTGCTCGACCTCGGGTCGCCTGAACGCGTCGATGAGGACGGGCTCGAAGTCGCGGTACGCGGCCGAGCCGAACAGCGCGATGTTGTCCCGCCCGACCGGGGTGGGCTCGACCACCACGCAGTCCGGCGCGTGGAACGAAAGGGCCGGGTCGTACGCGAGGGAACCGAGCACCGACCCCTCCTGCGGCCTCGCCAGCTCGCCGACCCAGCGGTGGTAGGCCTCGGGGTCGGTCGACGCGAGCAGTGCCCGGGCTTCGCCCTCCGTTGGCTCCACGATCTCGTACGCGTCCTCCACGGTCGCCGAGCGTACGACGGCTCCCGGCACCCCGGGTACTTCAGCAGGTTGCCCGAGGACCGCGAATCCAGCAGACTCCAGTCGGGACGTGGCGAGAGGCGGAGGCGATGCGACGACGGGTGGCGCTGGGCGGGGCGATGCTGTGCCTCGTCGCGGGATGTGGGACCCCGGTCGGTGGCGGCGAACCGCTCCCGCCCCTCCCTCCCGCGATCGTGTCCTTCGCGGCGGCGGGCGGACCGTTCACCGATCCGGCGCTCGTGCCGCTCGTGTGGAACGTCACCGATCCCAACAGCGACGACCTGACCTGCCGCCTCGACCGCGACGGCGACCTGACGTGGGACGAGACGATCGCCCACTGCCAGACGCCGGGCGGCCGCACGCTCAGCCCGGCCACCGGCAGCCACCTCGCCATCCTCGAGGTCACGGACGGGACCCACGACCCGGTCACGTCGACCGCGACCTTCGACGTGACCGCCGGGCCGTCCGAGCCCTACGACATCACGCTGCGCCCGTACGCGCCCCTGGCGCCGGAGCACCAGGCGGCGTTCGATGCCGCCGTCGCCAAGTGGGAGAGCGTGATCTCCCGCGGGGTCAGCGAGCTCCCGTTGAACGTGCCCGCCGGTGACTGCCTGAGTGGGGCGACCGCGTTCGACGGCGTCGTCGACGACCTCGTCATCGACATCGCGATCCGGCCGATCGACGGTCCCGGTTCGATCCTCGGCCAGGCCGGCCCCTGCTACGTCTCCACCGACGACTGGCTCAGCCGGTTCGGGGTGATGGAGTTCGACTCCGCCGACGTGGCGTCGATGATCGCCAACGGCACCTTCGAGTCGGTGATCGTCCACGAGATGGGCCACGTCCTCGGGCTCGGCACGCTCTGGAACTACCAGCGGACGCTGCTCCAGGGAGCCGGCTTCGCCAACCCGCTGTTCGTGGGACCCCGAGCCCGCGCCGAGTGGTCGCAGCTCGGCGGGGGCGGCGGTGTGCCCGTCGAGAACAGCGGCGGACCCGGCACCCGCGACTCCCACTGGCGCGAGTCGGTGTTCGCCAACGAGCTGATGACCGGCTACATCAGCGCGGGGGTCAACCCGCTGTCCCGGCTCTCGGTCGGCTCGCTCGGCGACCTCGGCTACCACGTGGACCCGTCCGCGGCAGATGCCTACCAGGTGTTCGGCGCCCCGGACGTCCCGCTGGCCGCCAGCCGTGAGCCGCTGGGAACCATGCTGCGGCCGCCGGTGCGACCCGCTTCGTAGCTCGACGGGCGGCCACGACCCGGCGGCAACTACGTTCGCCGCATGGCACGCCTCCTCGCCCGCATCTGGCTCCGACTGTGGAGGTGGCGGGTGGAACCCCCGCTCGAACCGATCCCCGCCCGCTGTGTGATGATCGCGGCGCCGCACACGACGAACTGGGACTTCCCCCTCACCCTCGCGATGGCCGCGGTCACCGGCGTGCGCATCAACTGGCTCGGCAAGGACGCCCTCTTCAAGGGCCCGATGGGCCCCGTGATGCGGTGGCTCGGCGGCGTCCCGATCGACCGCTCGTCCAGCCAGGGCATGGTCGTGCACCTCGCCGAGGAGCTGAACTCGCACGACACCATGGTCCTGGTGGTCCCCGCCGAGGGCACCCGCAGCCTCACCGAGTACTGGAAGTCCGGCTTCTACCGGATCGCCGAGAAGGCCGGCGTGCCGATCGTGTGCGCCTACGTCGACGGGACGACCCGCACCGGGGGCTTCGGCCCGGTCATCACCCCCAGCGGCGACGTGCGCGCCGACATGGACCGGATCCGTGCGTTCTACTCGGGCAAGGACGGGCTGAAGCCCGGCCGCTTCGGCCCGGTCCGCCTCCGGGACGAGGAACCCGACCTCTCGGCCTGAGCCGCGACGGCGTGGCGCCGGCCGGTCACCAGCTGCCGCCGCCACCTCCGCCGAAGCCGCCGCCCGAGAACCCTCCGCCCCCGAAGCCGCTGAGCCCGCCGGCGACGCCCCCCGTGGACGACGGCGCAGCCATCGAGATCGACCCGGTGGTGGTGGTCGAGAACGACCCCATGACCCACCCGAACATGAACGGGTTGATCGGGTACGGGCTCGTGTACCACGTGCCGACCCCCATCTCCTCGGGGGTGGCGCCGAGCTGGGCGAACGTCTCGGCCCACTGCTCCGCGCAGCCGAAGACGATGGCATAGGGCAGGTACTTGCTGAACAGGCCCTTGTCCTCGTAGAAGCGCTGCCGCTCGCCCTCGCCGACGTCGAAGAGCTGCTTGAACCCCCTGACCCGGCCGAGCATGGCGGTGCCCTTGGCCGTGCGGTGCGGGAACCTGCTGCCGAGCGCCAGGAGCGCCAGCCCCAGGAGCGGGAGGGGCAGCACCGCGACCCCCCACGAGGTCTTCCAGATGACGAGGGCCGCGAGGAGGCCGCCGAGGACCGTCACGGCGAGCCCGATGCCGTGCCAGCGTGCCCGCACCCGGTCCGGTCGAGTGGGGAACCAGCCCGCTCGCACCGAGTCGTCGTAGAGCGCGCCCTGGACGAGGTTCAGCCGGCTGGCGAACCGTGTCTTCAGGTGCGAGAGCAGCACCTGGTCGCCCGACTGGAAGATCGACTCGAGCAGGAGCGACTCGGCGGCGAGCAGCTCGCCGTCCGGCTCGCGCAGCTGGACGAAGCGGTAGTCGCCGCCGTGGTCGCCGAACATCGACCGGGTGGGCGGGGTCACCTCGTCGATCCGCAGGTAGCCGCGCACGGCGAGGTCCACGATCATCGCGGAGACGTCGACGGCATGGGCCTGCTCGTCCCAGAGGGTGCCCATGTGGCCGGGCCGGATGTTGTCGGGCGGCACGAACTCGACGGGCGTCGCCTCCGTCGAGCGGAGCGGCACCCGCTCGTCCTCACCGGTGGCGTTGCCGAAGGCCGCGTCGACGGCGCTCCCGGCGAACCGCCGATCACGCCCGTGCCGCCACAGCAGGGCCCCGATCGCAGCGGCGCCCGCAGCCAGGATGCCCGCGCCGGACGCGAGCTTCAGGGGCGCAGGATCGAACGCGTGCCGGATCGACCAGAGCTCGACGAGGTCGGGGACGGGCTCGTCGACCACCCCCTTGGGGAGCGCGACGACCACCGTCATGCCCTCGTAGGCACCGAGCGACGCCTGCGCGAAGCGTGCCGTCCCGTCGACGAGCTCCGCCCGGTCGCACTCGAGGCGGGAGCCCTCCGGCCCCGCGTAGCAGGCGACGCGGTTGGGCGCCCCGTCGGCGGACACCGTGGCCGTCGCGTTGCGGATCGGCACCTGCCACTGCCCGCCGACCACGTTCAGGTAGAGCTCGTCGTGCTCGTCGAACCCGTTCAGCACCGAGCCCAGGCGGTAGCGCAGCTCGTAGTGGTGCACGCCGGTGAGGTAGCGGTTGGGATCGCCGACGCGGAACACCGCGTAGGCGTCCTCGTCGGTCCGCTCCACCTGCGTCGGCGCATCGGGCGAGGAGACCCGGAACCCGGTGATCGGCGTCTGCCGCTCGAAGTTGCGGCCGTCGTCGGCGGCGATGCTCCCGTCCTCGTTGCGGCGCTCGTAGGGGAACCGCACGGGGATGTAGCGGAGGATGCCTCGGCGCTCGTTGGGCCCGAAGTCGTAGGCGATCCGCTCCGTGACGTCGACCGAGCCGTCCCGGTTGATGGTGACCCCGACGTCGTACTCGGTGATCGCCTCGCCCGACTGGCGGGCGGTCGCGGCCGGGGTGGCCGGCGATGCCGCCGCACCTCCCGCGCCGGCTCCGCCCACGAGCAGCAGGACGAAGACGGTCGCTGCGAGCGCGGCGCAGCGGCGGCGTGGCGCCCTCATTCGAACTCCGGCTCGTCCCACCACGGCACGAAGGCGGGCAGGTCGGTCGACGGGCGCATGGTCCACTCGGGCTCCCGCTTCTCGAAGAAGGCGGTGATGCCCTCGCGTGCGTCGGCGCTGCGCCCGGCCCAGTTCACGGCACGCGAGTCGATCCGGTGCGCCTCCATCGGGTGCGAGGCGCCGAGCATGCGCCACAGCATCATCCGGGAGAGCGCCACGGACACGGGCGCGGACGATCGGGCGATCTCGGTCGCCAGCTCGGTCGCTGCCTCCAGGAGGTCGCCGCCCGGGTGCAGGCTGCGGACGAGCCCGGCGTCGAGCGCCTCACGGGCACCGAAGACCCGGGAGGTGTAGCACCACTCGGCGGCCCTCGAGATGCCGACGATGCGGGGGAGGAACCAGGACGAGGCCGCCTCGGGGACGATCCCCCGGGCGCCGAACACGAAGCCGAACTTGGCCGTGTCGGCCGCGAGCCGGATGTCCATCGGGAGGGTCATCGTCGCCCCCACGCCCACGGCCGGCCCGTTGATGGCGGCGATCACGGGCTTCGTGCAGCGGAAGATGCGCAGCGTGAGGAGCCCGCCGCCGTCGCGGATCACGCTGTGGCCCTCGCGTGGCGCCGCCCCCTGCGACTCGTAGTCGAACGTGTCGGTGCCGGCGGACAGGTCGGCGCCTGCGCAGAAGGCGCGCCCGGCGCCGGTCACGATCACGGCGCGCACGTCGTCCTCGGCGTCGGCCCGGTCGAACGCGCCGATCATCTCCCGGAGCATCTGGACGTTGAACGCGTTCAGCTTCTCCGGTCGGTCGAGGGTGATCGTCATGATCCCCTCCTCCACCCCGACGGCGATGGTCTCGAGCTCGCTGGTCACGTCCACCTCCGGTCGGGCAGCTTCATCCTCGGAACGCGGTCATTCTCGTAGGTACCAGGTCACCGATGCTGCCGAACCGATGCCACCCACCAGGGCACCGATGGCGAAGAGCAGGAACACGGTGAAGCGGAACTCACCCCCGGTCCACCGGATCGAGTCGAAGAGCGTCTGGTTCGTGCGGCCCTTGAAGCTGTCGAACCAGGCCCATTCGAAGACCTTGGCGATGACGGCCGCGACGCTGGCCCCGGCGATGCCCTGGATCAGGCCCTCGAGGACGAAGGGGACGCGGATGAACCAGTTCGTGGCGCCCACCAGCTTCATCACCTCGATCTCCCGCCGGCGCGAGAACACGGCGGTCTGGATGGCGTTGAAGATGAGCAGCAGGGCGGCGATGAGCAGCGCGATGGCACCGATGAGGGCGAAGTTCGTCAGCTTCTCGGACGCGTTCTGCACGAGCCGCACCGCGTCGGCCACGAAGTCGACGCTGTAGACGCCTGGCTTCGCCTTGAACTCGTCGGCGAGGCCCTTCACGACGTCGGCGTCCGGGTTGGTCGGCTTCACCCGGAAGGAGGTGGGCAGCTCCTCCTTGGTGACCGTGTCGGTGATCGTCGGGTCGTCGGGGAACAGCCGCTTGAACTCGTCGTAGGACGCGTCGGCGTCGAGGTACTGCACCGACTCGACCTGGGGGTTCTCCTCGAGCTGGGTGCGGATCGACGCGATCTGCTCCTCGGTCGCGTCGGCGTTGGCGTAGACGATGAACGACACGTCGTCGTTCCAGCGGGCGAACGCGTTGTTGATGCCGTAGCCCAGGAGCATCACGGCCGACAGCATCCCGAGCGACACCGCGACGGTGAGGATCGCGGCGACGGTCAGCATCGCGTTGCGGACGAGGTTCTGCCCGGTCTCTCGGGCGAGGTAGTCGACTCGGACGGCCATCGCTACTCGTAGACCCCTCGGGCCTGGTCCCGGACGACGTTGCCGTGGTCGAGCTGGATCACGCGCTTGCGCATCCGGTCGACGATGCCGCGGTCGTGGGTGGCCATCAGCACCGTCGTGCCGGTGCGGTTGATGCGGTCGAGCAGCTTCATGATGCCGACCGACGTGTCGGGGTCGAGGTTGCCGGTCGGCTCGTCCGCCAGGAGGATCGACGGCCGGTTGACGAAGGCGCGGGCGATCGACACCCGTTGCTGCTCGCCGCCGGAGAGCTCGTTGGGCCGGCTCTTGGCCTTCTTGGTGAGGCCCACCAGCTCGAGGATCGCCGGCACCTGCGTCTTGATCGTCGTGCGGGGGCGGCCGATGGCCTCGAGCGCGAAGGCCACGTTCTCCTCGACGGTCTTGTTGGGCAGGAGCTTGTAGTCCTGGAAGACGTAGCCGATGTTGCGGCGGAGGTACGGCACCTTCCAGCCCGGCAACGTGCCGATGTCCTTGCCCGCCACCCAGATGGTGCCCTCGTTCGGGTGCTCCTGCCGGTTGATCAGGCGGATGAAGGTGGACTTCCCGGATCCCGACGGACCCACGAGGAAGACGAACTCACCCTTCTCGATGTTGATCGACGCGTGCTTCAGCGCGGCATGGTCGTTCTTGTAGATCTTGGTGACGTTGTCGAACTTGATCACGGCGAGGGAGGCCTGGCGGGGAGCGGGCGGGAGGTCCCCAGGCGCCCGACGACACTACCGGACCCTCCCCCGGATCCCGTGGCACCCCCCACCCGGCCTCACCCCCCGACCCCCCGCCCCCCCACCCCCGGTTCTGTCGCGTAGGGCG
>JAEZFI010000027.1 GCA_023437745.1 Actinomycetes bacterium
CGGGGCCCGCCCCCCACCCCCCCCCCCCCCGGGGGCCGCGACGGGTCGCCGGCAGGTGCGCCAGGGCTTCGAGCGCGGCGAGCGTCGACGTCGGGTTCGCGTTGTAGGCGTCGTTGAGCACGACCCCACCGGCCGCGGCGCGGTGGACCTCCATCCGCCACGGCGAACCCACGGAGCGCTCGAGTCCGTCGGCCACCTCCTCGAGGTCGATGCCCGCCGCCAGGGCGGCACCCACCGCGGCCAGGACGTTGGCGACGTTGTGGCGACCCCGGGTGGCGGGCCGCACCCCCGTCGAGCCCCAGGGGGTCTCGAGCACGAAGCGAACGCTGAGGTCGTCGCCCACCTCGACGCCGGTGGCCCGCACGTCGCCGCCGGCGCCCACGGTCAGGACCGCCGCCGGCGTGTGCGACGCCATCGTGAGGACACGGGGGTCGTCCGCGTTGAGCACGGCCGTGCCGCTCGCCGGGAGCGCCTCCACGAGCTCACGCTTGGCCCGGGCGACGCCGTCGAGGTCGCCGAACAACCCGAGGTGCGCTTCGCCGACGACGGTCACCACGCCGATCGTCGGCCGAGCGATCTCGCAGAGGAGCGAGATGTGCCCCGACCCGCGGGCGCCCATCTCGACCACGGCCACCTGCGTGTCCTCGGCGCCGCGCAGGAGCGTGAGCGGCACGCCCAGCTCGTTGTTCAGCGACCGGGCCGACGCCACGACCCGGCGATTGCCCGCTGCCGCGGCGAGGAGGTCCTTCGTGGTGGTCTTCCCCACCGAGCCCGTCACCCCGATCACGCTGGCGCCGACCATCCGGTCACGGGCCGAGCGTCCGAGGCGTGCCAGTGCAGCCGCGGTGTCCTCGACCACGACCGCCGGTGTGCCCGGCGGGACGAGGTCGGCACCGCGCTCGTCGACGAGTGCCGCCCCGGCGCCGGCCTCGACCGCGGCGACCACGAACTCGTGGCCGTCGCGCTCCGCTCGGATCGCCACGAAGAGCGCGCCGGGCGGAAGGTCCCGCGAGTCGATCGCGACGTGCTCGACGACCGGGCCCGGTGCCGCACCCGCGCCGCCGACCACCGTCCCGCCCGTCGCCGCCGCGATGTCCTCCAACGTCCACTCCACGCCGTGAGTCTTACCGCTCGAGGACCTCACCCCGGCCCACCCCGCGGATGCTGGGAGAACCGTCGGTGTGATCTCGCGGAACTACGGTCGAGCCGATGCCCGACACCGGAGTCCCCCTGCCCGACCGGGTTCGGCTCGTCGTCCTCTTCGGAGGGCGATCCCCCGAGCACGACGTCTCCCGGGTCTCGGCCCGGGAGGTCATCGCGGCACTCGACCGCGACCGCTACGACATCGTGCCGGTCGGGATCGACCGCGACGGCACCTGGATGCTGTCCGAGTCGACCCGGGACCGGCTCCACTCCGGCGAGGAGCTGCCCCCGGCGCTCGAGGTCGGAGGGCAACCCGTCGCGCCGCTGCCCGAGCTCCACCGCTCCGCCGGAGCGGCGCCGGTCGTGGTACTCCCCGTCCTCCACGGTCCCAACGGCGAGGACGGCACGGTGCAGGGCCTCCTCGAGCTGGCCGGGGTGCCGTACGTCGGTTCCGGGGTGCTCGGGTCGAGCCTCAGCATGGACAAGGCGAAGGCCAAGGAGGTCCTGGCCGCCGCCGGCATCCCACAGGCCGCCCACCGCAGCCTCACCCGCTGGCAGCTCGCCGGCGAGGAGGGCGACGCGCGGCGCGGCGACCTGGTCGCCACGCTCGGCCTCCCGATCTTCGTGAAGCCCGCCAACATGGGCAGCTCCATCGGCGTGACCCGGGCGTCCACCCGCGAGGAGCTGGATGTCGCCATCACGACGGCCCTCGACTACGACGACTGGCTCGTCTTCGAGGAGGCCGTCGACGGGCGCGAGATCGAGATCGGCGTGCTCGGCACGACCGACCTGCGCACCTCTGTCCCCGGCGAGGTGGTGCCCGGCGCCGAGTTCTACGACTACGACGACAAGTACCGGAACGGGGCCGCCCAGATCGTGATCCCGGCCCAGCTCCCCCCCGGGGTCGCCGAGGAGATGTCGCAGCTCGCTCGACGCACGTTCCAGGCGCTCCGGGCCGACGTGCTCGCACGCGTCGACTTCTTCTACGAGGAAGGCGGGCGGGGCCTGCTGGTCAACGAGCTGAACACGCTGCCGGGCTGCACCCCGGTGTCGATGTTCCCCCTGCTCTGGGAGGCGACGGGCCTCCCGTACGCCGCCATGCTGGACGAGCTCGTGCGGCTCGCGCTCGAGCGGCACCGGCGCCGTCACCGGGACCGAGCGGCCAACCCGTGAGCGGCACGGACACCAACTGGGCCCGACGGGGGCCGGCCCGATGGGTGCGAGCGATCTACCGCGGCGTCGTGCTGCGCGGCATGCGGTCGACGTGGGCGCCGACGACGGTGCACGGGACCGAGCACCTCGACGGGCTCGACGGCCCCGTCGTCGTGGTCGCCAACCACACCAGCCACGCCGACACGATGGTGCTCCTCACCTCGCTCCCCCGCCGCGTCCGCCGTCGGATCGTCGTCGCTGCCGCGGCGGACTACTTCTTCACCGGCCGGTTCACCACGCTGTGCTCGGCCCTCTTCATCGGCGCCATCCCCGTCGACCGCGCCAAGGTGAGCCGCTCCACGCTGGAGGAGTGCCACCGCCTGCTGGGCGAGGGCTGGTGCCTCCTCATCTACCCCGAGGGCGGTCGGAGCGCCGACGGCGAGATGGCCCCGTTCAAGCCGGGGGCGGCGTGGATCGCCCGGCGGGCCGATGTCCCGGTCGTGCCCGTGCACCTCGACGGGGTGCACAGGGTGCTGCCCAAGGGTCGGAGCTGGCCCCGGCGGCACCCGGTCACCGTGCGCATCGGTGCGCCGCTGCGCGCCGGCGACGGCGAGGACGCGAGGGCGCTCAACGCACGCGTCGAGGCGACCATCCGGGAGCTTGCCGCAGCGGGCGCCGACGACGGGTCAGCAGCCGGCCGGGCCGCCGACGCGGCACCACGCCGCGAATCCGCCTGACCGCTGGACCTCGCGCCACCCGGCGTCGCCGCCGAGCCGACGAGCCAGCGGTCCGTCCTCGTGCCAGACGACGACGTCCACGTCGTGCGCGTCCAGCACCTCCCGCCAGCGTGCTGCCCCGAGGAGCAGGTCGCGGTGGTCGGCGTACAGGTCGGGTCCGAACACCTCGGCTCGGTCGTCGATGAAGACGTTCGCCCGTTCGCCATGGCGCAGCTCCAGGTAGGCGCCGACCCAGTCCACCGCCGCCACCCGCACCGACGGCTCCGCGATCCACCCCCGCGCCTCGAGCCGGTCGACGACCTCCACGGGGTACGGGGCGAGGTCGAGGTGGGGCGCCGTGAGCGACACCCCGACCCCGGCGAGGGCGGCCACGACGGCGGCCGGCAC
>JAEZFI010000038.1 GCA_023437745.1 Actinomycetes bacterium
GGGGGGGGGGGGGGGGGGGGGGGGGCGGCGCGGGGGGCGGGTGCGGCGGGGGGGCTCGGGGGTGGGCCGGGTCGCCCGCAGCGAGCGCGAGCCGCACGACGAGCACCCACACGAGGGTCGCCCCCGCGACGTGCGCGCCGACCATCACCGCCGGCACGCCCGTGAAGTACTGGAGGTAGCCGAGCCCGCCCTGGGCGACGACGCCCAGGAGGAGGTCGCCCGACCGCCGCCGCAGCAGCGCCGACGGGTGCTGCCGCAGCCGCCACGCCACGAGGGCGACCGACAGGCAGAGGATCCACACCGACGTCGAATGGGCTCGCACGGTGAGGCCGAGGTCGATGGGGAGGCGCTCGACGTGCTCGTCGCCGGCGTGCGGTCCGGCGCTGGTGACCACGGGGCCGGTGAGGAGCACGGCGACCGCCGCGGTCAGCAGCCACCGGGCCCAGCCCGGGATGCGGCGACGTGGCCCGCCGGGCTCGCGCCCGGCGCGGTCGACGAGCACCAGCGCTGCCCACACGAGCACCATCGACGCCAGGAAGTGGACGGCGACGACCGAGTAGGCGAGCTCGGACTTCGTGACGAAGGCACCGATGATCGCCTGCGCCGCCACACCGGCGACGAGGGCGAGCGACCAGCGCGTGAGCTCGGGCCGCCGAGGCCGCACGAACAGCGATCCGGCCACGGCCGCCATGACGGCCAGCGACACCACGCCCGTGATCAGACGGTTCACGAACTCGACCATGGGCTCGAGCTCGCTCGCCGAGTGCGGGGTGAACCGGCCGGGCTCGCAGGTGGGCCAGTCGGAGCACCCGAGGCCCGATCCGGTGAGGCGGACGGCGGCTCCGGTGACGATGATGCCGCAGAGCGACCACAGTGCGACGACGCAGATGCTGCGGTAGCGCTCGGGGGAGAGCTGCATGGGGACAGGCTAGGTTCGTCGCCCTGCCCGGGGCCATGCGGCGGGTTGGCCCTGCCACGACGGGGGTGCCTAGCCTGACCAGCGATGGCGACGATCACCGTGACCGCAGCGCCGTCGACGCTCGGTCGGCGGATCGGCGGCTACGTGGCGCTCACGAAGCCCCGGATCATCGAGCTCCTGCTGGTCACGACCGTCCCCGTGATGATCGTCGCGGAGCGCGGCCTGCCCTCGCTGTGGTTGGTGTTCGCCACGGTCGTCGGCGGCACGTTCGCGGCGGGTGGCGCCAACGCCATCAACATGGTCGTGGACCGCGACATCGACGCCCTGATGAACCGGACGAAGGACCGCCCGCTCGTCACCGGCGTGATGAGCCCGCAGGCGGCCCTGATCTTCGCCCTGGCCCTGGAAGCCCTGTCGTTCGTGTGGCTCTGGGGCTTCGTCAACCTGCTGTCCGCGGTGCTGGCGCTGTCGGCCACCGCCTTCTACGTGTTCGTGTACACGCTCTGGCTCAAGCGCTCGACCCGCCAGAACATCGTGATCGGCGGCGCGGCGGGCTCCGTGCCCGTGCTCGTCGGCTGGTCGTCGGTGACGAACGGGCTGGGCTGGGCGCCGCTCGTCCTCTTCGGGATCGTCTTCCTCTGGACGCCGCCCCACACCTGGGCGCTGGCCTTCAAGTACCGCGACGACTACTCCCGTGCCGACGTGCCCATGCTCCCGTCGGTGGCTGCGGCCCGGACCGTCGCCCTCCAGAGCCTCGGCTACACGCTGGCCCTCTGGGCGTGCACCCTCGTGCTCGCGCCGGTCGCCGACCTCGGCGCCATCTACTTGGTGACGGCGCTCGCCACCGGCGCCGTCTTCACGTGGTTCTGCGTGGCGTTGCTGCGCCGCCCGACGCCGCAGATGGCGATCCGCATGTTCTCGTGGTCCATCACCTACGTCACCCTCTTGTTCGGCGCGATGGCCGTCGATCAGCTCGTTGCGCACGGACTCTGAGCCCGACGGGGCGGTTTTCGTGCCGCTGACCGGGGTTCGGTATTGTCCGAGCGTTCTGTCCCTCATCGACCCGTGCGAGGCGCACCACCCCGGTGGCCGCCCCGCACCACAGGCCTCGAGGCACCACTGATGGCAATGACCCACACAGCTACGCCTGCGCTCGACGAGCACGACACGACCGTGGCCGCACCCTCGACGCCCACCGCCGCGGAGCGGGTCCTCGGTGCGACCGACCACCTCACCGTGGGTCGAGTGGTGGTCGGCACGTCGCTCTTCCTGGCGCTGGCCTCGGCGGCGGTGCTGGCGCTCGCACACCTCGACACCGCAGTGCTCGACAACGGCATCGCCGGCACCGGCATCCTCGACGAGTCCGTCGTGCTGCGCCTGGCGCAGAACGCGCCGATCGGGCTGATGCTCTGCGGCGTCATGCCCCTCCTCCTGGGCCTGGCCACCGTCGTGGTCCCCCGTCAGGTGGGCTCGCCGGCCATCTCCTTCCCCCGGCTGTCGGCCTTCGCCAACTGGACCTGGCTGCTCTCCGCCGTGCTCTTCGTGGTGTCGGTCGCCGCCGACGGTTCGTACGGTGGCGCCAACGAGGACATGGCCCGGCTCGGCAACCTCGCAGTCGCCGGCCTGCTGGTGTCCCTCGCCGCCGGGGCCGTGTGCGTGGCGGTCACCGTGCTGACGCTCCGCCCGCTGGGCATGGGGCTGCGGGACGTCCCGTTCTTCTCCTTCTCCATGGTCGTCACCGCCGGGCTCTGGGTGCTGACCCTGCCCGCCGTGCTCGCCCGCATCATCCTCGTCCACATCGCCCGGCCGACGCCGACGGACCTGGCGGTGAACGGCGTCGAGGCCGTCAGCTGGCTCTTCCGGCAGCCGTCCGTGTACATCGTCGCCCTGCCGGTGCTGGGCATCGTCCTCGACAGCGTCGCGGTCGCTGCCGGCGGCCGTCAGCGGTTCCGTGGTGCGGTCCAGGTGATGATCGGGGCGGCCGGCCTGCTGTCCTTCGGGGCCTGGGCCCAGACCGACACCGCCCGCTCGACGCTCATCTGGGTGCTGGTCTCGGCCGCAGCGGCGCTGCCGCTCCTCGGCCTCCTCGGCGCCGTCGGCGACACCGTCCGCCAGAACCGGGCGAAGCTGATCTCCCCGCTGGGCTACGCGATCGCTGCCCTCCTGCTGCTGCTCCTCGCGGCGTTGACCGGCCTGCTCATGGCGATCGACCAGATCGGTCACGGACAGCTCGTCGGCTTCGGCACCGCCGAGCTGTCCCAGGCGCAGCTGTACTTCGTCCTCGGTGCCGCCCTCGCCGGCGGCCTCGGCGGCGCCCACCTCTGGGCGGGACTCACCTTCGGTGACCAGCTGCCCGAGGCGCCCGCCAAGGGGATGACCCTCGCGGTCCTGGGTGGGGGCGCGCTGCTCGGCCTCGGCCAGCTCGTGCTCGGCCTCCTGATCGCCAACGATGCGGGCACCGATCCCCGGGCCTTCGCCGTCATCTCGGCCGTGGGCGCCGCGCTGCTGGCCCTCGCCGCCCTCGGGACGCTCGCCGGCGGGCTCAAGGCTCGGCGTGGTGCGTCACGCGGCGACACGCTCCTCGCCGACCCCTGGGGTCGCGGCGCCACGCTCGAATGGGCCGAGGCATCCGCCGTGCCCGCCACCGTCGAGTCGCCCTACCCGCTGCTCGCCGCCAACGAGGAGGCCTCCTGATGAGCCTGATCCCGGTCGACGCGCCGGCTCCCGTGCTGCCGCGCCGGCGCCAGGTCCTCTTCGGCACGGCGTTCGCCGCTGCCGGATGGGCCATCCTCATCCTCACCCTCGTGGGCCTCTACCTCGAGGCCCGCAGCGGTCAGCGGTCCCTCTGGCTCAGCGAGAACAACATCCCGCTGACCCAGCCGAACGTGCAGTTCGGCACCCTCCTGATCGGCGCCGTCGCCGCGCAGTGGGCGGTGTACTCGATGCGTCGGGACGACCGGGGCCACACGTACCTCGCCCTCGCCATCGCCATGCTGATGGGCCTCGCCTTCATCAACCAGACGTGGTTCCTCCTCGGTGAGGTCGGGCTGATGATGAGCCAGGCGGAGGGTCCGTACTTCTACGGGGTCGTCGGGGCTCACCTCGCCATGGTCGGTGCCGCCATCCTCTTCCTCGCCGTGGTGACCCTCCGGGCGCTCGGTGGCAACTTCTCCAGCCGGAACACGGACGCCGTGTCGTCGGCAGCACTGTTCTGGCACGTCAACGTCGCGCTGTACTCGGTCCTCTGGTTGGCCGTGTACATCATGAAGTAGAGCCGAGGGATCATGGTCAGCACCGGTTCGAAGTTCTTCTACGGCCTCGCAGGCGTCGGCCTGTTGGCCGCCGTCGTGTACGGCATCATCACCAACGGCCTGGACCACGGTGGCGTCATCCACGTCCTCACGGGCGACGGGGCGGTCGACGCCCTGCTCGGCCCGCTGACGCTCGGCTACAAGGGCGGCGTCGGCGACCACGTCGGCTACACGGTGCTCATGGCGTTCGCCGCCTCCTCCTTCGGCCTCGGCCTCGCCACGTCGTTCTTCCGTGACGGTGACCCCGAGGCGCTGGCCGAGCTCGACGGCGCGGAGGGCGCGCCGGCGATCGTGGCGCCCGCCGGCCTCAGCTTCTGGCCGATCATCCTCGCCGTCGCTGCGGCTGCAGGCATCATCGGGCTGGCGGCCTCCCCGCCGCTGTTCGTCGTCGCGGTGGTCGTGGCCGTGATGGCCGGCACCGAGTGGGCCGTCGAGGTCTGGGCCGACTCCGCCACCGGCGACCCCGCCGTGAACAAGACGGTCCGCGGCCGCCTGATGCACCCGATCGAGGTGCCGCTCGCCGGCATCCTCGGGGTGGCCGTCGTGATGTTCAGCCTCTCCCGCATCTTCATCGCCACCACCGGCGTGGGTGCGATGGTCGTGGCCACGGCGCTGGCCGCCGTCGTCTTCGTGGGGGCCATCATCCTGAGCGCACAGCCGCAGGTGAAGCGCACCGTGGGCGTCGCCGCCGCAGTGCTGTTCGCCGTGGCCGTGCTGGCCATGGGCATCGGTGGCGCCATCGCGGGCGCCCCGGAGCACGAGGGCCACGAGCCGCACCCCGCGGCCGAGCAGATCGAGACGGGCGCGCCGGCCAATTCGGCCATCGCCGTGGAGCTGGGAGAGACTGAGTGACGATGAACCGGATCCGGAACCCTCGCGCCCTGTGGATCGGCGCAGCGGTCGCGCTCGGGCTCGTCCTCACCGGCTGCGGCATCACCGACGACGACGGCCGCCCGCTGACGACGCTCAACCCCAAGGGCGAGCAGGCCCAGGAGATCCACAACCTCGCGGTGCCGATCTTCATCGTGGCCGGCGTGGTGTTCGTCCTCGTGAACGCCGCGGTCATCATGCTGGCGATCCGCTACCGCCGTCGTCGCCACGACCAGGACGGCGTCGACGAGCCGGTGCAGCGGCACGGCAACACCCCGCTCGAGTGGGGCTGGACGATCCTGCCGGCGGTGCTCCTCGCGTTCCTCGCCATCGACAACGTGCGGGTCATCTGGCAGCTCGAGAACGACCAGCGCGACGCGCCGATGGAGGTCGACGTCATCGGCCAGCAGTGGTGGTGGGAGTTCCGCTACGACACCAACGGCGACGACAAGTACGACATCATCACGGCGTCCCAGCTGGTGATCCCCGCCGGCACCACCGTCCGTCTGAACATCCGGTCGAACGACGTGATCCACTCGTTCTGGATCCCCGCCCTCAGCGGCAAGAAGGACGCCGTGCCCGGCCGCGTCCACCACTGGGCGATCACCGCCGACGAGCCGGGGATCTACGAGGGCCAGTGCACCGAGTACTGCGGCCTCTCCCACGCCTACATGCGCATGCAGGTGAAGGCGCTGTCCGAGGCCGACTACGACACCTGGGTGCAGAACCAGCTGTCCCCGGCCGTCGAGCCCGACGAGGGCTCCGAGGCGGCCGCCGGCAAGGAGATCTTCTTCCAGAAGTGCGCCAGCTGCCACCAGGTCAACGGCTACGACAACAACGGTGAGCGGCTCGACCACGACACGCCCGACCCCGACTACCGCGGCGCCCTGCACCCGCTCATCGCCGGCAACGCGCCGAACCTGACCCACCTCATGAGCCGCAACCGGTTCGCCGGTGGCATGTTCGACCTCCACGAGGGCGGCGGCTCCGATGCGGGTGTCGCTCCCGAGGGTGCGCCGAACGAGGCGAACCTCGGCGACTGGCTCCGCAACCCTCCCGGCATGAAGCCGATGGCTGCCGACGCAAACCGCGGCATGCCCAACCTGAACCTGCCCGAAGATGAGATCCGCAAGCTCGTTGTGTATCTCTCGGAACTGAAGTAACCGAGACCCAAGGGACACCATGGCACTCGTCAACGCTCGCACCCCGCTCGAGCTCCCCTCCGGAGCCGAGGCAACGGCCAAGCGACCCCTCGGCATCTTCGCCCGTCCGGTGCACCCCACCGGCTGGCGCAGCTGGGTCTTCACCGTCGATCACAAGAAGATCGGCATCATGTACGGCGTCGGCGCCATGTTCTTCTTCCTGGTCGGCGGCATCGAGGCGCTGCTGATCCGGACGCAGCTCGCGCGGCCCGGCCTGAAGGTGCTCTCGGCCGACCTGTACAACCAGGTCTTCACGATGCACGGCGTGACCATGGTGTTCCTCGTGGTCATGCCGCTCGCCTCGGCCTTCGCCAACTACCTGCTGCCCCTCCAGATCGGCGCCCGGGACGTGGCGTTCCCCCGCCTGAACGCCCTGAGCTTCTGGATCTGGATCTCGGGATCCATCTTCTTCAACACGTCGTGGTTCCTCGGCGGCGGCGCCGACGGCGGCTGGTTCAACTACGCGCCGAACAACGGCGTGCTGTTCTCGCCGGGCCACGGCATCGACTTCTACGCAGTGGGCCTGCAGATCGTCGGCATCTCGTCGCTGGTCTCCGCGATCAACCTGATCGTCACCGTGATCAACATGCGGGCGCCGGGCATGACCTGGTTCAAGCTGCCGGTCTTCACCTGGATGACGCTGGTGACGCAGTTCCTGCTGCTGTTCGCCGTGCCCGTGATCTCGGTGGCGCTGTTCCTGCTCACGTTCGACCGCCTCTTCGGGTCGAACTTCTTCAACGCCTCGCTCGGCGGCGATCCCATGCTGTGGGAGCACCTGTTCTGGATCTTCGGGCACCCGGAGGTCTACATCATGATCCTGCCGAGCTTCGGCATCGCATCGGAGATCATCCCGGTCTTCAGCCGCAAGCCGATCTTCGGCTACCCCTTCATGGTGTTCTCGGGCATCGCCATCGGCTTCATGGGCTGGGGCGTGTGGGCGCACCACATGTTCGCCTCGGGCATGGGCCCGATGTCGGTCATGGCGTTCTCGCTCTCGACGATGTTCATCGCGGTCCCGACCGGCGTGAAGATCCTGAACTGGCTGGCCACCATGTGGGGCGGCCGATTGAAGTTCACCACCGCGATGCTGTTCGAGGTCGGCCTCGTCACGATGTTCACCATCGGTGGCCTCTCGGGCGTGACCCACGCCTTCGCCCCGGCCGACACGCAGCAGACGGACACGTACTACATCGTCGCCCACTTCCACTACGTGCTGTTCGGCGGTGCGCTGCTCGGCATCTTCGGCGGCTTCTACTTCTGGTGGCCGAAGATGTTCGGCTACCTGCTCGGCGAGAAGCTCGGGAAGTGGAACTTCTGGGTGATGCTCATCGGCTTCAACCTGACGTTCGGTCCGATGCACATCCTCGGCCTGCAGGGCATGAGCCGCCGGATCTTCACCTACAGCGAGGGCCAGGGCTTCAACTTCTGGAACCTCGTGGCGACCATCGGGGCCTTCACCATCGCGGTGAGCCTCCTGATGTTCTTCGCCAACATCATCGCCAGCTACCGGGCGCACAAGCGCACGGCCGTGAACCCGGGCCCGGACCCGTGGGACGCACGTGGCCTCGAGTGGATGATCCCGTCGCCCGCTCCCGAGCACAACTACGACCACGTCCCCGAGGTCACCGAGTTCGACGAGTTCTGGCACCGCAAGTACGGCCACGACGAAGAGGGTCGTCTCGTGCGGATCGCCGCGATGGAGGACGTCGTGCAGAAGGGTGACGCCGAGGACGTGCACCTCCCGTCGCCGTCCTACTGGCCGATGGTGCTGGCCCTCGGGCTGCCCTTCGTCGGCTACGGCATCATCTTCAACCTCGGCTGGGCGGTCCTGGGCGGCGCCCTCGTGATCGCCGGCGTGTACGGCTGGGTCATCGAGCCGTCGACCGATCCCGAAGCTCCGCACGGTCACCACCAGGGTGACGAGCACATGACGACCGCGGAGATCGCCGTCGAGGAAGAGGCCGAGGCCGCCGACGGCGGCGCAGCCCCCGAGCTCGAGGAGGCTCCGCAATGACCGATGTCGCTGTTGCTCAGGCGGTGACCGACGATCACGAGCACGACGCCCACGTCACCATCACGGGCATCTCGAACGAGAAGCTCGGGATGTGGGTGTTCCTCGGGTCCGAGTGCCTGCTGTTCGGCGGGCTGATCTCGACCTACCTCCTCTACAAGAACCGCCCGGGCGCGGTCGAGGTGCGCGACGCGCTCGACACCGCCCGCGTCGGCAACGCCGTGAAGATCTCGGACCTGTTCGACATCGGCTTCACGTCGGTCAGCTCGTTCGTGCTCCTCGCCAGCTCGCTGACCATGGTGTTCGCCGTGACGGCCGCTGCCCGCCACCAGAGCGACAAGCTCCGGTTGTGGCTGGCGACCACCGCGTCGCTCGGCGCCGTGTTCGTGGCCGGCCAGGTCTACGAGTTCACCGAGTTCGTCGCCAAGGGCGCGGGCTACACGTCCAACGTGTCGACCTCCGCGTTCTACACGTTGACCGGCTTCCACGGCGTCCACGTCACGCTGGGCGTGGTCATGCTGCTCTCGCTGCTCGGGCTGACGTTCCGGGCGCGCAAGCCCACGGCGGAGTCGGTCGAGATCGTCGGCCTGTACTGGCACTTCGTCGACGTGATCTGGATCCTGATCTTCACCGTCGTCTACCTGATCAAGTGAGCGAGACCCCGATGATCTCCGAGCGCCCGAGGACCACGACATGACGGCCGTTGCCGAGCACGCAGAGGAAACCCACGACGCCCACGAGGGTGTCCACGGCCATCCGACCGACATCACCTACTGGAAGGTCGGCCTGTTCCTCGCCGTCCTCACCGCGCTCGAGATCTCGACCTACTGGTGGGAAGAGGGCCCGCTCACCGCGGCGGCGCTGATCATCATGATGGCGATCAAGTTCGTCACGGTCGCCATGTACTTCATGCACCTGAAGTTCGACGCGAAGGTCCTCCGCAACGTGTTCTTCGCGGGCCTGGTCCTCGCCGTCGGCGTCTACATCGCGGCGCTCAGCAGCCTGGTCTTCTGGACGAGCTCCGGGACCGAGGAGTTCCGGGATCCGCCCCGGGCGAAGCCGCTGCCGCCGCCGCCGACCGAGGCACCGCCGGTGATCCCGGCAGGTGGGTAGCGAGACGTGCTCGCCGAGTCCGCTCTCCCCTCGTGGCAGCCTCATCCTGAGATCTGGCTGCTGATCGCAGGGCTGATCGCACTCGGCCTCTACACCTCGAAGGTCATCGAGCCCACGGTCGTGGCGCGAGGTGGCCAGCCGATCACCGCGGCGCAGAAGCGGTGGTTCCTCGCGGGCGTGGCGCTGCTCTGGCTGGCGTCGGACTGGCCGATCCACGACGTCTCCGAGGAGCGCCTGTACTCGGTCCACATGCTGCAGCACCTCCTCTACTCGGTGGTGGTGCCGCCGATCATGTTGCTGGCCACACCCGAGTGGCTCGGGCGTCTGATCCTGGGCGACGGCCGGGTGATGAAGTGGTTCCGCCGGCTCGCCCGGCCGATCCCCGCGGCGATCGCCTACAACGCCGTCATCGCGTTCACCCACTGGACGTGGGCGGTGAACAACAGCATCCAGTCCGGTCCGCTCCACTACACGTTCCACATCCTGGTGGTCGGCACCTCCCTGCTCGCGTGGGTCCCCGTGTTCGGGCCGTTCCCCGAGATGCGGGTGTCGCCGCCGGCGCAGATGGTCCACATCTTCCTGCTGTCGGTGATCCCCACGATCCCGTCGTCGTGGCTCACCGCGTCCGAGGGCGTCGTGTACACGGGCTACGACCACGGGCCCCGGTTGTTCGGCCTGTCGGTGACGGCGGACCAGCAGCTCGCCGGGGTGATGATGAAGATCACCGGAGGCTTCTACCTCTGGGCCCTCATCCTCGTGATCTTCTTCCGCTGGGTGGGTCAGGACCGCACGCCGAACAACCAGTTCCGCGGCAAGCTCGTCCCGTCGAAGCCCGCCGATCGGGTCGACGAGCCCGTCTGACCGGGCCCGGCAGCCGTCAGTGGTCCGGGTCCCAGCGGAACCGCCACGCCGCCAGCGCCGGGAGGACGACCGCCCACGCGGCCAACACCGGCCATGACCAGCCGTGGACCTGCTGGCCGGGGCTGAGGGAGCCGATCATCACGTCGGCCAGCGGCGCGGCAGGCAGGACCCGGGCCACCCACTGGACGGCGTCGGGCAGCTTCTCGAACGGGACCATCATCCCGCCGGTCGCCAGGAGGATCAGGTAGACGCCGTTGCAGAGCGCCAGGTTCAACGGGCCCGACAGCGTGCCCGCCATGAGGAGGGCCAGCCCGGCGAAGGCAGCGGTGCCCAGCGCCGTCGCTCCCGCCACGGCGAGCCACCCCGAGCGCGGCTCGAACCCCATGAGCAGCCCGACCGGCACGAGCACCGCGAACTGCACGGCCTCGGTCAGCAGGACCATGAGGATCTTGGCGCCCACCAGGCGAGGGCGACCGAGCGGTGTCGCACCGAGGCGCTTCAGCACGCCGTAGTAGCGCTCGAAGCCCGTGCCGATCCCGAGGCTGACGAGCGCCGACGACATCACGGCGAGCGCCAGCACCCCCGGTGCGAGGAAGTCGAGGGGCCGTGCGAAGCCCGTCGCCTCGATCACCTCGACCCGTGAGAAGAACAGCAGGACCCCGAGCGGGATGCCGAGGGACACGAGCAGCTGCTCGCCCTGGCGCAGCGACAGCACCAGCTCGGTCCTCGCCTGTGCGAGCAGCGCCTTCATCCGTCCACCTCGTCGGCGTCAGGTCGGGCACCCCGGCCACGACGCCCACCGCGACCCCGTCGACGTCCGCCCCGCTCCTCCGCGGGCGACTGCTCCCCGGTGAGGCGCAGGAACACGTCGTCGAGGCGCTGCCGGCCCGCCCGGAGGTCGCCGAGCAGCTGGTCCTGCGCGGCCAGCCAGTTCGTCACCGCGGCGACGACGGCGGGGGTCGGCCGCGCAGCGACGCGGTAGTCGCCGGCGCTCCGCTCGGTTACGGGCACGTCGATGGCGATGCCGAGTGCGACGACGTCCAGCCCGGGCGCGGCCCGGAACGAGAAGTGGTCGGCGTGCTCGGCGCTGAGCAGCTCGTCGGGGGACCCGTCGGCGACGGCCCGGCCCCCGTCGATGATGACGATGCGGTCGGCCAGGGCCTCGGCGTCGTCGAGGTCGTGGGTGGTCAGGACCACGCACACGCCGTCGTCGGCGAGCGAGCGTACGAGATCCCGGATCAGCTGCCGGCCCTGCAGGTCGACGCCCGCGGTGGGCTCGTCGAGGAACGCGATACGCGGCCTCCCGACCAGCGCGAGCGCCAGGGAGAGGCGCTGCTGCTCGCCCCCCGAGAGCGACCGCCAGGTGGCCCGGCGGCGGTGGCCGAGGCCGACGGTCTCGAGCAGCTCGTCCGGGTCGCGGGGGTCGGGGTAGTACGACGCGAACAGGCGGAGCACCTCGGGCGGGCGGATGCCGGTGTAGACGCCGCCGTTCTGGAGCATCACGCCGATCGTCCGGCTCACCTCGCGGTGATCGCGGATCGGGTCGAGCCCCGCCACGCGCACCCGCCCCGCGGTCGGGACGCGGTAGCCCTCCAGGCACTCCATCGTTGAGGTCTTCCCGGCACCGTTCGGCCCGAGGACGACCGTGACGGCGCCCTCGTCGGCGGTGAACGTCAGCTGGGACACCGCCTCGGTGCTCCGGTACCGGACGACGAGCTGATCGACCTCCACCGTGGGCACGCCGGGCACGCTACCGCTGCGGTCGGGAGCCTCCCCAACCGTCGCCCCCGCCCGGTGGGATCGTCAGCGCCGCACCTCGGCACCCGACAGCACGTGGAGGAGGCCGCCGAAGTCGTCGACGACGTGGTCGGCGCCGGCCGCCTCGAGCTCGCCGGCCGGCGCGTACCCCCAGGTGACGCCGACGGTCACCAGGTCCAGCCCGCGCCCGCCCTCGATGTCATAGCGCCGGTCGCCGATCATCCACCGGGGGCGGATGCCCAACTCGGCGAGTCCGGTGCGGGCCTTCCCGATGACCGCGGCCTTCGAGTGGCTGGACGCGTCCATCGAGGCCGCGGCGACGACGTCGAAGCGCGACGTCAGGTCGAAGTGGTCGAGCATCATCAGCGTCGCCACCTCGCCCTTCGAGGTGGCCGTGGCGAGGTGGTGGCCGTCCGTCCGGAGCTCGTCGAGGGCCGCGAGGGCGCCGTCGTACAGCGAGCACTCGAACACGCCGACCTCGTGGTACCGCTCGCGGTAGCGGTCCCGGGCCGTGTCGACGAGGTCCTCGGGGACCCCGACCTCCGCCAGCATCACCGTCAGGGGTGGGCCGATGTGGTTCACGAGCTCGGCCTCGGGCGGCGGCTCCATCCCGACCTCGCGCAGGGCGTGCTCGAGGGAGCGGAGGATGCCGGGCATCGAATCCCAGATCGTGCCGTCGAGGTCGAAGAGGATCCCCAGGGAGGTGCGGGCCATCCCGCGACCCTACGTTCCACCCGTTGTGCGGGGCGTAGGCTCGCCCCGTGCGTCGCCGGGTCGTGGTCCTGCTCGTTCTCGTCGGCGTGCTGGGGGCTGCGGGCTGCTCCGACGACGACCCGGTGCCGGTCGCCACGCCCCGGTCGGCCACCACGACGGCCGTCCCCGTGGTCGGTGTCGACGGGAGCCAGGTGCCCGACGAGGACCTCGACGCGATCGCCGCCCGGATCGAGTCGATCGCACGGACCACGACGCTCGACCGTGCGACCTCCGACCTCCTGATGAGGGTGCAGCTGCAGGCCATCGGCTTCACGTCCGACCAGGCGTCGTGCGTGGTGACCTCGGTGCCGGACCGACCCGACGCCCAGGGCCTGGGCCCCGCCACCGTCATGTCGGCCATCCCGCCCGAGGCGTTCGCCGCGTGCGTCGATCCCTCGACGCTGCAGATGGGCTCGGCACCCGACATGAGCCGGGTGCCGCCGTCGGAGCTGCGGTCGGCCCTGTCGGGCGTGCTGTCGGCGCTCTGGACGGCGAGCGGCCTGCACGCCGACGAGGTCGCCTGCATGGTCGATGCCGCCGTGTCGTCGGTGGAGGACGCCGAGCTGCCGGCGCTGCTCGAGACCCCGGAGCCCGCGGCGAGCAGGACGCGGGAGGTGGTGGGCAGCTGCCTGACGGCCGCCCGGGCCTCGGAGCTCGCCGCCGCCGCCCGGTAGGGCGCCCGAGCGCCACTACCCTCGGCACCGTGCTGGACGTCCGTCGATTCCGAACCGATCCCGACTCGCTGCGGGCGGGGTTGGCCCGCCGGGGGGAGGACCCGTCGCTCGCCGACCAGGTGATCGAGCTGGACGGCAGGGTGCGCGCGCTCACGATCGAGCGCGACGAGCTGCGAGCGCGCATCCGGACGATCAGCGCCGAGGTCGGGCAGCTGTTCCGTGACGGGCAGCGGGAGGAGGGCGCCGAGCTGCAGGCCGAGAGCCGCACGCTGGGCGAGCACGAGAAGCACCTCGACGCCGAGGCCGACACGGTCGCCGAGGAGCTCCGGGAGCTGCTGCTGCGGTTGCCGAACCTCGCCGCCGACGACGCGCCCGACGGCGCGACCGAGGCCGACAACGTCGTCGTGCGGATGGAGGGCTACGACCCGGGGGCGTACGGCGAGCACCAGCGGGTGCCGCACTGGGACACCGGCGAGGCGCTCGGCATCCTCGACCTCGAGCGCGGCGCCAAGCTCTCCGGGTCCATGTTCGTGATGTACCGGGGGGCCGGCGCTGCGCTCGTGCGTGCCCTGTGCCAGCTCGCGCTGGACCGCAACGCCGACCTGTACGAGGAGGTGCGGCCGCCCACGCTCGTGCGGACCGCCACGATGGTGTCGACCGGCCACCTGCCGAAGTTCATCGACGACGCCTACCACCTGGAGCGCGACGACCTGTGGGCGATCCCGACCGCCGAGGTCCCGCTCACCTCGCTGGCACGTGACGAGATCCTCGACGAGGCATCGCTGCCCATGCGCTTCATGGCCCACACCTCGTGCTTCCGCCGTGAGGCGGGCTCGGCCGGCAAGGACACGCGCGGCCTGCTGCGCGTGCACGAGTTCGACAAGGTCGAGATCCTGGCGTACGCCACGCCGGACCAGGCGGCCAACCTGCACGCCGAGATCCTCGCCCGGGCCGAGGGGATCCTCGTGGACCTCGGCCTCGCGTACCGGGTGCTCGACCTCTGCGCCGGCGACCTCGGCAACTCGGCGGCCCGCACGTTCGACCTCGAGGTGTACGCCCCCGGCGTGGACCGGTGGCTCGAGGTCTCGTCGGTGTCGTGGTTCTCGGACTACCAGGCCCGGCGGGCGAACGTCCGGTACCGGCCGACCACGGGCAAGGGCACGGAGGTCTGCCACACGCTCAACGGTTCGGCGCTGGCCGTCCCGCGCGTGTGGGCCGGCATCGTCGAGACCTACCGCCAGCCCGACGGGTCGGTCGTGGTCCCGGAGGTGCTCCGGCCCTACATGCGGGGCCTCGAACGGATCGGGTGATGTCCGGCGTCGATCCTGCCTCCGTGGTGCCCGGCCCGGCGGCATGGAAGGGCGCCCGATCCACCTACGACCTCGGTGTCCTCACCGAGGAGGGCGCGGCCGCCGACCCCTTCGACCAGCTGCGGGGCTGGCTCGACGACGCGGAGGCGGCCGGGGTGACGGAGCCCACCGCGATGGTCGTGTCGACCGTCGCCCCCGACGGGCGGCCCCGCTCGCGAGCCGTGCTGCTCCGGCAGATCACCGAGGAGGGCCTCGTGTTCTTCACGAACCTGCGCTCCGACAAGGCCCGGGAGCTGGCCGCCGAGCCCCGCTGCGCGCTGCAGCTGGGTTGGCTGGACCTCCAGCGGCAGGTGCGGGTCGAGGGCGTCGCCCGAGCGGTCGACGACGCAGCGGCGGATGCGTACTTCGCCGGGCGGCCCCGCGGGAGTCAGATCGGTGCCTGGGCGTCGCCGCAGAGCGAGGTGATCGAGGGTCGTGACCAGCTCGTGGCAGCGGTCACCGAGGTCGAGGAGCGGTTCGCCGGCCGGGACGTGCCCCGACCCGACTTCTGGGGTGGCATCGAGGTCGTCCCCGAGCGGTTCGAGTTCTGGCAGGGACGACCGTCACGCCTGCACGATCGCCTCCGCTACCGGCGCGCCGTCGACGGCTGGACGATCGACCGCCTCGCCCCCTGATCTCGCCGTTCTGTTCCAGCGAGAGCATCACCAGCGCTGCTCAGCCTGGAACAGAACGGGTGGGGTCAGGTGTTGGCGCCGGCGACGCGACGGCGATGGCCGTCGGCGCCCGTGTGCCAGGCGTCCCGTGGCCAGATCCAGTCGTCGCCGTGACCGTGGATCTGCACGCCGCACCACACGGTGACGTCGTGCTGGCGCCACACCTCGAACCGGTCGAGTGCACGCCACAGGTCGACCTCGAGTGCGTCGAGCGCTCCGATCGTGAGGTCGACGAGCGACGGCGCCGGGAGCCGAGGGTCCACGAGGCGGAGGGCCAGCCGCGTGGCCTCGAAGTCGTCGGGATCCACCTCGGTCGGCAGGGTGCCCGCTGCGGCGTTCGCCACGATGGCCGAGAGGGCGCCGCACGTGGTGGTGGGGTGATCCTGGCCCGGACGGATGGTCACGCCGATCGTCCCGTCCTCCTCGATGCCGATGTGCGGGAAGCCCAGCACGAGCACGTGGCCCCGGTCGTGGTCGTCGGGGATGTGGGCGAGCGCCGCCTGCCATCCGGTCCAGCCGAGCGCCGGCACCCCGCCCAGACCGGCGAGCGTGAACGCATTGCCCCAGTCGCGCTCGATCATCTCGAAGAACGGGGTGGTCAGCTCGTCGCGGCAGATCGAGACCATCGCCAACGTCCGCTCCCGGGTGTACCCCATGGCCTCGACGTCGGCCTTCACACGGGCGAGGTACTCCTCTGCCGGCAGAGACCCGGGAAAGGTCTCGTCGAGTGCTGACCGGAACGAGCCCACGACTCAGCAGTTCACCATGTCGAGAGCGCTCGGGCCAACCCGGCGACGAGCGCCCCGGTGTGGGGACGGAGCCCGGAGGCGTCATGGCCCTCCCAGTAGGGGCCGAGGCCGCGCACCCTCGGCGGCAGCTCGAGCTGGACGCCACCGTGCCGCAGGCGGTTCACGGGGTTGTCCGGGTGGAGGCCGCGCAGCTCCTCCGGGATCGTCGAGAGGTCGTGCCGGACCTCGTACTCCGGCAGCGCGTCGCCCACCGCCGACGCGACGTGCACGGCGAGGTCGCGGTTCGACCCACCGGCGAGCAGCGTCGTGAACATGCCGTCGCGTCCGTACCCGTGCACGGCGACGGCGGTGTCGACGTGGTCGAGGAACGCCGCGAGGGTCGGGGAGTGCGCGGGGTCGAACTCGCGCGACGGCACGTGCCAGCGGAGCGTCTCGGGCTGGCGGACCACGTAGGTCGAGACGTCGACCAGGTCCGCCACGGCCGCGGCGATCACGTCGGTCATCCGCTCGAGCGACCCACCGTGGAACGCCATGATCCCGATCGGCCCGGCGAGTCGGGACTCCTCGGTCACGCCGGGCTGGGCGAGCAGCTCACTCAGCACGGCGCAGATCGACCTACGAGACCGTGCGTCGGCGCATGACCGTGCCGATCGCGACGGCGCCGCAGATCACGACGGCGCACATCAGGCCGACCCGGAGGGCGCCGACGTCGCTGATCCAGCTCGTGACCGACCCCTGCACGTCGTACAGCCACTGCTGCACCCGTGAGGCCGTCGGGCGGGTCGAGGCCCAGCCGTAGTAGGCCACGAGCAGTCCGCCGACGATGACGAGGCCGCCGCTGATGCGGGTCATCCACGGGAGGACCCTCCGCATCGCCGTCACGATGCCGGTGCGAGCGAGGGCGACGGCGATCGTGAGGACGGTGACCAGGGCGCCCATGCCCAACCCGTAGGTGGCGAACCCGATGATCCCCGAGGTGAAGGACTCGTCGAAGCTGAGCCCGAGCACGCCGACGAACAGGGGGATCGTGCAGCTCAGCGAGGCCACGGCGTACGACATCCCGAAGAGGAACATCGACCGCACCTGCACGTCGCCCTTCCCCACGGCCATCTTCGGCAGCGACACCATCGGCTGGTGACCCGCCAGCATCGCGATGCCCATCACGACCAGCGCGACGCCCATGGCGACCGAGACCCAGGGCAGGTGCTCCGCGACCGCGGACGAGATGGAGCTCCAGACGACGCCGATCACTCCGAACACCGTGACGAACCCCGCCGACATGGCGAGCCCGACCTTGACGGCCTGGAGCGGTGCCGGCGTCCGGTCGGACGCGCCGCCGTCGTCGGTCATCCCGAGGTAGAAGGACAGGTAGGCCGGCAGCAGGGCGAAGCCGCAGGGGTTGACGGTCGCCGCCATGCCGGCCCCGAAGAGGGTCGCCAAGCGCTGCGCGTTCATCCGAGGGCCAGCTCCGCCAGACCGCGGAGGTCCGCCTCGTCGAGGGCCTTGTTGCGCACCGCCACGACCGTGCCGTCGGCGTCGATCGCGATCGTGTGGGGCAGCGCGATCCCTCCGAAGGCCGTCAGCAGCTTGGACTGCGGGTCGCGTGCGAGGGGGTAGGTGACGCCCATCTCCCGGGCGAACGCCTGGCCCTTCTCGACCGATTCGGCGACGTCGACGCCGAGGATCGTGAGCCGGTCGCCGTACTCGGCGTGAAGTGCTTCGAACGCCGGCATCTCCTGGCGGCACGGGACGCAGGTCGATGCCCAGAAGTTGACGATCAGCGGGCCCCCGGCGAAGTCGGCCATCGTGCCGGGCGTGCCGTCGAGGTACGGGAAGCTCGCCGCCGGTGCCGGGGCGCCCTCCTCGAGCTGGCCGGTGACCGTGACCTTGTTGGAGGCCTCTGCGTTGACCAGGTCCTGGGCGCTGATGGTGTCGGTGGCGCCGTCGCCGTCGTCGGTGTCGACGACCCAGGTGGCGACGAGCAGGGCGATCGCCAGGGAGCCGATCACGCTGGCGACCAGGAAGGCGGGCGGCAGCCCGCCGAACCGCTCCTTCCCCGCCTTCCGCTCCTCGGTGGGTCGGTCGGTGGCGCTCACGGGACCAACGCTACCGGCGACCCTGCGGGCGGGGCCCATCGGCGGCGGGTCGAATCGGGCACATCCGGCCCGGTTCCGTCGCGTGGAGCGTGACGTGGAGGTCACGCCGCACGCGACGGAACGGGTGTCGGTCGGTCTCCGCTCGAGCGGTCGACCGGCCTCAGCTGCCGGAGGTGAGGCCCGCCTCCCGGAGGGGGTGCGGGAGGCGGGAGCCTCGAGCCGCCGGGTCACCTCAGGCCAGCTGGAGCCGGCGGGTGAGGTGGTCCGGGACGGGGATCTGGGGGAGCTGGTCCCCGGGACGAGCGACCTTCGGTGGCCGGCCCCGGCGCCGCTTCGTCATGACGACCTTGCCGCCGACGAAGAGCTGTCCGCCCCACACGCCCCACAGCTCGCCTCGATCGATGGCGCCTTCGAGGCACGAGGCGATCATCGGGCAGGTGGAGCAGATCGTCTTGGCCCGGGCGATGTCCTCGAGCTGGTCCGAGAAGAACATCCGGGTGAGCTGACCCGACCCGTCCGCGCAGGCGGCGGGCGAGCGGGGACTGTCGGGTTGGACGGGTTCGATGAGCGGTGTGGTGGTCACGTCGTTACCTCAGGGCGTTCGGAGTGCGGGGGTCGTGCAGGTGGTGGGTTCGGCCTTCGGGGTGCCGATGGGTGCGTCCGTGAAGTGGCCCGGAAAAGCGAAACGGCCGCCGGGAGGTCCCGGCGGCCGTTCGGAGATCCTGTCTCACTGTGAGCTGAGCTCTCAGGGAGTACCTCCTCGACCGCCGGGCCGGTTGGACTTCGTGCGATGCGCGAGCGCAATCGGGGACACGAATCGACCGGCCGGGGACCATGCCGCACAGGTGCCGTAGGTGGCGCCGTCAGCTACCGCGGTGGACATCGCAGCGCGCGCCGGCACCTGCCCGGTGCGGGACATGAAGATGCCGGTCATCTCGCTGCGCATGGACACGAGCGAACCACCCATGGATCGTGCCGTCAAACGAATTATCGGCGGAGCTGGTAGCGCAGCTGCCCGTCCTCGTCGCGGGACGCGACCGCCTCGCCCGCGAGCCGCAGGTGTTCGAGGTGGGCGTACGTCTCCGACTCGGCCATCGCGCCCCAGGAGCGCTCCTGGAACAGCTGGCGGCTGAACTCGCCGACGTCGGCCGTCCCGATGCGCTCGGAGATGTCCCTGACCAGGTCCAGGCGCTCGTGGTGGTGGCGCTTGATGTCCTCGACCCGCCGCTGCAGATCGACGAACGGCGTGCCGTGCGCCGGCAGCACGTGGCGGACGCCGGTGAGCCCGGCGACCTTGTCGAGGGCGTCGATGTAGTCCGACAGCGAGTCGCCCGACGCCGCCAGACCCGAGATGTGCGGCGTGATCGTCGGCAGCACGTGGTCGCCGGAGAGCAGGATCCCGTCGACGGGGTCGTAGAGGCAGAGGTGGTCGCCGGTGTGGCCCGGTGTGTGGACCGCGACCCACTCCCGCCGCCCGAGTCGCAGCACCTCGGCGTCGTCGACACGTGTGGTGGGCTGCGGGGACATGAAGCCCTGCTTCGTCAGGTCGTCCCAGCTGCGCATGTAGTTGATCTCGACGGCGCTCGGGAACGGGATCTGCCCGCCCCACGGTGCCCGACGTGCCGGCAGCTCCGGGATCTCGACGTCGGTCATGAGGTACTCGCCGAAGCGCACCGGGTCGAACCCGTCCTCGTCGACCCTCGGCGCCATCGCGTCGAAGAGCTCGGCCGTGTCGTCGTCGAACGGGTCGAAGATGGTCCGGAAGTCCCGGTGGGCCACGACCGCGGCATCGTTCATGATGCGGAGCCGGCCGGCGCCGCCGAAGTGGTCGGGGTGCGAGTGGGTGACCACGACGGTGTGCACCCGCTCGATCGGGATGCCCACGGAACCGAGGCGGGCGACCAGCGCGTCGAACTCCTCGGGGTTCGGGAGGCCCGGATCGACGAGTGCCACCCCGCGCTCGTCCTCGAGTGCGTAGCAGTTCACGTGGCCGAGCCCCGGCATCGAGATCGGGAGCTGGAGCCGCAGGACGCCGGGAGCGACCTCGGTGACCTCGGTGTCCGCCTCGAGCTTCTCGGTCTTGACCGTCCCGCTGGCCCCGGCGTGGGCATGGGTGTGCGGGTGGGCAGCCATCCGGCCAAGGTACTTGACCGGGCGGTCAAGCCCTCCCGCTGTGACCGAGGTCGCAGCGGTGCGGCGTCGGATCAGGCAGGTCCCTGCGTCAGGTCGGGCGCGACGTCGGAGTCGGCGTCCACGCCCTGGATCACCTTCCACAGCCCGGCGCCCACCGCCCCACCGATCAGCGGGAACACGATGAAGGCCCAGAGCTGCGTGACGGTCCAGCTCTCACCGGAGAAGATCGCCACCCCGAAGCTGCGAGCCGGGTTGACCGACGTGTTCGAGACGGGGATCGAGATCAGGTGGATCAGGAAGAGCGTGAACCCTGCGGCGATGCCACCGAAGCCGATCGGGAACCTGCGGTGGGTCGTGGACAGCACCACGAAGATGAGGAGGGCGGTGAGGACCACCTCCACCACGATGACGGAGCCCAGCTTCCAGCCGTCCGGTGAGTGCTCGCCGTAGCCGTTGGAGGCGAACCCCGGCGCCAGCGGCCGGTCGCTGATCTTGAAGGTGATCCAGAGGATGAAGCCGCCGACGGCGCCGCCGAGCATCTGGCCGACCCAGTAGTAGGGGAGCCGGGACGCCTCGAGTCGGCCGCCGAGCACCATGCCGAGGGTGACCGCAGGGTTCACGTGGCACCCCGAGACGTGGCCGATGGCGTAGGCGAGGACGAGGAGGGAGAGGCCGAACGCCGCGGCGACCCCCAGCGCCCCCATCGGTGCGGCGTCGGAGCCGGCGGCGAGGACCGCCGTTCCGCATCCGCCGATGACGAGCACCGCCGTGCCGAAGAGCTCGGCGATCGTGATCTTCACGTTCTCGTTCACTTGGGCCTCCGATGACGTGGTGAGCGTCCGGCGCCCCGTCGGCGACGTGACGCGTTGCACACTACGACCTGGGGGGCTCTCCTGAGGTTTCAACCACCGGCTCGGTCGCCGCGCCGGTCGGGCGGAAGACGTGCTCCCGCCAGAAGGCGAGCTCGGCCACGCTCTCGCGGATGTCGTCCATCGCCCGGTGGCTGGTCGCCTTCCGCGGCGCGCCGGCCAGCGCCTCGGGGTACCAGCGGCGTGCCAGCTCCTTGATGGTCGACACGTCGATCGAGCGGTAGTGGAGGAAGTTCTCGATCTCGGGCAGGTAGGCGGTCAGGAAGCGCCGGTCCATGCCGATCGAGTTGCCGCACAGCGGGACGCTCCCCGGGTTCGGGACGTGCTCCCGGATGAACGCGAGCGTGGCGGCGCCGGCCTCCTCGAGCGTGACCTCCGACGCACGGATCTGGTCGAGCAGGCCGGACCGCGTGTGCATGTCGCGGACGAACGGGTCCATCCCGGCGAGCTGCTCCTCGGTGGCCTTCACCACGAGGTCCGGGCCCTCGGCGACGATGTTCAACTCGTCGTCGGTGACCAGCGTGGCGATCTCCACGATGACGTCCCTGGTGTGGTCCAACCCGGTCATCTCGAGGTCCATCCACACCAGCATCGGGCCATGGTAGGGGTCGGTAGGATTCCGCCCCATGTTGGACATCGACGTCACCCGCCTCGATCCGGAGCTGCCGCTGCCCGCGTACGCGAAGCCGGGCGACGCCGGTCTGGACCTGCTCTCGAGCGTGGACGTGACGCTCGCCCCCGGCGGTGGCCGGTCGCTCGTGCCGACGGGTCTCGCCGTCGCCATCCCCCAGGGCTACGCCGGGTTCGTCCAGCCTCGATCGGGCCTGGCCGCCCGGCACGGCGTGACCTGCCTCAACACGCCCGGCCTGATCGACTCCGGCTACCGCGGCGAGCTCAAGGTGCTGCTCGTGAACACCGACCCGACCGAGCCGTTCGAGATCCGCCGGGGCGAACGGATCGCGCAGCTCGTCGTGCAGGCGGTCGAGCACGTGAACCTCCGCGAGGTCGCCGAGCTGGACGCCTCCGAGCGCGGCGAGGGCGGGTTCGGCCACACCGGTCGCTGAGTCCGGGTCGGCGGGCCGGCCCAGATCGGCCGGCTCGGATCGGCCGGCTCAGATCGTCCGGAGCTCCGTCGAGGTGATCGGCGCCACCGAGCGCTCCGCGTCCACCACGAGGTGCGCGCCGTCGCCGGTGGGGCGCATCACGAGGCGCGCCACGGCGCGGCCCTCCACCTCGATGGTCGTCGCGCCGTCGGGGACCAACGCCTCCACGTCGGGACCGTCGACCACGACCCACGCCACGGGCAGGGGCTCCCCACTGGTGCCGCCCGTCCACTCGAGGCCCGTGAGCATCCCCGCCCAGATGCCGTTGCCGGAGTTCGCGTACCGCCGCCAGGGCACGCCGGTGCGCGAGAGCGGTTGCTGCACCGGGAGGTGGGTGTGCCCCATGAGCAGCCACGGGCCGGTGTCGGCAGCCCCGCCGAACGCGTCGAACAGCCACTCCTCGTCGAGGCTGTCGTACTTCGAGTTGGTGCCGAACCGCTGGTTGACCTGCAGGAGGCGGTTGGGCAGCTGACCCCGCAGGTACGCGAGCGTCGCAGCGCGGCTGAGCATGGCGTCGGGGGACTCCAGGCCGGGGACGTCCGAGATCGTGTTCGCCACCCAGCTGGCGAGCTGGCCCAGCGCCGAGCGGCCGGGTGCGTTCCACCCGTCGGTCTGGTGTCCGTGGGTGACGACGGCCGCCGCCGAGCCCTCCGCCCGCCGGAGGACCACGAAGTCCACCGGCGCCGAGCCGCCGTTCGCGTCGGCCAGGTCCTGGGCGTGGCCCGGATCGAGGAAGACGTCGTCGTGGTTGCCGACGGTGCGGTGGTACCGGCCCGCTGCGGCGAGTCGTGCGATGGTCCGCTGCACCTCGCGGTTGTTCGCACCGATGAGGCGGAGGTGTCGCCGGAGGACCGCTCGCCGCAGCCGGCGCCCCGCGCCGCCGGGGACGAGGCGGGTCGCGACCCGTGCCGCGTCGTACCACTGGCCGTAGGGCGAACCGCCGACCACCCAGAAGTCCTCGACGTCACCGTTCTCGACGACGTGGTGCCCGGCGTGTTCGTAGTGGGCGAGGACCGCGGCGTACAGCGGCTTGGTGCCCTGCAGGCCGGGGATGTCGCGCCGGCCCCGGTAGCAGCGGTGCAGGTCGGAGGTGATGAAGAGCGGCTGCGTCGCGTCGAGCCGACGGACCCGGGTGTGCGGACCGACGAGCGGGAGACCGGCGTCGAGTGCCGCGACCCGGGCGGGGAAGATGCCGACCTCCGCCTTCGCTCGAGCGTGGTTGGCCATCGCCCGCCAGCCGACGATCGGCAGGCCGATCGGGCTGACCAGGCAGGCCACCACGAACTTCACCGTGGCCCAGATGTCCGCCGCGAGCTCCGCGGCGCGCTGGACCCACTTCGACGTCATCGCCGTCGCCCGCACGAACGCATCCGGGACAGCTTGCCAGCACCCCGGGCCCGACCGGGACCCTCGTGCGTCGACCGGGCGGGTCGACGGTCGATCGACCGTTAACGTGAGCGCGTCGTCGACAGAGGAGCCCGAATGGAACGCCCGCTCACCGGACAACGCGCCCTGGTCACCGGGGGTGGCAGCGGCATCGGGCTCGCGTCCGCCGCGGCGCTGGTCGCCGACGGCGCCAGCGTGACGCTGATGGGCCGCACCGCCGAGAAGCTCGAGGCGGCGGCGGCCACGCTGCGCGAGCAGGCACCGGCCGGCGCGGACGTCGCGACCTTCGCGGGTGACGTCACCGTCGAGGCCGACGTCCTCGCGGCGGTCGAGGCAGCGGCGGGGCCCGACGGCGCCCTCCACCTCTGCGTGGCGGCGGCCGGGGACGGCACGGTCGGGCCCATGGCGGTGATGCCCGGCGCGGAGTGGCAACGCGTGCTGGACGTGTCGCTCACCGGCGTGTTCTTCACCATCAAGTCGGCGGCCGCCTCGATGATGCGTGCCGGTGTGCCCGGCAGCATCGTCGCGATCTCGTCCCTCGCCGGCTCGGTGACCCATCGCTGGATGGGGCCGTACTGCGTGGCCAAGGCCGGCGTGGACATGATGGTCAAGGTCTGCGCCGACGAGATGGGGGTGGCCGGCATCCGCGTCAACGGGGTGGCGCCCGGCATCATCGCCACCGACCTCGTCGCCATGATCACGCCCGAGGGCGAGGTCGGGCAGAGCTACCTCCGCGAGTCGCCGCTCAGCCGGTTCGGCGAGGTCAGCGACGTCGCGCCCCTCGTGCGCTTCCTCTGCGGCCCGGAGTCGGGGCACATCACCGGCACGGTCGTGCCGGTGGACGGCGGCCACCACCTTCGCTCGGGCCCCGACTACGGCGAGTTCGCCCGCATGCTCTACGGCGACGCGGTCGACGGGGACCTCGGCCCGGCAGCGCAGACGGTGGACGCGGGATGACCACCAACGAGCGCGGACCGGACGGCGACCGGAGCTACGCCGCGGTGGCGGACCGCCTCGGCATGTCACTGGTCGAGGCGATGGAGACCCAGCGGGCGGTTCGTCGCGTGCTCCCCGATCCGGTCGACGACGCCATCGTCGTCCGCTGCATCGAGCTGGCGCTCCGCGCGCCCACCGGCTCCAACGGGCAGACGTGGGAGTTCGTGGTGGTGAAGGACGCCGAGCGCAAGGCGGCGTTCGCGAAGCGCTACCGGCAGGTGTGGAAGTTCTACAAGGGTGCCGGCGAGCGGAGCGGCAAGACGGCCGAGCCGGGCATGGCGAAGGTCATGGGCGCCGTGCAGTGGCAGGTCGATCACTTCGAGGAGATCCCGGTCCTCGTCGTCCCGTGCCTCCGGTCGGGCGTGATGGCGGGGCAGCGGGTGCCGCTCATCGGTGGCCCTGCGATCGTCCAGTCGAGCTTCTACGGCTCGATCTACCCGAGCGTGCAGAACCTCCTCCTCGCCGCGCGGGCGATCGGTCTGGGCGCGTCGCTCATCACGTTGCCCATGTGGTCGCTCCAGGGGACGCGCCGGCTGCTCGGCCTGCCGAGGTCGGTCACGCCCGTGTGCATCGTGCCGCTCGGTTGGCCACAGGGTCGGTACGGGCCGACGACGCGGCGCCCGGTGGGCGAGGTCGTGCACCTCGAGACCTACGGCAACCGGCCGTTCCTCTGAGCGCGCCCCCGTGCCCGTCGAGGATCCGCTGGCGTGCGTGACCGTCGAGACGCTGCGCGCCCGGGAGGGTCGCAAGTGGTCGCGCTTCGGCCCTGACGTCATCCCCGCGTGGATCGCGGACGCCGACTGCGCCGTGCCGCCCGTGGCCCGTCAGGCGATCCTCGACCTCCTCGATCGGGGTGACCTCACCTACCCCCACGACGACGCGACGGAGTGGGTGGCCGAGGCCTTCGCCGCGCGCATGGCGGAGCGCTACGGGTGGATGCCGTCCCCCGACGGCGTGGTGCTCGTCACGGACCTGGTGCAGGCCGTGTCGCTCGCCGTGGACCACCTGTCGGCGCCCGGCGACGGGGTCGTGCTGCAGACGCCGTGCTACCCCCCGTTCCTCGAGGAGATCGCCGCACTGGAGCGGCAGGTGATCCCCAGTGCCTGGATCCGGACGGCGGCCGGTTGGGAGCCCGACTTCGACCACCTCGCCGAATCGGCGGCCCAACGACCGGGTGGCGTCGTCATCCTGGTGAACCCGCACAACCCGACCGGGCGCGTGTGGCGTCGCGACGAGCTCGAGGAGCTGGCCGCCATCGCGATCGAGCACCACCTCGTGGTGGTGAGCGACGAGATCCACGCGGAGCTCGTCCACGACGACCACCGGCACGTGCCCTTCGCGTCGCTCGGCGACGACGTGGCGTCGAGGACGATCACGCTGACGTCCACGTCGAAGAGCTTCAACCTCCCGGGGCTCCGCACCGCGGTCATGCACCTGGGCCCGGGGGAGCAGCTGGAGCCCGTCCGTCGGATCCGTCCGACGCAGATCGGCAACGTCTCCAATCCCGGCGTCGCCGCGACGTTGGCCGTGTGGCGAGACGGCGGCCCGTGGCTCGAGGCGTACCGGCGGGGCCTCACCGCCCGCCGGGACGAGCTGGCCGCCATGCTCGACGAGCACCTGCCGATGATCGACTGGGTGCTGCCCGAGGCGACGTCGCTGGCGTGGCTGGGCTGCGCGGCGCTGGGCCTCGATCGTGATCCCGGCGAGTTCTTCCTCGAACGGGCCCTGGTGGGCCTGTCGCCGGGACCGGAGTTCGGTCCCGGCGGGACGGGCTACGTGCGGCTCAACTTCGCGACGGGCCCGACGGTCCTGACCGAGATCGTCGAGCGGATGGTGACCGCCGTCGACCTCTGGCGGGCCGGCTGACCCCACCCCTCAGCCGGCGGCGAGCGCCTCCAGGATGTCGAGCCGAGCCGCACGGCGGGCGGGACGCAGGCCCGCCAGCACGCCGGCCAGGGCGCCGATCAGGACCACCACGGCGATCTGGGTGGTGGGCACCGCCAGGGTCCCCAGGCCTTCCTGGGCCGAGAGCGCCCGCACGACGCCCCAGCCGAGGAACGTCCCGAGCGCCACCCCGGCGAGGGTGCCGTACAGGGCCACGATCACCGACTCCCAGCGCACCATGGAGCGCATCTGCGCCCGGGTCTGGCCGACGGCACGGAGGAGCCCGAGCTCCCGGACCCGCTCGTGGATCGACAGCGAGAGGGTGTTGCCGATGCCCATGAGGGCGATCACGATCGACAGCGCCAGCAAGGCGTACACGAGCCCGAGCAGCTGGTCGATCTCACCGGCGATGCTCGCCACGTACTCGTCGCGGTCCATCACGTCGGGGGCGTTGAACCGGTCGGTCACTCGGTTCACCGCAGTCGCCCCGGCGGCGGCGTCGACGCCGGGCCGGAGGTCGATCAGCGCCGCCACGATCATCTGCTGGCTCGCGTGGGGCAGCCACGCCGCCTCGGGGAGGATCATGCTGCCCATCAGGTCCTTCGTGGCGTAGAGGGCGCCCACGGTCACGGTCTGCTGCGCCCCGTCGACGAAGCCCAGCTCGACGGTGTCGCCGAGCGACCAACCGCGGTCGGCCGCCTCGTCCTCCGACACGGCGAGCTGATCGTCGCCGAGGTCGGAGAACGCGCCGGCCGAGACGTCGAGGTCGAGGACCGCCTCGACGTCGGCGGGATCGACGATGGTGAGGGACTCGTCCTTGCCGTCGACCCTCACCATGGAGTCGCCGATCGCGAGCGCGGTGCCCACCTCGTCGAGCCGGCGGATGTCGTCGATCATCTGCGGGCTGAAGCCCGCGCCGCTGAACTGGTTCGAGCTGACGACGAGGTCGCCGCGGAACGCGCCCGCCACGCTGTCGTCGACCGAGGCTTTGATCGAGGCGCCGAACACCACGAACAGCGTCACCACGCCGACGCCCACCATCAGCGCCGAGCTCGTGGCGGCGGTGCGTCGCGGCGAGCGCATGGCGTTCTGGCGGGACAGCCCGCCCGTGCGGCCCCGGAGCGCTGCGACCGGAGCGCCGATGACCGCTGCGGCGCGCCGGGCGACGATCGGCCCGGTCACGACCATGGCGATCATCGTCGCGACTGCGCCCACACCGGCGCGCAGCACCGCACCCTCCGGCCAGATGGTCGCGGTGGCGACGAGGCCGATGCCGACGGCGCCGAGCAGCACCGCGGCGACGGTGCGCCCTCTGCCGATCGACGAGCGCTCGACGGCTACGTCTCGCAGCGCAGCCAGCGGCGGGACCTTCGAGGCCTTCACCGCGGGCGCGAGGGCCGCGACCATCGTCACGACCAGGCCGACGGCACCGGCGATCACCAGGCTCGCCGGTTCGACGACGAGTCCCTTGCTGGGCAGGTCGAAGCCCACCGCGTCCAGCAGCTGCTGCAGGCCGAACGCCAGGCCGATGCCCCCGACGAGCCCGATCGTCGAGGCGACGAGACCGATGCCCAACGCCTCGAAGCCGATGGCCCGCAGCACCTGGGCGCGGGTGGCGCCGATCGCCCGGAGGAGGGCTGACTCGCGGGCTCGCTGCGCGAGGATCACGGTGAAGGTGTTGTTGATGCTGAACGTGGCGACGAGCAGCGCGACGCCCGTGAAGACGAGCAGGAACATCTCGAAGAAGTTCAGGAAGTCGTCGCCGATCGCCGCGGTCTGCTCGTCCGTCAGCTCCGACGACGTGATGACCTCGGTGGTGGCCGGGAGGGTGTCGCTCAGGCGGGTGGCGAGCTGGTCGGCGCTCACCCCGTCGGCGGCCCGCACGAGGATCTGGTCCACCTTCCCGGGGTCGACCGAGAGGTGCGCTGCGGCGTCGTCCACGTAGAGGGCCGTGTAGGTGGCGCCGCCCAGGCTGTCCTGGCCGCTGAAGGTCAGGAGGCCGACGACCTCCACCTCGAGCGGATCGGGGACGTTGACCGAGATCGTGTCGCCCACCGAGATCTTGCCCTTCTCGGCGGCGCCGCGATCGATGACGACCTCGCCGCTCCGGGCCGGGGCGCGCCCCTCGGCGAGCTCGTACGGGGTGAGCGCGTCGTCGTCGATCCAGTTGCCGGCGAGCGTGGGCGGCCCTTCGCCGCCGATGGTCTCGCCGTTCGAGCCGACGATCTGGCCGATGCCCATGTAGTACGGGGAGGCGTCGGCGACGCCGTCGGTCGCACGGACCTGGTCGACGAGGTTCGCGTCGACGGTCGATCGCTGCTCCATGTCGTCGGTGCCGATCTTCTCGGCCCCCCGGACCACGACGTCCGTGCCGGCGTTGGCGCTGGTGAACACGTCGTCGAAGCTGGCTCGGAGGGTGTCGCTGAGGATCAACGTGCCGGAGAGGAAGGCGACGCCGAGCAGCACGGCGGAGCAGGTGCCGATCAGGCGTCGGGCGTGGGAGGTGAGGCTGCGGAGGACGAGCTTGAACATGGTCAGCCCTTCCCGATGGCGCCGAGGTGGTCGAGCACGCGCTGGGGGGTCGGCCGGTCGATGTGGTCGACGATGCGACCGTCGGCGAGGAACAGGACCTCGTCCGAGTGGCTGGCGGCGACGGCGTCGTGGGTGACCATCACGATGGTCTGGTCCATCTCGTCGGTGGCGGCACGCAGGAACGTCAGGATCTCGTGGCCGGTGCGGCTGTCGAGGTTGCCGGTGGGCTCGTCGGCGAAGATCACCTTCGGTCGGCTGGCGAGCGCCCGGGCCACGGCGACGCGCTGCTGCTGGCCGCCGGAGAGCTCGGACGGCCGGTGCCCGAGGCGCGAGGCGAGCCCGACGGTCGAGATGACCAGGTCGAGCCACTCGGCGTCCACCTTCCCTCGGGCGAGGGCGATCGGGAGCGTGATGTTCTCGAGCGCCGTCAGGGTGGGGATCAGGTTGAAGGCCTGGAAGACGAAGCCGATCTGCGTCCGTCGGAGCACCGTCAGCTCCTTGTCGGAGAGGGATCCGAGGTCGACGTCGTCGAGGAACACCTGGCCCGAGGTCAGCTGGTCGAGCCCGGCGACGCAGTGCATCAGCGTGGACTTGCCGGAGCCGGACGGACCCATGATCGCCGTGAAGCGACCCTTCGGGAACTCGACGGTCACGTCGTCGAGGGCCACGACGGTGGTCTCGCCCGCCCCGTAGGTCTTGGTGGCGTGCGCGCAGCGGGCCGCGGCTTGGCGGGTGGCAGTCGATCGAGGGCTGGAGGTGGCGGTGTCGAGGAGGGTCACGAGGTGCTCCGAGGTCGTTGGCGGGTGGTGCTGTGGTCGTCGGTTCGACCGTACGAAGTCCCGCCCAGGCCCGAAATCCGGGCCTCCGGTGTCCTCGACGGGGGGACAGCCCCACCTCCCGCCGGGGGTTCGCGGCACGTCGACTTCTGGGCGCGGGATTTGACGGGCGGCGGGGGCGAACGCGCCCCGCACCCCGGG
>JAEZFI010000141.1 GCA_023437745.1 Actinomycetes bacterium
GCGGGCCGCCGTCGCGGGGGCGACGCGGCGGCGCTGGCGAAACCCTGGTGATCCCGAACCGGGCCGGAAGTCGGTGGCGGAGCACCGACATCCGGCCAGGTTCGGACAGGGTCAGGCCGTGCGCGCCCCGGACAGCTGACCGGCGAAGGCCGTGGCGCCGGCTCGCCACGTCCGGTCGAGGTCCGAGTCGTCCATGAACCGACCCTCGATCTCGAGGATCGTCATGCCGTGGGCGAACGCCCACGTCGCCTGCGCCAGGTGCGGCTCGCCGGTCGCGAGGAAGAACGGCTCGCCCGCCCACGCCTCGAGGCCCGGTGTCAGCGCGGCCCGGTCGATGGAGGGCCCGGTCGCCAGGCGGTAGAGGTTGGGGAACCCGAGCCCCACTGCCCGGTACTCGGACAGGAGGGTGCCGACGGGGCCGTCCGGGCCGGGCGCCTCGACCGCAGCGTGGAGCCGTTCGCCCATCTCGGCGAAGGCGATGTCGATGAGTGCCGCCTCCAGCGCCCGCTTGTGGGGGTAGTGCTTGTAGAGCGACGGCGCCCGCATCCCGACCTCGTCGCCGAGACGGCGCATGGTGAGGGCGTCGGGACCCTCGGCCTCGAGGATCGCCCGGGCCGCCGCGGCGATCTCGTCGGCCCGAGCCGACAGGGTGGAGGGGAGCGGCGGGCTGCTCACGCCGGTCGAGTCAAGCGGAACGCGGGGTGACGGTGGGCGATGGCCAGGATCTCGTCGTCGGACGACGATGCGTCGACGCCGTCGAAGAAGGCACCGACCTCCGCCTTCCAGCGACGCAGGTAGGCGCGGAGCACCTCGACCTTCTCGGCATCGGCGAGCTCGACGGCGACCCAGGTCTCGCGTCGCCGGCCGAGGAGCAGGTCGAGTCGCCCGCCCGCCGCTCGCACGTTGCGCACCCACTGCCCCTCGCCCCGAGCCGACACCAGGTAGTGCTCGCCGTCGAGGGGAAGGAGGTTGACCGGGACCCGGCGAGGCTCGCCGGACGCCCGACCGACGACCTCGAGCACCCGACTGCCCCAGATGCTGAGTCCGAGCCGGGTGAGGCCGGCCACGACCGGGTTGAAGACCCGGCGGGTGAACCAGCCGGGCTCGAGGTAGTGCCGGGTCGTGGCAGGCCGGGCCGCGCGCTCGCTGGGCGGGTCTGCCGCGGTGGTGGGGGTGAGGGTGGTGCTCATGGGTTCCTCCTCCGAGGGGGCTAACGCTGTTAGCTCACCGTACGGCGAACAACGTTAGCTGTCAAGGGCGCTCGCTTTTCGGCCGGTCGGGGGCCGGTCGATAGAGTGCTGCCCCATGGCCCGCAAGCGTGATGGTGACCGACTCCTCCGCGACGACCGCGTCGTCGCCGCCGTGGACCTCCCGGGGATCCCCGAGGGGACGCCCGGCCGGGTGAAGCTGGTCAACGGGTTCACCTGGATCCGCTACTGGGTCTCGTTCGAGAACGGCCGTGACATGGGGTCGCTGGACCGTGCACAGCTCACGCTGGTCGACAAGGCTGGGGAGTCGATCGACGTCGTCGCCTGATCGCGCCGACCCACGACACCATCACTTCGCACTCAGGGGGACCACCGTGAAGATCAGCATGCAGATGCCCTATGCCGGGGCGTTCGAGCAGTCCGTCGAGCAGACCGTCGCGCTGGAGAAGGCCGGCCTCGACATCGTCTACGTGGCCGAGGCGTACAGCTTCGATGCGGTCTCCGCCATGGGCTACCTGGCGGCCAGGACCTCCACGGTCCAGATCGCGGCGGGCATCCTCCCGATCTACACCCGGACCCCCACGCTCATCGGCATGACCGCCGCCGGGCTCGACCTCGTGTCGAACGGCCGGTGCATCCTCGGTCTCGGTGCGTCCGGCCCGCAGGTCATCGAGGGCTTCCACGGCGTGCCGTACGACGCCCCCCTGGGCCGCACGCGCGAGGTCATCGAGATCTGCCGGAAGCTGTGGGCCCGCGAGGAGAAGCTGACCTACGACGGCAAGTACTACGACATCCCGCTCCCGATCGAGCGCTCGAAGTCCGGTGGGCTCGGCAAGCCGCTGAAGATCATCAACCACCCCGTGCGACCCCGCATCCCGATCCACGTCGCCTCGCTCGGCCCCAAGAACATCGAGCTGACCGCCGAGCTGGCCGACGGCTGGCTGCCGATCTTCTACGTGCCCGAGAAGGCCGACCGGGCCTTCGGTGACGCCCTGAAGGCGGGTTACGCCAAGCGTGACGCCTCGCTCGGGCAGATGGACGTCGTGGCGGGCGGCACGGTGGCCATCGGCGACGACGTGAAGGGCGCGCTCGACGGCGCCCGCCCGCTCGTGGCCCTGTACGTGGGCGGCATGGGCGCCCGCGACAAGAACTTCTACAACGCGCTGGTGCAGCGCTACGGCTTCGAGGCCGAGGCGAAGCACATCCAGGACCTCTACCTCGACGGCAAGAAGGACGAGGCGGCCGCCGCGGTGCCACTCGAGCTGCTCGAGGGCTTCAACCTCGTCGGGCCCGAGGGCTACGTGAAGGAGCGCCTCGCGGCGTTCCGGGAGTCCGGCGTCACCGTCCTCAACGTGAACTTCCCCTGGTCGATGCCCTTCGACGACCAGGTGGCGCAGATCGAGCGCCTCCGCGGGCTGCTGTAGCGCTCAGCGCAGCGCCGCGACCCGCTCCATCACGGCCTCGGCCTCGGCGACGAACCGTCGGACCAGCTCCCCCGCCGGGACGAGCTCGTCGATGGCGCCCACGCCCTGGCCCGCCGGCATGAACTCCCGGGCGGGGTCGACGTCGGGCGTGTCCTCGTCGCCGCCGAGGTGGTTCGCTCCGTCCTCGACGGACTTGATGTACTGCATGGGGAACGGCGCAGCCTCCCCGCCGGCGGCCTCGAACTCGTTGACGTACTCGTTGCGCACGACCCGGCAGGTCTTGCCGGTGAACGCCCGGGTGATGACCGTGTCGTCCTCGTGCGAGGACAGCAGCAGGTCCTTGTAGCCGCGCACCGCCCGGGCCTCGGGCGTGGCGATGAACCGGGTGCCGACCCAGATGCCGTCGGCGCCGAGCGACAGCGCCGCGGCCAGGCCGCGCCCGTCGACGATGCCGCCGGCGGCGACCACGGGCACACGTTCGCCGACGGCGTCGACGATCTGCGGCACCAGGGCGAACGTGGCCACCTGCCCGGTGTGCCCGCCCGCCTCTGTGCCCTGCGCGACCACGAGGTCGCACCCGGCCTCGACGGCGGCGATGGCGTGCCGCACCTTGCCGCACATGTTGGCGACCAGCATGTTGCGCTCGTGGCAGAGGTCGACCACCTCGCGGGGCACCCCGAGCCCGGCCACGAAGACCGTCGCGCCGCCGTCCGCGATGTCGTTCACCTTGGCCACCATGTCCTGGGGTGCGGCGGTCAGGAGGTCCACGCCGAACGGCTTCGAGGTGGCCTCGCGGGTGGCGGCGATCTCGGCGTTCATCTTCTCGTGGCTCATCGTCGACGCACCGAGGCAGCCGAAGCCGCCCGCCTCGCTCACCGCGGCGACGACCTGGTGATAGGACACGCCGCCCATCCCGGCCAGCATCACGGGGTGCTCGATGTCGAGGATCTCGGTCAGTCGCGTCTGCATGCGCCGACTGTATTCGCGGCTCCGTCGGCCGGTCCCGTGTTCGGACCCCGGGGTTCGCGGCGTCGAAGGCGCGCCGGTACCATCGGCCCCCGTGGAACGCCCTGACCCGAGCGAGTCGGGACCGACACCCTCTGGTCCCGTCGTCTCGGGACACGAGATCGGGGCGGAGGCGGCGGTCGACCTCCGCGATCACCTCCCCCCGCACGTCGACGGCGATGCCGCCGACGGCAAGGACCTCGCAACGCGCGCGGCCGGCGGGTTCCTGTGGATGCTGGTCGGCTTCGTCGTGCTCCAGCTCGGCGGCTTCGGCACGTTCGCCGTGGCGGGGAACTTCCTCTCCCGCTCCGAGGTCGGCCTCGTCGGCAGCCTGCTCACCGTCGTCTTCTGGGTCGACGTGCTCCTCGACATCGGGATGGGTGCCACGCTCATCTACGAGCAGGAGAAGGGCCACAGCAGGCGGGTCCACGTGGCGTTCACCGTCAACACGATGGCGGCGGTGATCGTGTCGACGGCCGTGCTGGTCGCGGCGCCGGCCATCGCAGGGTTCTTCCAGGCCGAGAGCGACGTGAACCTCTTCCGCCTGATCGCCATCCTGGTCCTGGCGAAGGGGCTCAACCAGATCCCCGACGCGCTCCTGCGGCGCGAGCTCGACTTCCGGCGCCGGGTCCTCGCCGACGTGGTCCGCTCGGGCGGTCGGTTCGGGATCGCCACCGTGCTGCTGGTGAACGGCGCCGGCCCCGAGGCGATGGCGATCTCGGTGGTGGCCGCCGAGTCCGTCGCCGTGCTGCTCACGTGGCTCCTCGTGAGGTACAAGCCGGTGCTCGCCTTCGATCGTGTCGTGGCGAGCGAGATGCTGCGGTACGGCGCCGCGGTGTTCGGCTCGCGGCTGGTCGGCATGTTGTGGCTGAACGGCGACTACCTCGTCGTCGGCAACCGACTCGGCGGACGATCCAAGGCCTACGGCGACTACTACACGGCGTTCCGGCTCCCCGAGCTCGTGCTGGGCAGCGTCTACAACATCTTCTCGTCGGTCTCGTTCCCGATGTTCTCGGCGGCTCGGGAGGAGAGCCCGGAGAAGCTCCGGCTCTCCGCCCTGAAGTCACTGCGCCTGTTGTGCCTCTTCGGCTTCCCGGCCGGCGTCGGCATGTCGCTGATCGCACGCGACTTCATCCTCACGGTCTTCAAGGACGACGCCGCCGGGGCCATCCGCCCGATGGAGATCCTCTGCCTCGCCGGATCGCTGGTGGCGGTGGGCTATGCGTCCGGCGACCTCTTCAACGCCATCGGCAAGCCGCGGATCGGGCTCTACCTCAACCTGCTCGGCACACCCGTCCTCATCGGTGGCTTCCTGCTGGTCGTCGATCGGGGGATCGTGGCGGTGGCGACGGTGCACCTCTGCGTGATGGTGCCCTACGCGCTGGTGCGGATCGAGGTGGCGAACCGGCTGGTCGGCACGTCGTGGCGGTCCAGCCTGGCGGCCCTGCGTCCCGCGGTGTGCACGGTCGTCGGCGTGGCTGCGGCGGGGCTGCCGATCCGCCTGCTGGTCGGGACCGGGTTCCTCACCGGCGTGGCCATCACCGCAGCCGGGCTCGCCGGCGGCGCACTGACCTTGGCGATCGGCGATCGCGGGACGTTCGGCGAGCTGACAGGACTCGCCCGCAAGGCCCTGGGTCGCTGACCCAGCCGGGGTCGCTCCACGACAGCGTTCTGTCACTTCCCTTGCGACGCAAATGTGGCACGGGCGGTGACAAAAGCCCGTTCGGTCGGGCTACCCGCGGGTAGCTTGCGCCGACCTCGCCGCTGCGTACAGTTCGGGGCCATGGCATCAGTCGAAGGTCTCAAGAGGCGGGTCAAGGCGCTCCGGCCCCGTGTCCAGTCGGCGTTCATCGTGTACGTCACCCCGCGTGCGTCGCCCGTCGACGAGGTCGACGAGGCCTTCGAGATCGTCCAGGTGACGGAGCCCGACGACCCGATCCTCCACAAGATCACCCAGAAGTGGCAGCAGCCGTATGCCCGCAAGATGCTGTCGGACCGGCGTGGTCGCGTGATCGTGGCGCTCAAGGACGGGGAGCCGATCGGCCGCATCTGGGAGATCTTCGCGAGCGAGCGCTCCTACTTCGCAGGCGTACCGAGGGTGAAGCTCGCCGAGGGCGAGACGTTCATGTTCGATCTCTTCGTCGAGCGCGAGTACCGCCGCTCCAACATCGGCATGACGATGGCCGACTACTTCTTCAACCTGTACGACCCCGAGACGACGCACGTGAAGTACGTCTACGGGTTCATCAGCTACGAGAACGCGCCGTCGATCCTCTGGCACTACTCCATCGGGTTCAACATCGTGCAGACGATCAACTACCTGTCGATCGGCGAGCGCATCAAGTGGAAGATCCCGTTCAGCGACATGCCGCGCTTCGGCCCGATGTCGCGCAAGGGTCGGCACGAGGACCCTGAGAAGGAGCTCTTCGGGACGGCGCTGTTTCCCAACCTCTGAGGGCCGTACCGGCGCCGACGTCAGGGTTGCGTGAGGAGGCCCGGCACCACCGCGTCGATGGTGGGCCGGTACCACTTCCACGAGGCGTGCGCGACGCACTCGGTCAGGTAGTGGTTCTCGGCGCCCAGGAGCAGCGCGCCGCTCTGGGGCACGATCGCCAGCTCGCAGATCGACACCCACGCCTGCCAGCGGATCCCGTCGGGCGTCTCGTCGCCCTCGTTGAGCCGGGTGAGCATCGGGCTGGTCGGGAGCATGTCGGGACAGGCCTGCGACCAGAACTGCAGCGGGCAGAGGCCGGCCCAGATCGTGCCGTGGTTGGCGCCGGCGAGCGTGACGACGTTGGCCACGCGTCCGCCGCAGGTGCCGACGACGATGCACCAGCGGGTGGCCAGCGCGCCCATCGAGTGGGCGATGAGGTCGACCTGGGACGCGCCGGTCCGGGCCAGCAGCTCGTCGACCCAGTGCCCCAGACGGTCCGCCAGGCTGGTGTTCGCCTCGCACCGGTTCGTGTCGAAGATCTCGATCCAGTCGCGGGGCACACCCTGCTCGACCAGGGCGTCTACCCATGGGTCCCACTCCCACGCGGGGGCCATCTCGCAGCCGATCTCCCAGCCGGGCACGATGATGACCGGACGCCGACTCGCTGTGCCGTCCACGCCGGCGGGCGGCGCGCCGGGATCGAGGCCCACCGTGCCGAGGCCGAACTGCGTCCCGGGGGGAGGCGCGCACGCCGCGGCCACCGCCAGCACCGCTCCGATCAACGCCGTCCTCGCCCACCTCGCCGTCGTCACGGCGGAGAGTGTGCCAGACGCGGTCCCACGTGCGGGCTGCCGCAACCGGCCGGCCGATCAGGAGGTGGCGTCGCCGTCGGGCCGGGCCGCCCGCGTGACGAACGCGCCGGGTCCGCTGAGCGCCCCGCGGCGCCAGCGTCGGGGTGTCATGGCGATCGCCCTCGGATAGTCCTCGAAGAGCCAGCGCGCGAAGTTCTGGCGGGTCCAGCTGCTCACGCCGGCCAGCCAGATGGCGAACCGCACGCCCTTGCGGTGCCCGAGGGCGCGCATGAGGAGGAGCGACACCCGGTGGTCGGGGACCATCTCGCCGTCGAGGGCCGCTCGATACTCCCGCTGCACCGCCGTCGGATCGCTCCAGCAGCGGTTCACGGCGGCGGCGGCCATCCGTCCGGTGGACAGCGCCTGGCCGATGCCCTCGCCCGTCATCGGGTCGCACGCCCCGACCGCGTCGCCGGCCAGGAGCACACGGCCCGTGCCCGACGGCATCGTGTCCACCCGGGCGGGGATCGGCCACGCCCGGTGGGGCGATTCGGGCACGGCATCGGGGCCGAGCCACGCCGCGAGGTGCGGGCGCGCGAGCAGATCGGGCCAGAGGCGCTTCATGTCCTGCGTCGTGTGCTTCCCGCCGCGGTCGATGCCGAAGCCCACGTTGGCCCCGCCGTCGGGCAGCGGGAACGCCCAGAAGTAGCCGGGGATGATGTCGGCCTCGAACGACACCATCAGCTTCTCCGAGGCGGGTCCCGTCACGTTGGTGAAGTACTGCCGGAACGCGTGCCACTCGCCCCGGTAGCCGGGCACCTCCAGGCCGATGGCCTTGCGCGTCGGCGACCACATGCCATCGGCGGCGATGACGTAGGTCGCCCGGATGGAGCCCTTGGGGGTCGTGAGGGTCACCCCGTCGACGCCGGGGTCCACCCCGTCCACCGACGTCCCCTCGCGGACGTCGCCGCCGGGCG
>JAEZFI010000171.1 GCA_023437745.1 Actinomycetes bacterium
CGCCGGCGTCACGCCTCACGCGACAGAACGGTCACTCGGCGGCGAAGAACGCCTCGACGTCGGCGAGGTCGCGGGTGCGGGGCATCGGCGGCAGCGCCGAGATGAGCTGCCAGCGGTAGCTCTTCGAGGTGGCGAGGCGGGGGTCGAGGACCGCCACGACCCCGCGGTCGGTCGTCGACCGGATGAGCCGGCCGACGCCCTGGGCCAGGAGGGTGGCGGCGCGGGGCACGTCGATCGCCTGGAACGCCCGGGGTCCGGCGGCCTCGCGGCGTGCCTGCCACAACGGCTCGTCCGGGCGGGGGAACGGGATCTTGTCGATCGTCACCAGCGACAGCGCCGGGCCGGGGACGTCGATGCCCTGCCAGTAGCCCATCGTGGCGAAGAGGCAGCTCGACTCGTCCTCGGCGAACTCGGCGACGAGCACGTTCTTCGGCTTCTGGCCCTGGACGAGGACCTCGTACGGGAGCACGCCGGCCAGCTCGTCGGCCGCCCGCTGCATCATCCGGTAGCTGGTGAAGAGGGCGAGGGTGCGGCCCCGGGCGGCGCGGATGAGCTGCTCCAGCTCGGCGATCATCGCCGGCGCGTACTCGTCCTTGCGGGGGTCGGGCAGGGAGGTCGCGCAGTAGAGGAGCGCCTGGTGCTTGAAGTCGAACGGGGTGCCGACGTCGAGCACGGTGGTGGCGTCGGCCGGGAGGTGCAGTTGCTCCGTGATCGTTCCGGGGATCGTGGCCGAGGTGAGCACGACCGAGTCGGGGAGACCGGCGAGCGGGTCGGTGTCGGGGTCGTCCTCCACGTCGAGGCCGGAGGTGTCGGGGTCCCACAGCAGCTCGTCGAGCGTGCGGCCGACGTCGAGCGGCGCCATGCAGATGCGCGCGTGGTCGCGGTCGGACTCGACCCAGACGACGGCGTCGGGCGGGGGCGCCAGGAAGCGGTCGACGTCACCGACGAGGGCACCGCACGCCGTCTGCACCCGGGCGACGCGGGTGGCGACGTCCCCGCTGGCCCCGCTGTCGATCTTGCGCGCCGCGTCCATCACGTCGTTGAGCCGCTGGCGGGCGATGCCGAGCAGGGTGCCGACCTGCTCGGGGACGCCGTCGCGGATGCGCTCGCCGACGAGGGGTGAGAGCGCCCCCTCGATCCTCACCCCGATCGTCTCGATGCCCTCGACGAGGGTGTCGTCGGCGATGAGCCCGCCGGACACCCGCGCCACGTTCGCGAAGCGTCCCGCGCCCAGCTCGATCGTCGACGTGGCCGACACGATGTCGGCCAACTCGTGGGCCTCGTCCACCACGAGCACGTCGTGGTCGGGAAGGACCATCCGCCCGCTGGAGAGGTGGAGCCCGTAGAGGTGCGTGTTGACGACGACCACGTCGGCGGCGCCGGCCCGGCGGCGGGCGTGCTCGGCGAAGCAGTCGTCGCCCCGCGGGCATCGACTCGCTCCGGGGCACTCCCGAGGTCCCACGCTCACCGCCGACCACACGGCCGTGCTCGGCTCGATCGGCATCTCGGCGCGGTCGCCGCTCTCGGTCTCGGCCGCCCACTTCCGGATGGTCAGCAGCTCCCGGTCGGGCAGGGTCTCGAGACCCTCGAGCGTGCGCTGGTTGGGGTCGCCCACCTCGTCGAGCCGCTGCAGGCAGAGGTAGTTGGAGCGGCCCTTGAGGATCGCCCACGACACCTTGCGGCCCAGGTGCTCGGCGATGAAGGGCAGCTCCTTGGTGGCGAGCTGGTCCTGCAGCGCCTTGGTGGCGGTGGCGATGACCGTGCGCTTCCCGAGCCCGACGGTGCCCGCCAGGTAGGCGAGCGACTTGCCGGTGCCCGTGCCCGCCTGGACGACCAGGTGGCGGTCCGAGGTCACCGCCTCGGCCACCGCCCGGCACATCTCGTGCTGGCCAGGGCGCTCCTCGCCGGCGCCACCCATGGCAGCGGTCAGCCGGGCGAGTGCCTTCTCGGCCCGGTCTGTGGCGGGGCTCCCGGCAGGACGATCGGCGGCGGTGGCCGGCTCGGCGGGGAGGTCGTCGGCGGAGGACATGGGGCACCCACTTTGGCCGATGCTCCCCAGTCGAGCGAGCCCAGCTCCTCCTTGCGTTCTCGGCGCGGAATGTCCCGCCTGGCGGGACAAATCGCGCCGAGAACGTGGGTGAGGGCGCGACGGGGCCATCTGCAGCCGCGCAATCGCTCGCGGGTAGCGTCGGAGCGATGGCCCCACCCCCTCCGCCGGAGCTCGACCCGAGCCGCATCCCGCGCCACGTGGCAGTGGTCATGGACGGCAACGGACGGTGGGCGCAGCGCCGTGGGCGGCCCCGCACCGAGGGCCACGCGGCGGGCGAAGAGGCGCTGATGGACACCATCTGGGGCGCCGACGACCTCGGGCTCGGCTGGCTGACCGTCTACGCGTTCTCGACCGAGAACTGGAAGCGGCCCGTGGACGAGGTGCGCTACCTGATGGGGTTCAACGAGCGCCTCCTGCTCACCCGCCGCGACGAGATCCACGCCCGCAACATCCGCATGCAGTTCCTCGGTCGCCGCGACTGGCGGGTCCCCAAGCGGATCCTCCGCCGCATCGACGAGACGATCGAGCTGACGCAGCACAACACCGGCATGACCGTCTCGATGGCCTTCAACTACGGCGGGCGAGCCGAGCTCGTGGACGCCGTGCGCAGGATCGTCGAGGCCAAGGTGCCCGCCGACAAGATCAGCGAGAAGACGATCGCCGCGCACCTGTACGACCCGACGATGCCCGACCCCGAGCTGGTGGTCCGCACGAGCGGCGAGCAGCGGACGTCCAACTTCCTCATGTGGGAGACGGCCTACAGCGAGTACGTGTTCACCGACACCTTGTGGCCCGACTTCCGGGGGACCGACCTGGCCGCCGCCATCGCCGAGTACCAGGCAAGGGACCGCCGCTTCGGCGGGCTGGCGTGAGCATCAAGCTCTACCGGGACTCGGGGGTCGTCCTCCGCACGTACAAGCTGGGCGAGTCCGACCGGATCGTCGTGATCCTGTGCCGGGAGCGCGGCAAGGTGCGAGCCGTCGCCAAGGGTGTGCGCAAGACCCGCTCGAAGTTCGGCGCCCGGCTCGAGCCGACGAGCCACGTGAACCTCCAGCTCCACGAGGGGCGCGAGCTGCACATCGTCACACAGGCAGAGGGCGTCGAGTCCTTCCCCGCCATCCGCGGCGACCTCGACCGGCTCGGTCGCGCCGCCGCGATGCTCGAGGTGGTCGACCAGATCGCCCAGGAGGGGGAGCACAACCCCGGCCTCTACGACATGCTCCTCGGCGGTCTCCGCGCCGTGGAGCACCGGGCCTCCCCGTTGGTCACCGCAGCGTTCTTCCTGAAGCTGCTCGCGGCCGACGGCGTGGGACTGCAGGTCGAGGGGTGCATCGAGTGCGGCGAGACGGACGCGCTGGTGTCGATCGACCTCGACGACGGCGGCCTCCGCTGCGCGACCCACCGGGGCGGCATCCCGGTGTCGACGGGGGCCGTCACGATCCTCCAGCAGGTCCTCGGAGGCCAGCTGAGCTGGGCGCTCGAGCAGCCGGCCGTGCCCGCCACCTACGAGGTCGACCACCTCGCCTCGGCAGCGATGGAGCGCCACGTCGACCGCCGGCTGCGGGCGCTGCACCTCCTCGACCGGACCTGACCCCGCCGTCACCGGGGCCCTCCCTCGGAGCCGGCCTGCAGAACATCGCCGGTCCGGAGGGCCTCGACCGGTAGCTTCATGATGTCAACCGGCTCCCTGACGAAAGATGACCGATGAGCGACTACCAGCAGGATCCGACGTGGTGGCAGGCATCGGACGGCAAGTGGTACCCGCCGCAGCAGGCTCCCGCGGCGGCCGAGCAGGCGGCGTGGGGCTCGTCGGGTCAGCAGCAGTGGAGCTCCCCGCAGGCCGCTCCCCAGCCGTACGCGACGCCCTACACGCAGTACCAGCCCGCCCAGGGCTCCGGTCTCCCGAGCGTGAACGGTCTGGCCGTGGCGTCGATGGTCCTCGGCATCGTGTCGCTGGTGTTCTGCTGGTGCTGGCCGGTCGGCGGCACCTGCGCGATCGTCGGCCTCCCGCTGGGCGCCATCGCGCTGTCGAAGATCAGCAAGGGTCAGGCCGACCCGGCGCCGAAGGGCATGGCGGTCGCCGGTCTCGTCATGAACATCATCTCGGTCGCGCTGATCATCATCGTCGTCGTGTGGATCAACGCGGTCGCCACCAGCCCTGCCTGGTACATCGACTGATCCGTCCGGCACCCGCTCCCCGAACTGTCACCGCGCACGGTGCATGGCCCGGCGGGCGGTGACCGTTCTCGACGGCACGGCGGGCGCGGGCGAGACTCTGCGGTGATGTCGACCGTCGAGCGCAGCGACGCCCAGGACGTGCTGGGTTGGACGGCCGTCGGCGTCGTGGGCCTCGGGGCGACGGCGTTCCTGTTCCAGCAGGTGCTCGAGATCGGCCCCCAGCAGTGCTTGTTGCGGTCGTCGCTGGGGTTCCCGTGCCCCTTGTGCGGGATGTCGACGGTCACGCGCCGCGTGCTGCACGGCGACGTCCTCGGCGCGATGCGGCTGGACACGATCGGCGTGGCCTTCCTGGCCCTCGTCGGCGCCCTGGCGCTGCTGCAGCTCGCGCGCACCGCCGGCCTCACGCAGCGGACGGCGCCGGTCCGATCCGCGGCGATCGCCGGCGTCGCCCTGCTCGCCGGACACTGGGTCGCCACGCTGACCGGCATGGTCGAGCTCGTCCCGCTGGCCTGACCGCGAACCGCCCCCGGACGCGACGGTGCCCCGGGACCGAAGCCCCGGGGCACCGTGAGGAAGTGCGCGGTCGCTATTTCTTGACCACGTACGTCTTGCCGATCTTGTCGTACAGGTCGACCTGACGCGGATCGGTGAGGAGCAGCACGAGGCTCCAGATGCCGAGGCCGAGCAGGACGAGGTTCGACAGGATCCGACCCGCCGCGAACGGCAGGATGCTGACGATGCTGCCGGCGCCGTCGAGCGCCCACCGCATCGCCGCGGTCTGCAGGTCGACCGGTCCGCCGTCCTGGCGAACGACCTTCAGGCCGAACACCATCTTGCCGGGCGTCGACTGCATGAACGCCGTGAACCCGATGTAGTACGCAGCGCTGAGCACCGTCGCCAGGAGGCCGTACAGGATGTACGAACCCGTGCTCGGCTCGCAGTTGTTGAAGTTGCCGGAGAACACGGAGTTCACGCAGTCCTCGGCGGACACGGAGACGACCGCGCCGTACAGGATCGCCGACGGGATGATGAGGATGACCGCGTCGATGATCCTCGCCACGATGCGCTTCCACGGCTCGTCCTGCGTCAGCCCGAGCTCGGGGATCATGCGACCGCCGGCACCCGGCTGATAGGGCTGGAACCCGCCGGGGAACTGCTGCCCTCCGGGGGGCGGCGGCATGGCACCGGGCGGCGGACCCGGCGGAGGCGGCATCGCGCCGGGCGGGGGGC
>JAEZFI010000177.1 GCA_023437745.1 Actinomycetes bacterium
GGGGGGGGGGGGGCGCGCCCCCCCCCCCCCCCCCCCCCCCCCCAAAATAACGGGACGTCGCGATGCGATAACTTGACCGACCAGTCAAGAACGGTCGACCAGGGGGCCCCGATGCCGGACATCACGCTCGAAGCGTTCACGGAGGAGGCTCGGGCGTTCCTCGACGCCAACGCCTCGCCGAAACCCCCACAGGCCGAGTTCAAGTGGGGACAGGGCACGGACGACGTGGCGGTCTTCGAGGAGAAGGACGCCGAGGCCGAGCTGGCCGACATCGCCGCCGCCAAGGCCTGGCGTGCCCTGCGCTTCGACAACGGGTTCGGTTGGATCGGCGGGCCGGAGCAGTTCGGCGGTCGCGGCCTGCCCTCCGCCTACGAGCGCGCCTACAGCTCGCTCGAGTCCCGCTACGACACCCCGGGCATGGGCATCTTCACGATCAGCCTCGGGATGGTCGCTCCGACGATCCTCGCCCATGGCATCCCCGAAGTGCAGGACGCCTACCTCCGGAACCTCTACCGGGGCGACATGGTGGCCTGCCAGCTGTTCAGCGAGCCGGGTGCGGGCTCCGACCTCGCCGGCCTCCAGACGAAGGCGGAGCGAGACGGCGACGAGTGGGTCCTCAACGGCCAGAAGGTGTGGACCAGCGCGGCCCAGCACTCCGACATCGGCGAGATCATCTGCCGCACCGACCCCGACCAGCCGAAGCACCGGGGCCTCACGGGCTTCGTGGTCGACATGAAGGCGCCGGGCGTCGAGGTCCGTCCGCTGCGCCAGATGACCGGGGGCGCCTCGTTCAACGAGGTGTTCTTCGAGGACGTCCGCGTCCCCGACACCCACCGTCTCGGCGACGTGAACCAGGGCTGGACCGTTGCGCTGACCACCCTCATGAACGAGCGGGCCTCGATCGGCGGCGGCAGCGCGGGCGGGCAGGGGCTCTTCTCGCCCCAGCGCCTCCACGCCCTCCTCGAGCACTTCGGCCTCAGCGACGACGCGGTGCTCCGGAACGAGGCGGCGCAGATCTACGCCCAGTTCCAGGTGGCCAAGTGGAACAACCAGCGGGCCATGGACAAGATCAAGGCCGGCGGGCTCCCGGGCCCCGAGATGTCGACCGGCAAGCTCGCCCTCACCAACAACATGACGAGGTTCAGCCACTTCATGGCGCAGGTCCTCGGCCCCCGCATCGTGGCCGACACCGGCGAGTGGGGCACCTACGCCTGGTCGAAGCTGCTCCTCGGGCTCCCGGGCATGCGCGTGGCCGGCGGCACGGACGAGGTGATGCGCAACATCCTCGCCGAGCGTGTCCTGGGCCTCCCGAAGGACCCGGGCATCGACTCGACGACGCCCTTCAAGGACCTCAAGGTCGGCACGATCCGCGAGGGCTGAGCCCACCGCGACCCGACTTCTCGGCGCGATTCGTCCCGCCTCGCGGGACAGATCGCGCCGAGAACGCGAGTGTGGCTCGTCGCGGCTATTCGGGGGTGCCCGACATCACGGACGGGTGATGCGTGGGGACCGGGTGGATCGCCCAGGCGTCGTCGTCGACGCGGAGCTGGGCGACACCGGAGATGTCGCCGATGCCCATCGCTCGCACCGTCACCGTGCCCGAGCGGTCGATCCACTCGGGGATGTCCTCGTCGAGGCCGTAGCAGAGCATCTCGCCCGGACCGGCCGCCTCGCACAACCGGGCCGCCATGTTCACGGGGCGGCCGATGTAGTCGTCGCCCTCGAACAGCAGCACGGTGCCGCCCGCGATGCCGCCGTGCACGTCGAACGACTCGTCGACGAACCGCAGGAGCAGCTCGCCCGCAGCAGCGATCACCGGGCCGGGGGACGTACCCACGAGCATCGCCCCGTCGCCGAGCCACTTGATGACCCGCACGCCGCGACGGCCCGTGACGTCGCGGCAGTCGGCGCGGAAGCGGGTGAGCACGTCGATCGCCGCCCGCGTGCCCTCGCGATCGGTGTACGCGGTGAACCCGCACACGTCGATGAACGCGAAGTAGCGCTGGAGGGACTGGGTGACCTCGACCCACTCGGGCACGGGCCGCTCGGTGCCGGTGCCGCCCTGCCCGATGGTCGGCATCTCCTCGGTGGGCAGCCCGTCGGCGACCACGCCGTCCGAGGACATGAGGCGCCGGAGCGCACGCTCGGCGGCGTCGATGGGCGCAGCGCTGCGGGGCCGCTTGGCGGCCGAGGGGCGGGGGGTTCGGTCAGGGGACACCACACCTCCTCATCGGTCGAACAGCGGACTGACGTGATCGTCCCATCCTCTGCGAGCTGGAGCAAGCACCGTGCGAACTCCTGGATGTGCCTCCCGGCACGCTGGGCACCGTAGATCCGGGGAGTCGGCGTGTCAGCGCGGTGTCGCGACGGCTCCTTCGCGACCTCAGAACAGGGTGGGGACGGCCGCGTGCCGCACGGCACCCCGCCAGGCCAGGCGTTCCATGAACACCCAACTCCGACGGTGGATCGAGGTCGGCCCGTACCCCTGCAGGGCCACCTTGTGGCGAGGGCACGGGTAGCCCTTGTTCTGGTCGAAGGCGAAGGGCGGGAAGGCGTCGGCGACCTCGCGCATCATCCGGTCGCGGGTCACCTTGGCGAGGATCGAGGCCGTCGCGATCGACAGGGAGACGGCGTCGCCCTTCACCTGGGTGCGGGCGATCCCTCCCCCGACGAAGTCCCAGTTGCCGTCGACGAGCACCGTGTCGGCGGTGACTCCGAGGCCGTCGAGGGCGCGGCGGGCCGCCAGCCGCTGGGCGTCCGACATCCCCAGCTGATCGCACTCCTCGGGGGTGGCATGACCGACGGCCCACGCGTCGCACCAGTCGACGATCCGGTCGTAGAGCACCTCCCGGCGGCGCTCGGTGAGCATCTTCGAGTCACGGATGTTGTTCACCCTGCGATCGCGGGGCAGCACCACCGCCCCGATGGTCAGCGGGCCGGCCCAGGCGCCCTTGCCGACCTCGTCCATGCCCACGACCACGTCCGCTCCGGCGTCCCAGCACTCGCGCTCAAGCCGGAGGCCCGGGGGTCTCGTCGCCATGTCCCGAAACTACCCCTCAACTCTGGATGAAAACAGCCGATGAACAATGAGGACGATCCGCCGATCGGGGAGGTCGCTGCCGTCATACTGATGGCAGGCGGCAGACCGGCGGAAAGCACCGGGGTGGAAAGGATCCGCATGAACGGCACCACTGACACCGGCATCGACATCACCGAGCGGGCGACCGCACGGGGCGGCAGCACCGGTCCGGCAGGCCCCGCCGATCCGTTGGCCGAGGCGCCCATCGACGCGGGCGCCGTCGTGGAGGTGCGGCGTCGCTTCGACCGCGCCTGGGCCCGGGGGTTCCGTGTGATCGACACGGACGAGTCCGGCTACCAGCTCCGTCGCGAGTCCGACGGCGCCGTGCTGCCGGTGCGCTTCCCCGCCGCAGACCTGCGGCTGGCGCGCAACGTCGAGCACCGCTGACCCCGACGCCGCCGAAGTTCGCGCGCAGGTACCGACATCGCGCGGCTCAGCGCGCGAAAATAGCGACCGGGGCCGTCAGGCGAACGACTCGCCCTCGGCGGGCCCGTCCGACGGCTGCGGGCTGCCGAGCATCTCGACGGTGGCCTCGACGAGGTCCAGGTCGCCCAGCCCCGCGGGCTCGGCGAGCAGGGCCTCACCCGACGGCTCCTCGGTGGACCAGCCGGGGTCGATCGTCGTGCACCGCCAGGTGACCGGCCCGATGGCGTCGGCGACCTCCCAGAGGAGCGCCGGCCGCCGACCGTGCCAGCGCACGGCGTAGCCCACCCGCCCCCAGGGCGTGTCGGCGTCGTGGACCTCCACCGGCGCGCCGGCCGTGTCCGGCCTCCATCCGGCGAGCACGTCGACGCCGTCGGTGGTGCACCGCACGTGGGCGTCGACCTGCGCCACGACCCAGCGGGCGAGGGCGATCGGGTCGGCGCAGCCGTCCAGCTCCACCGTGACCCCGGTGGCCGACGGCGCGGATGCCGCCGCTTCCCCGGCACCAGCGCCCGTCGGATCGAGCGACGCCGCCGCACGGCGCAGGTCGTCGCCGGCGAGGTCCTCGCCGGCCCGCCGCATCGCCGCCGCAGCGCGGGAGAGGGCGTTCGCAGCCCTCGCCGCCTGCTCCGGGCTCATCGATCGGCGGGTCCGACCGCGACCGAGCCAACCCGCAGCACCGGCCAGCGGGAGGACCATGGCGGCGTTGCCCTCCTCGGTCAGGTCGAGCCCGATGGTGGACGCCCAGAGGTCGACCGCGTCGATCGTGTCGTCGACCGTCTCCCCGACGGCACCCGAACCGGTCTGCGCGCCGATCGCCCGATGGGCGAGCTCGACGGCGTCCTCCCGCCAGCCCAGCCGGGCGACGGCCGCCCCGACCGCCGGGACCGCGGCCGCGTCGACGTGCGTGCCGTGGAGCGCGAGGGTGGTCGTGGCGCGACGCCACGCCGCGGCGACGGCGTCGTCGGCGGGGCGCAGCTGCAATCCGCGCTCGGCGTGCGTCGCCCAGCCCGTCGCCACCTGGGTGGCCTCCGGCGGGATCGGGAACGTCGCACCCCACGCGTCCCCGTCGCCCACCACGATCTCGAACTTCGCCGTGTGGGCCACGGGCGCCACTGCGGCGACCCACTCCCCCTGCCCGCCCGCGCTGCCGTCGACGACACCGCTGGTGTCCGGGCCCGACAGCTCGGCGAGGCGTTCGACCAACGCGTCGAGGGTGGCGGCGCGGACCAGCCCTCGAGGGGACCGTGCGAACCGGGCGGCGACGCGGCCGTCGACGACGAGCGCATCGCTGCGCACCTCGGCGGTGCCGACAGGACCCACGACCAGCGCGACGGCGACCGGCTCGGTGCTCTCGTTGTGCGCCGACAGCGCCACCGCCGGGGCGTCGGAGCCGCCGGCGGGTACGAAGCCGAAGGTCGACCAGGAGACATCGCCGCCGGGGACCCGCACGGACCACTCGACCACGGGTGCGTCGCCGACGGTGCGGCGCCGGAGGGTCGGCTCGGACTCCGTCACGCGCCACCGGTCCACACCCGACACCCAGAGCCGGGTGGTGACCTCGGTGTCCGGGCGGCGGATCACCGCGCGGTCGTCGACGGTGGCGATGGCACCGGCGCGCACCACGCCGATCGGGGTCCGGACGGGCTTCGACATCGCCGCCACGCTAGTTGTCCGGGAAGTGGCCCCCGGCGAGCCGAATCGAGCGACGAGCGCTGCGTCAGAACGAGTAGTGGTGGTGCTCCAGCGCCCCGCCGCGGTTGAGGAGACCCCGGTAGGCGTCCTGCGCCGTGGAGCCCGCGTGGCACACCCCGTAGACCTCGGTCGAGATCGGCATCTCGATCTCGTACACGTCGGCGAGCTCCATCACGACCCTCGCCGTCTTCACACCCTCGGCGACCATGTTCATGTCGGCGATGATCTCGTCGATCCGCCGGCCTCTTCCGAGCTGCTCGCCGACGTAGCGGTTGCGGCTCTGGGGGGAGCTGCACGTGGCGACGAGGTCGCCCATGCCGGCGAGGCCCGAGAAGGTCACGGCCTGGCCGCCCATCGCCTCCCCGAGGCGGGACAGCTCGTTGAGGCCCCGGGTGATCACCGCCGACTTCGTGTTGTCGCCCGCGCCGAGGCCGTCGGCCATGCCCGCCGCGATGGCGATCACGTTCTTCAGCGCACCGCCCAGTTCGCAGCCCGTGACGTCGGGGTTCGTGTACACCCGGAAGAGGTTGGTGGAGAAGATCTTCTGCAGGTGGTCCGCCACCACCGGGTCGTTCGTGGCCACCACCGACGCCGCGGCGTCGCCGGCGAGGATCTCCTTCGCGAGGTTCGGCCCGGTGAGGACCGCGACCGGATGGCCGGGGAGGACCTGGTTGGCGACCTGGCTCATCCGAAGGTGCGTGCCCTGCTCGAGGCCCTTGGTGAGGCTCACCACCGGCACCCAGGCCCGGATGTGCTCGGCCACCTGCTGCAGCGTCGCCCGGTAGGAGTGCGAGGGCACCCCCATCACGATGACGTCCGAGTCGCGGACGACCGCGGCGAGGTCGGCGTCCGCCGTCAGCGCAGGGTGCAGGTCCAGTCCGGACAGGTAGCGGGTGTTGTGGTGCGACGAGTTGATCTCCTCGCACGTCGCCACGTCACGCGCCCACAGGGTGGTCGGGGCGTTGTGCGCGGCGAGGTGCCCCACCGTCGTCCCCCATGATCCGCCCCCGATGACCCCCACTCGGATGTGCATGCCGTGACGATAACGGCCGCCGCCGCGTCGGGCCGCGTAGGAGAAGTGCCCAGGGGTCCGAGCTGGACCCGCACGGCCGGGCCTCCCACCATGGCGACATGACCTCGGTGGCGCGCCCGACACGGACGGCGCTCCACGCGCCCCGACCGATCCTGCGCGGCGTGCTGGGGCTCGTCGCGCTCGCTGCGCTCCTCGTCGTGGTGATCGACCTCGCGACCGCGTGGCGGACGAGGGACGCCGCCGGCCAGGCGTTGACCGCACTGGCAGCGCCCACCGCCACGGGAGGCGCGAGCTGCACCCTCGTGGGCCTCCGGGACGTCGAGGCGCGCACCGAGGCCTCGCTGTGCGGGGCGAAGGCGGCCACGGGGCTGGCGGGCCTCGACGTGCGGCTCCGGATCGAGGCGGTCGACGGGTCGACGGTGGCCTGCTCGATGACGCACCGTCGCTCGGCCACCGGCCTGCTGGGCATGCTCCTGGACGACGTCACCACCGAGCGACGCATCGTCGACGTCGGGGCGGAGCCCCCCGCCACGCTGTCCGAGGCGCCCTTCGTCGGGCTCAGCTGGGACTTCTGCGCGGGCTGAGTCAGGCGCCCGCCGATGCTGCTTCAGTCGTCGCCGATCTCGCCGGCGTACGGGTCGCCCTCGGCGTACGGCTGGCGACGATCGACGTCGCCACGTTCGGACGGGTCGTCCTCGTCGAGCTCGGTGCCCGGCGGGAGCTCGGCGTCGGGGTCTCGTGGTCCCGAGGCAGGCGGCGGGCTACCGGACTCCTGGTACGGGCGCGAGGTCATGCACACCCGCTACCCGATCCTCCCCCGCCCGAGACCTGCCGCGTGGGCCCGGCGCGGCCGTCCGTAGACTCACCGTGTGACCACCCTGGTCGTGCTCCCCGTGAAGGCCTTCGACCGCGGCAAGGCGCGCCTGTCCGCGGTCCTCGACGACGCCGCCCGCTCCGGGCTGGCCCGCTCGCTGGCCGAGGGCGTGTTGCGGTCGGTGCTCGACGTGGTGCCGGCGACGCAGGTGCTGGTGGTGGGTGACGACGAGAGCGTCACCGCCTGGGCGCGAGAGCTCGGGGTGCCGGCGGTGGTCGCCCCCGGCGGTCTCGACGGCGCGGCACGGACGGGACAGCAGCGGGCAGCCGAGGCCGGGCACGAGCGGGTGCTGATCGCCCACGCCGACCTCCTGCACCCCGAGTCGCTGGGCGTGCTGATCGGGCGGAGCGACGCCCTCATCGTGCCGGACCGCCATCGCCGCGGCACCAACGTGCTGACCGTGCCCGCCGACCTGCCGTTCCCGTTCGCGTACGGCCTGGACTCCTTCGAGCGGCACCGCCGGGCGGCCACCGACCTCGGCATCGAGCTGACCGTCGTCGAGGACGCAGCGCTCGGGATGGACGTCGACACCCCCGACGACCTCGCCGATCCGGCGGCGACCCTGCGAGCCGGCGAGCAGCGATGACCGGCGAACCTCACGTCACGGTGGACCTGCCCGTGCCGGAGTGCGCGCTGGCGGTCGCGGCCCACCCCGACGACGTCGAGTTCGGCTGCGGCGCCACCTTCGCCCGCTGGGCCGCAGCGGGCTGCCGCATCGTGCACGTCATCTGCACCGACGGATCGAAGGGCACGTGGGATCCGAACGCCGACCTCGACGCGCTCGTGGCGCGCCGCCAGGAGGAGCAACGTGCCGCGTCCCGGGCGCTGGGCGGCGACGGGACCGTCGAGTTCCTCGGCCGCATCGACGGCGAGCTCGACAGCGACCTGGTCACACGCGGCCTGGTCGCCGCCGCCATCCGTCGCCACCGCCCCACCGTGGTTCTCGGGCACGACCCCTGGAAGCGCTACCGGTTGCACCCCGACCACCGGCACGCCGGGCTGCTGTGCGTCGAGGGAGTGGTCGGCGCACGCGACCCGCACTTCTTCCCCGAGCAGGGCCTGGCGCCGCACCGCCCCGACAGGATCCTGCTGTTCGAGGCCGACGAGGTGAACCACGTCGAGTCGGCCACCGAAGCGACGCTCGCCGCGCGGTGCGCGGGGCTCGAGGCGCATGCCTCGCAGTACGAGACGACGCACTTCTCGGGCGTCGAGCAGGACGACCCGCTGGCCCGATTCCGCGAGCGGGAGCGGGCCAAGCTCGTCGCCGACGGCGCGCATGCCGGCCTCCCCCTCGGCGAGGCGTTCCACCGCATCGACGAGACCTGACCACCCGGCGCTCCGGGAGCGACGGTCGATTCAGTCCTGCGGAAGCTGGGGCGCCCGCCCCGAACCGGGGCCGCCGGCGAAGGCCTGGGCGATGCCCATCCACTCGACGGCGAGAGGGCCCTGGACGACGAGGTCCAGATCGTCGAGGTGGCGACGCTGCGTGACGGCCAGGCAGAAGTCGAGGGCGGGACCGCTGACCACGTCGGGCACGTCGCCGTCGGGACCCCACGTCCAGGTGGCACCGTCGGGCGCCGAGAGGCGGACGGCCACCGGCTCGGCCGGGACGTCCAGGCCGCGGACCACGTAGCTGTACGTGCGGGCGCCGACACCGATGTGGGCGACGTGCCGGAGGCGCCCCGAGACCTCGGGCGGCAGGCCGTAGGCGTCGCGGACGTCCTGCCCGTGCGCCCACGTCTCCATCAGGCGGGCGGTCACGAACGACATGAGCGACATCGGCGGCCCGTACCACGGCACCCTGACCGACGGGTCGGCTGCGGCGACGGCATCGAGCAGCTCCACCCGACCGGCCCGCCACCAGGCGACGACCGCGTCCGGCACCATCGCCCGGCCCCGCTCGGTGAAGCCCGCGATGGGGTCGGTGCCCGTCTCGATCAGTGCGGTCAGGTCGGCGCCGAACCGCTCGGGGTCGACGATCGCCGTGGTGGCGGTGCCGTCGAAGCCGGCGAGGTGGGACAGCTGGTCGACGACCGTCCAGCCCTCGGCCGGCGTCGGGGTCAGGAGCTCCTCGGCGGAGCGGTCCGCCACCACCGCGTCGAGCGCCGCCTGCTCCGCCCGCAGGTCCTCGCTCAGCGACCGGACGGCCTCAGCTGCGCCCATTCACCGCTTCCCGGTGGTGGTCGTGACGCCCTCCGGGACGGTGGAGGGGATCACGGCGGTGGTGGTCGTCGGATCCGTGGGCACGGGCACCACTCCGTCGACGTCGCGCTGGGGGGTGAACTCGGCCGGCGCGGTGCGTTGGAGGATGCCCATCTGCACGTCGCCGAGCAGCGAGGGCGGCGGCTTCACGGCACCGAAGTACTGCAGCGCGACCACCACGTCGCCCACCTGGAAGACCACCACGACCTGCGTGTTGCCCTCGCCCTCGGGCTGGAGCGTCCGGGTGACGTAGTCGTTCACGGGCGGGTCGGGCTGGCCGGCCTTGATCTTCACCTCGACCCGCTGGTCGCCGGTCGTGCGGAAGAACGAGTCCTGCGAGCAGTTGTCGAACGCCCGGTCGACGTCCCGGACGTAGTTGCTGACGTCGATCGGACGGCGGGCGCGGACCACCTCCGACGTCACGAGCTGCCCGTCGGGCGTGTTGAACGCCCGCATCAGGCGCTCACCGAGCTGGTTCTCGAGGCTGGAGGTCTCTCCGCAGAACGACGCGCCGATCACCCCGAAGGCCGAGGCGTCACCGTCGAGCTGGACGAAGTTCGCGGGGAGGTCCTGCAGCTGCGCCAGGGCCTCCTCGGGCACGAAGTCGCCGACCAGCGCGCTGTGGTCGAGCGTGACCGCCGACTCGACGTCCAGCTCGAGCTGCGAGATGGGATAGCCCACGCCGAAGCCCAGCAGCAGACCCGAGACCAGGATCGTGGCGACCAGCATGCCGAAGCGCCCGGTGGACCGCAGAGCGATCCAGGGGCGCGTGCCAGGACGGGTCGACGGGCTCACGGCACCACCGTAGTGGCCGGTCCCCCGGCCCCTCCGCCACCGCCCCACACTTCTCGGCGCGGGATGTCCCGCCACGCGGGACGAAACGCGCCGAGAACGCGAGGGAGCCGGGCGGTCAGCCGGCCGCGGCCTCGGGGATGCCCCCGAAGCGCACCTCCCACTCCTCCAGCTGCTCGGGCGGCAGCTTCTGGAAGAGGAGCGGCGGGGCGACGAAGCGGCTGCCCTCGACGAGGCCCAGCACGTCGTCGGCGAGGTCGGGTGACAGCACCGTCGAGCCGGTCGCGTCGGGGAGGATCCCGGCGAGCGACGCCGCGGCGTCGGGCACGAACGGCGACGCAGCGATCGCGTACAGGCGAGCCAGCCCGAGCGCGGTGCGCAGCGTCATGGCTGCGAGGTCCCGGTCGGTCTTGACGGCGCGCCACGGCTCGCGGGCCTCGAGGTACACGTTGCCGGCCGCCCACAGGGCGCGGAGGGCGCTCGCCGCCTTGCGGAACTCGAGGCGGTCCAAGCACCCGAGGTAGTCCTCCAGGAGCCCCCGGACCTCGGCGACCAGCGCCTCCTCGACCTCACCGGGCCGGCCGCCCGACGGCACCGCCTCACCGCTCAGCCGGGTGACCTGCGTGGCGGTGCGGTTCACGAAGTTCCCGAACGTGCCCACGAGGTCCTTGTTGACCGCGTCGCCGAAGAGGGGCCAGGTGAAGCTGGCGTCGTCGCTCTCCGGTGCGTTGGCCAGCAGGTACCAACGCCAGTAGTCGCCGGGCAGGAGCTCCAGCGCCTGGTCCATGAAGATCCCGCGGCCCTGCGACGTGGAGAACTTCCCGCCGTAGTAGTTGAGCCAGTTGAAGCCCTTGAGCCGGTCGACGAGCTTCCACGGCTCGCCCGACCCGAAGAGGGTCGCCGGGAACGACAGCGTGTGGAAGGGGATGTTGTCCTTCCCCATGAACTCCGTGTACGTGACGTCGTCGGCGCCCTCGTCGAGCCGCCACCACGAACGCCAGTCCCGGTGCTCGGGATCGAGGTCGGCCCACTCCTTCGTCGCGGCGAGGTAGCCGATGGGCGCGTCGAACCAGACGTAGAAGACCTTGCCCTCGAGCCCCGGGAAGTCCTCGGGCGGCACGGGCACGCCCCACTCGAGGTCACGGGTGATGCCACGGTCCTGCAGCCCCTCGTCCAGCCACTTCCGGGCGATCGAGGTGACGAGCGTCGGCCAGTCGACACGGCTGTCGATCCACTCGCGGAGGCGGTCGGAGAGGCGCGACTGGAGGAGGAAGATGTGCTTCGAGTCGCGGATCTCCAGCTCGGTCGAGCCCGAGATCGCCGAGCGCGGCTCGATCAGCTCGGTGGGGTCCAGCTGCTTCGTGCAGTTCTCGCACTGGTCGCCGCGGGCCCGGTCGTAGCCGCAGTTCGGGCAGGTGCCGATCACGTACCGGTCCGGCAGGAAGCGCCCGTCGGCGACCGAGTACACCTGCGACGTGGTGCGGATCTCGGTGTAGCCCTCACGCTGGTTCGCCGCGGCGAGGTGCTGGGTGAGCTCGTGGTTCTGCGGGCTGGAGGTGCGCCCGAAGTGGTCCCAGCTGAGCCCGAACCCCTCCCCCAGCCGGCGCTGCACCTCGTGCTGCTCGGCGCAGTACGCGGCCACGTCCTGCCCGGCCTCCTTCGCCGCCAGCTCGGCGGGCGTGCCGTGCTCGTCGGTGGCGCAGATGAGGAGGACCTCGTGACCCGATGCCCGGAGGTAGCGCCCGTACACGTCCGCGGGCAGCATCGACCCGACGAGGTTCCCGAGGTGCTTCACGCCGTTGATGTACGGCAGCGCGCTCGTGATCAGGTGTCGGGCCATGGCTGGAGACTACCGGCGGGCCGCGACCGCCCCGGCGTGCCGGACGGCGTCAGAGCCGGTCGCGGATCGCGGTGGCCGTGGTCCGCATCTCGTCGTCGTCGGCGTACCTCGTGCGCGGCCAGAAGAAGCCCTTCAGGCCGTCGCCCTTGGTCCGGGGCACCACGTGGCAGTGCAGGTGCGGCACCGACTGGCTCACGACGTTGTTCATGGCGACGAAGGCGCCCTGCGCGCCCATCGCGGCGATCACCGCTCGCTGCACCCGCTGGACCTCGTGGAAGTAGGGGCCCACGTCGTCGGCGGGCAGGTCGGTGAGCGTGACGTGGTGCTCACGGGGCACCACCAGGACGTGGCCCTTGAACACCGGCCGCTGGTCGAGGAAGGCCACCACGTGCGGCCCGTCGAGGACGACGTGCGCGTCCGCCTCCCCGGCGACGATCGCGCAGAAGACACAGGCCACGGCGGGGAGTGTACGGAGGGGACTCACCGATGCCGACCGCCGTGCTGTCGCCCGACACGCCCCCGGAGCGGGTCGGCGCGCGATCCTGGGACGGTGAGCAACCGGGCCTCGACCGCGGAGGGCGCCGTCGACCTGCTGCAGCGCGACGGGTACGCGATCGTCGAGCGACTGCTGTCCACGCAGGAGCTCGATCGCCTCCGCGGCGCGCTCGAGCCCTACGACGCGATGAAGCAGCGGGGACGCAACGACTTCGAGGGCGTGGCCTCCCGGCGCGTGTACAGCCTGGCCGGCACGGGCGAGCCGTTCCTCGAGCTGGCCGCCCACCCCCTGGTGTGCGAGGTGGCCGACCGCCTGATGGCGCCGAACTGGCTGCTCTCGACGCTGCAGTCGATCCGCCTCCTGCCGGGCGAGACCGCCCAGCCGTGGCACACCGACGACGGCTTCTACCTGCGGACGCGGCCGAGCCCGACGATGGGGCTCTCCTCCATCTGGGCGATCGACGACTTCACCGAGGTCAACGGCGCCACCGAGGTGATCCCGGGCAGCCACCGCTGGGCGATGGAGCATCCCGACGATCGCCCCGACGACCCGCGGATGGTGGCCGAGATGGCGGCGGGCTCGGTGCTCCTGTTCGACGCGGCGCTCTGGCATCGAGGCGGGGACAACCGCTCCACCGGCGACCGGCTCTGCATCAGCCCGCAGTACTGCCAGCCCTGGCTGCGCCCGCAGGAGTCGCAGCTGCTCATCGCGCCGCCGGAGCTGGTGGCCGGACTGAATCTCGACGAGGCGACCGCCGCACGGGTCCGGTCGATGCTCGGCTACTCGATCCACCCGCCGTTCATCGGACAGGTCGACGGCATGCACCCGCTGCGCCTGGTCGACCCGGCGTACCGGTCGACCTCGACGAGTGCCGCACGCACGGCAGACGAGATCCTGCGCCGACCGGCGGCCACCAACGAACCGCTCCCGTCCGCGACGGACCCGGCGTGACGGCTCAGCCGATGTCGCGGCGAGCGAACGTCACCCCCGCGGCGAGGAGCACGGCGGAGAGGTAGCAGAGCAGCACGATGCCGGCGCCGCCCGCCGTCCGTTCGAACCCGGCGTCGGGCAGCTGGCGACCGAGGAGGACGACGACGGCGTTGTCCGACACGAACCACCGCTGCCAGCCGGGCCGCAGACCACGCATCACCGACTCGGCGATGGCCACGTACCCGAACGCCACGCCCAGCGCGGCGGCGGTGTTGCGGCCGATGGATGCCACGCCGTACCCGAGCAGCGCTGCCGCGGCTCCCAGCGCGGAGGTCCTGAGGATTGCGGCCACGACCTCGCCGAACCACGCAGCATCGGCTCCGTCGGTCGTCCCACGCCAGATCGCCGAGGGCAGCACGGCGAGGCCGACGAGCGACTGGAGCACGAGGCCGACCACGAACGACCACAGCGCCACGGCGGCGGCTTTGCCGAGGAACACACGGGTGCGACGCGGTTCCCACGAGAGGAGGGTCCCGATCGTTCCGAAGCGCCAGTCCGCGCCGATGAAGGTCGCCCCGCCGATCAGCGCGCCGAGGACCAGGAACAGGCAGCTGACCACGAGGACCCCGTCGCCGCCCTCGTCGACGGACGGCCACAGGGTGGTCAGGTGGAATCGGGGATCGTCGACGTACTGGTGTGCAGGACCGATCATCGAGCTGCACGACGAGCGGAGCTCCTCGTCCGAGGGGTTCGCCGCTCCTGTCCGGGCCGCACCGTAGGCGTCGTTGCGGATGCAGTCCTCGATCTGCGCTGCGTGCTCGCGCAGCCCCGCGGCGCCGGACGCATCGAGGTCGGCGGAGCTGGTGGCGAACAGCGTGACCCCGAGGATCAGGATCAGGACCACCGCCAGTACGAGCAGCACGCGGGTCGAGCGCCGCGCCCACCCCCGACGGAGCTCGGTGAGGAAGAGCCTCATGTCGTCGGCTCCGTGGTCAGCTCGAGGAACACGGTCTCGAGGTCGACGGCCTGCGGTCGCAGCTCCGACAGGTAGATCCCCGACCGTGCCAACACCTCGGTCACCTCCGCAGCCCGCTCCTCGCCGACCGACACGACGAGTCCGCCGTCCTCCGGCGCCACGGCGAGGCCGCCCGCCGCCAGGACGTCCTCGGCCCGGGCGAGCGCTCCGTCGGGAACTCGGACGAACACACCGCTGGCCCGACCCTGGTGGAGGACCTCGTCCACCGGGCCGGACGCGATCAACCGCCCACGCCCGATGATCGCCACGTGGTCGCACACCTGCTGCACCTCGGCCAGGAGATGGCTCGAGACGAACACCGTCCGACCTTCGGCGCCGAGTCGCCGCAGCAGCTCACGGAACTCCTTGATGCCGGCGGGGTCGAGCCCGTTCGCCGGCTCGTCGAGGATGACCAGCTCTGGGTCCCGCAGCAGCGCCCCACCCAGCCCCAAGCGCTGCCGCATCCCGAGCGAGTAGCCCTTGACCCGGTCGTCGCCCCGCTCACCGAGGCCGACCAGTTCGAGCACCTCGTCGACCCGGCGGGCGCCGATGCCGTCCAGGGCCCCGAGCAGCTCGAGGTTCCGCCGCCCCGACATCCCGGGGAACATCGCAGGCGCCTCGACGATCGACCCGACGCGGCCCATCACCGCGGCGAGATCGCCCGGCGACTCGCGGCCGAGCAATCGCACGCGGCCCGACGACGGCCGGACGAGCCCCAGGAGGCACCGCAACGTGGTCGTCTTCCCGGCACCGTTGGGACCGAGGAACCCGAACACCCCGCCGGCAGGGACGGTGAGGTCGAGCCCGTCGATGGCGAGCGTCGGCGCCTTCCGGAACCGGCGGTACTGCTTGCGCAGCCCTTCCAGCTCGATCACTGCGTCCACGACCACCCCTCCCCTCGGCAGATCGGGACCCTAGGCGGCGTCGCTCCTCCCTCCGTGTCCCACCCCCCTCGTACGATCAGCACATGCCCGGTGACTTCCCGCTCTACGGCATCGACATCGAGACCGACACGTCCGTCGACGGACTGGATCCCCTCTGCTCGGCCATCGTCGCGGTCGCCGTGGACGGCGAGGGCGTCGAAGCCGTGCTCACCGGTGACGAAGCCCTGCTGCTGGCCCAGCTCGACGCCCTGCTCGCGTCCCTCACGCCCGGCGTGCTCGTGACCTGGAACGGCGCCCGGTTCGACCTTCCCTTCATCGCCGACCGGGCGGCGCTGCTCGGGGTGCCGACCGGGTTGCGCCTCCAGGCCTCCACGGAGCTGTGCGAGCAACCGCTGCCAGGGCACACCGCCGCCTACCTGGCCGGCTGGCACCAGCACCGACACCTCGACGGCTACCGCCTCTTCCGCGGGGACGCCGGGAGGGCGCTGCCCGTGTCGTGCGGCCTGAAGAACCTCGCCCGCATGGTGGGGCTCGAGACGGTCGAGGTGGACCGGACGGCGATCCACGCGCTGAGCCCCGAGGAGCTCCACGAGTACGTCCTCTCCGACGCCCGACTGGCGCGCCAGATGGTCGAGCGGCGGCGGATCAGCGCCCTCGGAGCCATCGACGTCGTCGTGTCCTGAGGGCGACCGCGCGGCGACCTGTCACAGGCGGGTGCCACACTCGACACGGGTCGCGATCTCCCGATGATCGCTCCAGGAATCCGCCGGCGGGGCTCTCCCGTCCGGCCCGCGCCCTCTGGAGCCATCGTGGCCCGACCCACGCCCTCGCTCGTCCTCCCCGACCTCGTCCACGTGTGCGACGCCGCCGCACAGCACGACTGCTCACGCCTGTGGGGTCTCGTCGAGCACCCACGCGGCTACCGGCTGGTGGACACCGCTCGGGCGGCGTTCCCCGAGGAGCTCGTCGGCTTCACCGCGCCCGCCGACTGGGCCGGCCTCGTGGTCGGCACCACGGGCACGATGCGCCACCTCGACGGCGCCCACGGGCCCGTCCGCGTCCGGGTGGGCTACGCCCTCGACCGCCAGGGCCGCGCCGCCGACTCGCTCACGGCGCTCGACGGCCGGCACGTCCCCACGCACGGCGCGCCCACGGTGGGCCATCTGGTCGACGTGGCCCACCGCATCCTGGGCCTCCCCTGCGCCCCCGAGGCGAGCGACACGCTGCCGCTGCTCCTCTCCTCCTGGCTCGTCGAGGTGCTCGACCTGGCGACCGACCCCGCCATGGAGGGCTGGACCGACGACTGGCTGGCCGTCGCCGACCTGCATCCGGCCGCCGAGCTCTGCGCCGGGCGGACCCCGGCGGAGCTGTCCGCCGCCCTCGCCCTCCCCGACGCCGTGCCGACGTGGGACGACGTGTACGACGCTGCGGTCGCGCTGGGTCTGGGGACGGCCGGCTTCCACGCCCGTGAGGTCGAGTGGCTCGATGCGCCGTCGCTCGCGCGGTTCATGATCGCCGACCTCCCGGACCCCGTCGCCCTGCTCACGCGGCTCGGCGAGGTGCTGCCGAGAGCGGTCGCCGACCTCGTCGTGGACAGCGTGTTCCATGCCGTCGCGCGCCGTGCGTGAACCGGCGGTGAACGCACGTGAACTTCGAGCGTTCGAGTTCACGCACCGACGGTGGACCGGTAGTCTCCGCGCCGATCCCATGAGCGCCGTCACCTTCTCGAACGTCAGCAAGCGCTTCGGCGCCACCACCGCAGTCGACTCCCTGGACCTCGGCGTCCTGGACGGCGAGTTCATGGTCCTCCTGGGCCCGTCCGGGTGCGGCAAGAGCACCGCACTCCGGATGATCGCCGGGCTGGAGCACATCTCCGAGGGCACGATCACGATCGGCGAGCGCCCGGTCAACGACGTGGCGCCGCAGCACCGCGACGTCGCCATGGTGTTCCAGAGCTACGCGCTCTACCCGCACATGACCGTGCGCAAGAACATCGAGTCGCCCCTCACCACCAAGGCCGCGGGGGACCTGACCTCGCACGAGCGGGCCGCACGCGTCGCCGAGGCCGCCACCATGCTCGGCCTCGACCCGTACCTCGACCGCAAGCCGGGCGCGCTCTCCGGTGGGCAGCGGCAGCGTGTGGCGCTCGCCCGGGCGATCGTCCGGCGACCGCAGGTCTTCCTGATGGACGAGCCGCTCTCCAACCTCGACGCCAAGCTCCGCACCCAGACGCGGCTGGAGCTGGTCGAGATGTGGCGCCGGCTCGGGACCACCTTCGTGTACGTCACCCACGACCAGGTCGAGGCCATGACCATGGCCTCCCGCATCGCCGTCATGTCGGAGGGGCGCCTCCAGCAGGTGGGCCCCCCGCAGGAGGTCTACGACCACCCGGCGAACACCTTCGTGGCGTCGTTCATCGGGAGCCCGCCCATGAACATGACGCCGGGCACGGTCGTGACCGAGGGCGCCGTCGACACCCCCGGCGGGCGACTCACCATCGGCGCCGTGGCCGGGTTGTCGGCGGGCGACGCCGTCACCGTCGGCATCCGACCCGAACACCTCCGCCTCGGCGGCTCGCTGCTCCGGGGCACCGTCGCCAACGTGGAGATGCTCGGGCACGAACGACACGTCCTCGTCCACGTCGGCGACGCGGTGTGGACCGTGCGGGACACCACCGACGAGGCCAGCGTGGCGGCCGGCGACGAGGTGGGCCTCGACGTCGACCTCGCACGGATCCACCTCTTCTCTGCGTCCGACGGGCGGCGCATCGACCGATGACCACCGTGCCAGGGCCCACCGCGACCCCGGGCCGTCGCCTCGGGCGGCGGGTCGGCGAGGCGCTGGCCGCCTACGCCCTCCTCGCTCCGGCGATGGTGGTGTTCGCGATGTTCTTCTTCTGGCCCCTGTACGGGCTGATCCACGACTCGCTGCGGCAGAAGAACATCCAGGGCACGCGGGAGCGCTGGGTCGGGTTCGGTCAGGTCACCGACGTCCTCGGCGGCGACGAGTTCCGCCAGGGACTGATGGTCAACCTGAAGTTCCTCCTCCTCACCGTGCCGATCGGCGTCGCGCTCGGCGTGCTCCTCGCCGTGTCGGCCCATCGGCGGCTCAAGGGCATCAAGATCTTCCAGACCATCTTCTCGTCGACCGTGGCCACGTCGGTGGCGGTCTCGGCGGTGGTCTTCCTCACGATCGTGAACCCCGAGATCGGCCTGTTCCGGGACGTGAGCTGGCTGAGCTTCAACAAGAGCTGGTCGGCGCTCACCGCGGTGTCGCTCTCGTCGATCTGGCGGAACCTGGGCCTGACCTTCGTGATCGTGCTCGCCGGCCTGCAGGCGGTGCCGGACGAGCTCATCGAGGCGTCGCAGCTCGACGGCTACAGCCCCGCCCGGCGCTTCTTCCGGATCACCGTGCCCCTCATCTCCCCCACCCTGATGTTCCTCGCGGTGGTGCTGACCGTCGACGCCTTCCAGGCGTACGCGCAGATGGAGCTCCTCACGGGCGGCGGCCCGGCCGGCGGCACCGAGACCATCCTCTTCAAGATCACGCGCCTGATGACCCCCGTCGACCTCGGCGACGGCGCCTCCATGGCGCTCGGGCTGTTCGTGATCACCGGCCTCGTCGCTGCCGCGCAGTTCGGCGTGCTGAACCGGCGGGTGCACTATGGCAACTGACCGCCGTGGCGTCCGGCCCGGCGACGTCGGGTGGTACCTCCTCCTGACGACGCTGTCGCTGGTGATCCTGTTCCCGCTGTACATGACGATCGTGCGGGCGCTCTCGAACCCCTCGAAGACGCTGATCGCCGGCGGAGCCCACCTCACCCCGATCGATCCGCAGTGGGACGCGTTCGCCACCGCCTTCAGCGAGGGGAACCTGGGGCGCCCGTTGCTCTGGTCGCTGCTCGTGACCGTCGTCATCGTGGCCGCGCAGCTCGTCACGTCACTGCTCGCCGCCTATGCGTTCGCGTTCCTCGAGTTCCCGTTCAAGCGCGTCCTGTTCGGGGTCGTGGTCGCCACGTTGCTCCTTCCGATCGAGGTCACGCTGCTCACGAACGTCCAGACGTTCCAGAGCTGGGACTGGATCCAGCCCTCGCAGACCGGAGGGCAGGCGTTCGGCGTGCTCACGCTGCCGTTCCTGGCCACGGCCATCGGCATCTTCCTCATCCGCCAGGGCTTCATGGGCGTCCCCCGCGACCTCCGGGACGCAGCGGCGCTCGACGGGTACGGCCACGTGCGCTTCCTGCGCCGGGTGGCGGTCCCGGTGAGCCGGCCGATCATCGCCAGCTTCATCCTCATCTCGTTCCTCGGCACCTACAACCAGTACGTCTGGCCCCGCAGCGCGATCCGCACCGAGGAGTGGAACACCATCCAGCTGACCCTCCGCTCGGTCACGAGCCAGCGGCTGGACCAGCTGAACATCCCGTTCGCCGCAGCGATCGTGGCGTCGGTCCCGGTGCTGATCCTGCTGATCGCCTTCCAACGCCAGCTCATCCGAGGCCTCACCGCAGGCGCGGTCAAGGGCTGACCCACCCGACTCCCAGGAGGAACCCATGAGATTCCGACGCACTGCCGCAGTGATGTCGATCGTCGCGCTCGCTGCCGCCGGTTGCGGGGGCAGCGACGACAAGGGCGACGACGGCGCGTCCGGCGCCGTCGATCCCAGCGAGTGCCCGGTCGGCGCGTTCGAGGACGCCTCGGGCGTGACGACGATCAAGGTGTGGCACAGCTACGTGGGCAGCCTCCGGATCGCACTCGAGACGATCGCCGACGAGTACAACGCCAGCCAGGACAAGGTGAAGGTCGAAGTCGAGTCGCAGGGCAACAGCTACGACTCGCTGCTCCGGAACTTCCAGGCCGGGATCCCCAACCAGCAGCTCCCCGCGATCACGATCGGCGAGGACACGAACACGCAGTTCATGATCGACTCCGGCGTCGTCCTGCCCGCCACGGCGTGCCTCGAGGCGGACCCGGAGGCGGCGAAGCAGGTCGACGACATCATCCCGGCCGTCCGCGCGGCCTACACGGTGGACGGCGTGCAGTACCCGGCGTCGATGAACGTGTCGACGATCGTCCTCTACTACAACCGCGGTGACTTCGCCGCCGCCGGACTCGACCCGGACAAGCCGCCGACCACCCTCGAGGAGATCCGCACCGCCGCGGAGGCGCTGAAGGCGAGCGGCCAGAGCGACAAGCCGTTCGCGCTCAAGCTCGATCCGTGGTTCCTCGAGCAGTGGATCACCGGTGCGGGTGAGACGCTCGTCAACCACGACAACGGACGGTCGGAGCTGGCCGACGCCGCCACCATCGACAACGAGGCGGGCCGCACGGCGATGGAGTTCCTCGCCGGGATGAACCGCGACGGCCTCCTCAACGGCGTGCCGGGCACCGAGGGCCAGATCAACCACTACCTCGCCATGCTGCCGTCGGGCTCGTCCTCGATGCTGCTCGAGACCTCCGCGGCGATCACGACGATCGACGGGGTGCTCTCCGGTCAGCTGAACCCCGAGGACCTCGGGCGGGACGCGGGCGCGGACATCGACCTCAGCGGCCTGGCCGGCGATCTCGAGCTCGGTGTGGCGATGAACCCAGGGATCAAGGAGCCGGGCAAGGGCCAGATCGGCGGCGGCGCCTGGTACATCACGAACACGGGCAGCGACGCCGTGCAGTCGGCGGCGTGGGACTTCGTGAAGTACTTCAACTCGACCGCCGTGCAGGTCCGCTGGACCCTCGAGGGCTCCTACCTCCCGATCCTGGACTCCGCGAAGGACGACCCCACGCTCAAGGAGAACTGGGCGACGACGACCCGCGGCAAGTGGCTCTCCACCGCGTACGACGGGATCAAGTCGCTCGACGCCGACTTCCCGGGCGCGCTGATCGGACCGTACGACAAGTTCCGTGAGCACTTCCGCAAGGCCATCGAAGGCGTGGTGCTCCAGAACGGCGACCCGGCCACCTCGCTCCGCCAGGCGAACGACGACATCACCAAGGAGCTCAAGAGCTACGCGGAGAACGCCTTCTGACCTGCGACGCCGGTCGGGGGCTCCCGGCCGTGACCCCTGACCGGCATCGGCAAGAATGCGGAACATGGCCTCACAATCCCTGCGGGAGACCAAGCTCGGACGCCGCCTCATCACGGTGCCCGCCATCCTCGGCGGCGCCGCGGCCATGGTGCTCCTGGCGATCCCGATCCTCGTGATCGGTGCCGTCTTCGACCTGGTCCGCGCCAAGCCGAAGCTCCCGACCGTGCGGGTCGCGCTGTTCGGGATCGTGTACCTCGCCTGGGAGGTCTTCGGCGTCCTGTCGGGCGTCGTGCTGTGGGTGGCGTCCGGCTTCGGCCTGCTCCTCGGGCAGCCGCCGTTCGTCCGGGCGCACCGGTGGCTGCAGGTCGCCTGGGCCAACAACCTGCTCAACTCGCTGCGCCGGTTCCTCGGGTTGCGGCTGGACGTCGCCGGCACCGAATGCCTTGCGCCAGGGCCCGTCATCGTCTTCTCGCGGCACGCGTCGATGGTCGACACGCTGCTCCCCGCGCACCTCCTCACCACGCATGGCGGGCTCGACCTGCGCTACGTGCTCAAGCACGAGCTGCTGTGGGACCCGGCGATCGACATCATCGCGAGCCGGATCCCCAACCACTTCGTGGACCGCTCCGGCAAGGACACTGCGGCGGAGCTCCAGAAGATCGGCGCGCTCGCCGCCGGCATGGCGGACACGGAGAGCTTCACGATCTTCCCGGAGGGCTCGCGGTACACGCCCTCGAAGCGGGAGCGGGCGATCGAACGGCTGGAGGAGACCGATCCGGTCCTCGCCGAGCGGGCCAAGCGGCTGACCAACACCATGCCGCCCCGCCGCGGCGGCGTGCTCACCGTGCTTGGCGCCGCCAGCGACGCCGACGTGATCATCGTCGCCCACACCGGCCTCGAGGGGATGAACGGGCCCAAGGAGATGTGGAAGGCCGCGCCGTTCCGGCGGACCGTCCAGGTCGAGATGTGGCGGGTCCCCCGCTCCGAGATCCCCGAGGACGACGCCGGGCGGATGGACTGGATCTTCGACGAGTGGGAGAAGGTCGATGCGTGGGTGACGGCGCACGCATGACCGACGCACCCGAGACAACCGATCCCGACGCGCCGGTGCGCTCCATGTCGCTCCTCGAGGGCATCGTCCGCGAGGTCCGTCCCAAGCAGTGGGCCAAGAACGGCCTCGTCTTCGTGGCACCCGGCGCCGCGGGTGTGCTCACCAGCCGCTACGGCATCTTCCACGCCGTCCTCGCGTTCTGCGTGTTCTCGCTGGCCGCCGGCGCCACCTACCTCGTCAACGATCTGCTCGACGTCGAGGCGGACCGTCGGCACCCGCGCAAGCGGCACCGCCCGATCGCCGCCGGCGTCATCCCGATCCCCCTGGCCGTGGGCCTCGCCGTGGTGTTCGGCGCGGCCGCCGTGGCCATCGGCTTCCTCCGCACCCCGCAGTTCGGGCTGGTCGTGACGATCTACATCGTCCTCACCACGCTCTACTCCGTCTTCCTGAAGCACCAGCCGGTGCTCGACGTGATGGGGCTGTCCAGCGGCTTCATCCTCCGCCTGCTCGGCGGCGCGTACGCGGTCCAGGTCGCGGTGTCCGACTGGTTCCTGATCATCAGCTGCTTCGGGGCCCTCTTCATCGCCGTCTGCAAGCGCTCCGCCGAGAAGAAGGAGATGGGGCACGCCGAGTCCGAGACCCGCAAGCTGCTCGCCGAGTACTCCCCCGAGTACCTCGGCTTCCTCAAGTCGGTCGCCACGGGCGTCGTGCTGATCGCCTACTGCCAGTTCGCTGTGGAGCGGGCTGCCGAGGAGAAGGACGTCGCCATCTGGCTCCTGCTCTCGATCATCCCGTTCGTCGTGGCGATCCTCCGCTACGCCCTGCTGGTGGACCAGGGCAAGGGTTCGGCCCCCGAGGACGTCCTGCTGGGCGACCGCCAGATGCAGGTCTTCGGCCTCGTCTGGGCCGTGCTCATGGGCATCAGCGTCTACGGGTAGAAGGTCCGCTCAGCGACCGTTGGGCGAGAAGTGCATGTAGTCCTTGAGCGAGCGCCAGTCGCCGCCCCAGATCATCCCGGCGCGACCCATCGACTGGACCGGCACCGAGCCCCGCAGGATCTTGCCGTTGCGGGGTGCGCTGCGGTCGAGGTCGCCGTTGAGGGGGATCAGGGTCGAGCCGCGGAGGTAGGGGTTCTCCACGGGGTTGATGTCGACCGCGAGGCCGAAGGAGTGCATCGACCACGCCGACCCACCGGTCGCCGGCCGGCAGAAGAACCCGTAGGTGTTGTTGATGTGGTCGACCGACGGCGGCCGCTCGATGTACTGGCCCTGGGGGTCGAAGTCCTCGGGACGCGCCCATCGCTCGGGCGTCTCCATCCGGTTGATCGGGAACTTCTCCTCCCAGAGCGTGCGGAACACGCCGACCATCCGCTCGGCGATCCAACCGTGGACGATCAGCTCCCCCACCCGCTCGGTGCCGTCCATGCCCCAGTAGCTGAGCGTGAGGAGCCGCAGGTCCGACGGGGCCACCGGACAGCCGGGGCGCCAGCTCAGGCCGAGGCGCGCTGCATCGACGGTCGAGATGGTGCCGACGAAGCGGCGACGTCGGGCCACCTCCTCCTCGATCCGGGTGAAGTACTCCGCCGCGCGGACCGCGTCCTCGTCCGACAGGGCCGGCAGGCCCTTCGCCGCCCGGAACTGCTGGACCTGCGCGGGCTCACAGGCCACGGAGACCGCCAGCAGCGCGAACGAGGCGAGCACGACCTTCAGAGCACGACGCATGGCAGCCGAGCCTACGACCCACACCACCGTTCTCGGGGTCCAGCGCATCGGATTCCGATGCGCTGGAC
>JAEZFI010000203.1 GCA_023437745.1 Actinomycetes bacterium
GGGGGGGGGCCCGGGGGGGGGGTCCGGCGCGTCAACCGATCGGGGCCGTCGCGTGGCGCTCGGGCATCGGCCCGGACGAGGTCCGCTCGGATCGCCGAACGGAGAGCACACCGAACAGGCCGGCGGCGATCGTCGCCACCGCCCCCACCCCGAGGCTGTAGCGGGCGCCCCAGTGCTCAGCGATCGCGCCGACGATCGGCCCGCCGATCGGGGTGCTGCCCAGGAAGACCATGCTCTGCAGTGCGAGCACCCGGCCCCTCATCGCCGGATCTGCGGCGATCTGCACGATGGCCGTCGAGGCGGTCATGAAGAGGATGCTGCCGAATCCCACGACGACGCCGAAGACGAACGCGAGCGGCTCGCCCGGCGCGAACGCCAGCAGCGACATGGCGCCACCGAACGCGAGCGCGGCCACGCTGACGGTCTGGACGGTGATCGACTTCCGGCGGGCGGCGTAGAGCGCACCGGCCAGGGACCCCACGCTCAGGACGCTCATCAACCAGGTGTACGTGACCTCGCTGCCGTGGAGGTCCCGAGTGGTGAAGAGCGGCAGCACGGTCTGGAAGTTGAAGGCGAGCGTGCCGATGATCGCCATCATCACGAGCGGCACCCAGAGCTGCGGGACGCTCCTGGCGTAGCGGATGCCTTCGCGGACCTGGCCACGACCCTTGCGCTGCAGGGGCGGCCGGCGCAGCTGGGAGGGATCGATCATCCAGAGGCCGATCAGGACGGCGATGTAGGACGCGCCGTCGAGTGCGAACGTCCAGCCGTAGCCGACCACGGTCACGAGAAGACCGGCGACGGCGGGGCCGATGACGCGTGACCCCGTCATCAACGCGCTGTTGAGGCTGACCGCGTTGTTCACCTGGTCGTCCGTGGGCACCATCTCGACCACGAAGGCGCGGCGTGCCGGGTTGTCGAAGGCGACGGCGAAGCCGCCGAGGAGCGCCACCCCGTAGAGGGCGACGAGTGGGGGTCGGTCCATGAACGCCAGGGCCGCCAGCGCGAAGGACTGGAGCATGGCGAACGACTGGACGATCAGGAGCAGACGCCGCTTGTCGGAGCGATCCGCCACGAGGCCCGCGAACGGACCGATCACCAGGACGGGTCCGAACTGCGCAGCGGCGAGGAGGCCCAGCGCGATGCCGCTCTCCGTCAGGTCGAGGACCAGCAGGGTGAGCGCCACGAGCGTGAGCCAGTTGCCGATCTGCGAGATCAGCTGGCCGCTGAAGAAGAGGCGGAGGTTGCGGTTGCCGAGGGAGCGGAAGGTCTCGGCCGTCGCGGCCCTCAGCCGGGCGTTCACCGGGGGCCCTCGGCGAGCAGCGCTTCGAGCAGTTCGACGGCGTCTTCGATCCGGGCCTCGTCCTCGAGCCCCAGGTCACCGAGCCGTTCCGCCAACCACGCGTTGGTCCGCCGCCTGGCCTGCGCGAGCCGAGCGGCGCCGGCGCGAGTGACGGCCACGCTGACCGCTCGCCCGTCGTCCGGGTGCGGGCTCCGGCGCACGAGGCCTTCTGCCTCGAGGCGACCGACGAGCTTGGTGATCGACGGCGGGGCGAGTCGTTCGTGCTCGGCCAGCTCCCCGAGGGTCAGCGGACCGTGACGGTCGATGGTGGCCAGCGCCGAGACGAGGCTCTGCCCGAACCCGGGGTCCGCCTCCTGGCGGAGCCGTCGTGCGAGGCGGAGGGTGCCCTGGCGGAGGCGGGCCACGAGCTCGGGCGTGACCTCCGACTGCGCCGGAGCGGTCGACGAGGCGGCGGGTGCGGGGGTCACGCCAACTACTTTACCAAGTGAAGCATTTCGTCGGTCGGTGACGTCCGTCGCTCGCCGGGCGCTGGCTCCTACGAGAGGTCGGTGTCGTAGGGGGTGCAGTCGGGGACGGCCGGTCCGCCGTGTTCCGCCATCCACGCCAAGCGGTCGCAGACCGACGGTCCGATGACGGTGTCGTGGCCGAGGTCGGGGTAGGTGCGGTAGTCCACCGGGGAGCCCTTCTCGCCGAGTCGCTGGACCATCAGGTCGGTGAGCTGGACGGGCACGTCGTGGTCGTCCTGCCCCTGGACGACGAGGACGGGTCCGACCACTGGCTCGTTCTCGGCGTTGCCGTGCACGGCGATCCGGGCGGACAGCTGCTGCGCCTGTTCGGGGGTCATCGAGAAGATCTTGTCGACCTCGTCGGCGCTCAGCTTCGAGTAGGTGTCGAGGAGGCAGCCGTCGTCGAGGAGGACGTCACGATGGGCGAGCCCGGCGGAGCCGAGGACGTCCTCGACGTGGAAGCTGTCGTCCACGGTGGAGAGGCCGGCGAGCATGTACACGCCGTAGGCGAGGTCGGCGGGTGCAGACCCGGCGGTGATGGCGGGGAGCGCCAACTCGAGGCCCGAGGCGGGGGCGATGGAGACGGCGCCGGCGAGGTCGAGCGCTGGCGCCCGGTCGGCGACCTGGGTCGCGAAGAGCGCGCCCTGACCGCCCTGGGAGTGACCCACCGCGAACCACGTCGAGGACAGGTCCGCGACAACGTGTCGAGCTGCGGTCACCACGTCGACCATCGCGTTGCCCTCGTCCGCACCGACCAGGTACGAGTGCATCCCCGGCGTCCCGAGGCCCAGGTAGTCGGTCGCCACCACGGCGTAGCCGGCGCGGAGCATCGTCGACGCCTCCTGGGCGTACTCGTTGTAGAAGAGGTTGTCGGTGAGCGACGGCGCGCACACGTCGGCGACGCCCGTCGTGCCGTGCCCCCACGAGATCACGGGCCAGCCCCCCTCCGGCGGCGTGCCGGTGGGGACGAGCACGATCCCCGACACCGCGACGGTGCGACCGTCCCGATCCTGCGAGGCGTAGAGCACCCGATGACGCGCGGCTCCCGGCAGCCGCTCGGTGGGCGGCAAGGCCTCGGCCGCGAGCACGTCACCTGGTCGGGCGTCGGACAGGTCGTCGGGCACCTCGTAGGTCGAGCCGGTGATGGTGGGCGCCGGCCAGGTCTCGGCCTCCGCGGCCGTCGACGTCGCTGCGGGTGCGGTCGTCGTGGCCGCCGCTCCGTCCGTGTCGGAGTCGTTGCTGCACCCGGCAGCGAAGACGGCAAGGACCGCGACGGCGGCGGCGATCTGCGGGTGACGGCGGTGCATGGCGGAGAACCTAGGGGTGCGGCCTCGCTGCTCCAGTCCCTCCCAGGTCGATCGCGACGGGCAGTGACCGCCGCCGCCAGTCCGTGAGGTCGTCGCCCTGGCGCGGGGCGTACTTGTCGACGACCAGCGCTCGAGCGCGCTCCGCCTCGTCGCCCCCATCGGTGAGGATGCGGGCCGTTGCCGTGTGGGACTCGCCGTGGAGCTCGACCGTCACCGCCGGATCGGCCTCGAGGTTGCGCACCCAGTCCGAGCCACGGCCCCCGCCCGCGAGCAGGTAGAGGGTGTCGCCATCGGCGGCGTACCAGATCTCGATCCGGTGGGGGCGACCGCTGCGACGGCCGGTGGTGGTCAGGTAGCAGTAGTCATCGTCCATCGCTGACTCCTGTTTCGAGGGGGGCTGTGATCCCGCATCCTTGCCGCGCGATGACCCGCAGACTCGGTCGAACAGGGGACATTCGACTCTCAACGGGAGGTGGGCGGTGAAGGACGATGACGTGCGTTCGGTGTGGTCCGCCGGGGCCGTGGACGCCCATGTCCCGAACTCGATGTGCATCGAGCGGCTGACGCACCGAGCCCATGGGAAGTCTCCACAGCAGTCCAACAGAGAAGCAGGTGACCGAGATGTCTCGACAGGCCGGCGACCGGATGAAGTGCGAGAAGTGCGGGGCGGAGCTCGTCTACGAGAAGCCGTGCCCCTGCCCGCCGGAGATCGAGCACTCCGAGATCTGCTGCGGCCAGCAGATGGCCCGGGTGAGCGAGGGGGCGACCACCACCTGACCGCGCTTCTCTTCACAGACCGCCATCGATCAACCGACGCAGCAGGTGCGCGCCGCGGCGGGACTGCATGTCGGGCTCGGCGATCCGCCGCTTCGCCTCCTCCACCGTGAACATGTCCCGGTCGAGGCAGTGGTCCACCATCCGCCGCAGCTCGTCGTCGGACAACTCCGGTGCCAGGTCGATCACGGTGCGGAGGGGTGTCGTGACGCGGATGCCGTCCACGGTGGTGATGTCGCTCTCCGGGATGTCGTCGTAGTGGACGACCACGTCCATGCCACCGACCGAGTGGAGCTCGACGGGCACCCCGTTGCCATCGACCCCGAGGAGCTCGACGGCGCTGGCCACGTCGTCGGGATCGGGCCCGTCCTCGTCGAACCGGCAACCACACGAGAACAACTGGCCGCGGCACACCGGGCAGCGCTGCAGATCGCAGCCGGGGTGGTGGTAGCCGCCTCTCGCGACGCCGCAGTCGCCGCACCGCCTGGCCTTGGACGGTCGCAGCGGAACGGGGATGCCCTGCCGGTGGAACTGCGTGACCGTGCAGGACCGGGCGGTCCTCATCTCTCGCTCGCACCAGTGACAGATCGCCATCACCGCACCTCCCCGGTGAACGGGCGGGCGGGATCTCGACGGACATGTGTCGGCATGCTGCTCCTCTCGGGACGAGAAAGGGGCCCCGCCGGCAGGCGAGGCCCTGGAAGCAGCAGCTGCTTCGATCGGCGGTGACCGTAGCGTGGAACCAGCTGCGGGTGAAGGGCCGAGGGTGGTCTCGCCCTGGAGGTGCCCCTACATGAGCGATCAGTCGAGCGAACCCACGACGCGCCTGACGATCGACGTGTGGGCGGACGTGATCTGCCCGTGGTGCTACCTCGGCGAGGCGCGCCTGGCGGCCGCGATCGAGCAGGCGGCCCACGGCGGCGACGTCGACCTGCGGGTGCACACGTTCCAGCTCTACCCGTCCGCTCCCGGCGAGCCGAGGTCGGTGCTCGACCACCTGGCCAGGAAGTTCGGGGTCACGCGAGCACGGGCCGAGGCGATGGAGGACCACATGGCGCAGCTCGCGAGGGCCGAGGGCCTCCCCTACGTCGCGGACCGGGCGGTCAGCAACACGCTCGACGCCCTCCGCCTGGTGCACCTCGCCGAGGAGTACGGCGTCGGATGGGAGTTGCTGCGGGCGATCCAGCTCGCCTTCTTCTCCGACAAGGCGACAGCGTTCGAGCACGACGGGCTGACCCAGATGGCCGTCGCCGTCGGCGTGCCGGCGGCGGAGGCCCGAGTGGTGCTCGCATCGGACCGGTATGAGGACGCCGTGCGGGCGGACCACGAGCGCGCCGTCGACCTCGGTGCGACGGGCGTGCCGTTCGTCGTGCTCGGTGGCAACAGCACCGGCATCCCGGGCGCAATCACCACCGAGCAGTACGCGCGAGCGATCGACCGGGCGTGGGAACGGCTCCACGGTGAGGTGCTCGGTTAGCGTTCGGCCCGCATGGCCAGGTGGAGCGAGGTCAAACAGCACGCCCCCGAGCTGGCGGCGCGCGCCCGGCAGCTGATCGAGGCGGGCCGCCACACGACGATCGCCACCCTGCGAGCCGACGGGGCGCCCCGCATCTCCGGCATCGAGTGCGAGTTCGTCGACGGCGAGCTGCAGTTCGGGTCGATGGCCGACGCCCGCAAGGGCGCGGACCTCAAGCGGGACCCGCGGTTCGCACTGCATGGCCCCACCGTCGACCCCGTCGAGGGGAAGGAAGCCGAGTGGCCGGGTGAGGCGAAGGTCGCGGGCCGGGCTGTCCACGCCGGATCGCTGCCCGCCGGCGAGGACGGCGAGGCGCCCGAGGGCGACCTCTTCCTCGCCGACGTGACCGAAGTGGTCGTCACGAGCCTCGACAGCGAGGCCACCAAGCTCGTCGTCGAGTGGTGGACTCCAGCGCGTGGCCTCCAGCGCATCGAGCGCGAGTAGTCGCCTGATCAGGCGCGCAACGGGCTCGATCCGGTGAGGCCGAGCAGCTCAGCGCTCGTGTAGAGGCGACTGGGCCGCCCTCGCCCACTCCCTCGCAGCGTGCCGTGCTCGACGAGGATGCCGGCGTCGACGAGTTCGCGCAGCGCGGCGTTCGCGGACTTCAAGGGTACGTCGATCTCCGACGCGACGATCGACCCGGTCAGGACGAGCCGTCGAGGGAGCAGATCGAGCACCTGCCACGCTGCGGCGTCGCTCCGCACTCGTCGAGCGCCGTCGCGAGGAGCTGACAGTCGTTCCCGCCACTCGCGTTGGAGGCGCTCGACCGAGGCGACGAGCTCCTGCTGCGCGCGTCCAGCTCCCGAGACGGCCTCGGCGAACCAACGAACCCACGAGTCGTGGTCCCCGAGCCTGAACAGCACGAGCCCCGAGGCGTAGCCGCCGACGTCGGCAGCGATGCGCGCGCTCACCGGCGGCGGAGTGACCAGCGCGAGTCGACGAACGAGGATCCACGCGATGAGGACGCGACCGACGCGCCCGTTGCCATCGGCGAATGGATGGATGATCTCGAACTGCGCGTGTGCGATCGCGGCCTGGGCCACCGGGTCGACGTCATCTCGGTTCACGTACGCGACGAGATCGTCGATGAGTGCCGGCACCTCCTCCGGCGGTGGCGTGACGAGGTGCGCATCCAGCGGTGACGTGCCACCGATCCATCCCTGCTCGGTCCGCAACGCGCCGACGTGTTGCGCTGGCGTCGGGCTGCCGGTCATCAGCGTCCGGTGCCAGCGACACACGCTGTCGACCGTCAGCGGGCCTGCGTGGGCCTCGCCGATCGCCTCGGACACCGCTGCGAGGTTCGCCGCCACCCACGCGGCAGTCGATGGAGTGCCGTGGTCGTCCAACTCGGCCAGCACGATGTCGACGACCGGAGCAGTCACGCCTTCGATGAAGGAGGAGGCCACGCCCTCGGCCCGCAAGAGCAGCCTCGCCAGCGCCACGTACTCGTCGGGCATCGCCTCGGCACCGTGCTCCACGGCCGACTCCGCCCTCGCCGCGGCCGCAACGGTTGACGAGTCCAGCTCCAGGTCGCGGTCAGCGAGCCGGGTCGGGACGAACGCCGCCGCCCGCCGACCCCGCCACACGATCGGCACCTTCGCTCCCGCAGGCTCCATAGGGCAACTTTCGTACGCTTACAGGTCTAAGTGTACGTTATTGGCTCAATCCGCATGTCGCACCTTCGGCATCGCCCCAGCTCAACGGCCACCTGGCAGTGTCCACGCCGACCGCTGGTCACCGTGGTTCGCCGTGATGCTCGTACATACTTGGTACATGCGGGGCCTCCGCACCCGACGCCACGCAGAGCGTTCGCCGGGGCGAGCGGTGCAGACCCCACGGTCTCCACAGCGTACCGAGCCATCGATTTCCGGCGGGGGGATCGCGCACTGCTCGGTACGCTCCGATGATGGTATCCGAGCTGAGCCGGCGACGCGTTCGGCGGTTGGGCGTTGGGCTGCGACCGTCCACGGGTGCCGGATCGGCTGTGTCTGTGCGCGTTGCTGATCCGTGACAACGGGATCGTTGTGAGTCGACATCGAGGCGATGCGAGCGGCGCAACGTAGCGCTACGAGAGTTAGTGTCGGCGCATGGCAAATGACCACGGTGCTGACCAGCCGATTGAGCAGTCCACCTTCGAGGGGTTGGAGGACGAACTCTCCCCGTACGAACAGGTCGACGAGCTGGATGTCGAAACACTTGAAGGGGTCGTGTCGTTCACTCTCGACTGGAGTGTCCAATCGCTATTGGAGCGTGTCGGCACCACCTTCGATGTGACGCCCGCATTCCAGCGCCGAGATGCATGGACTATCCCACAGAAGAGTCGATACATCGAGTCCTTGATACTGGGCCTACCGGTACCGGCTGTTGTTCTCGCGGAGGATGCAGCGACGAAGGGAAAATTCATCGTCCTTGATGGAAAGCAGCGGCTGATCACGATCAAGCAGTTCGCGGCCCCTGATGATACGTTCGCTTCGTTCAAGCTGCGAGGGATGGAGTTCCTCCCCGACCTCGAAGGCTTCGACTATGCCGGGCTAGTCGCAGACGCGCAACATAGTCCGCGAGCCGACGCCTTGCTTGCACAACCTGTTCGAACCGTCGTGGTCAGAAACTGGCGAAATCCAGCGGTCCTTTATCAAATGTTCGTGCGCCTCAACCAGTCGAGTGTCCCGCTTGCCCCGCAAGAGCTTCGGCAGGCCCTCGCTCCGGGACCATTCACGTCGTGGATAAACCAACGATCGATCGATAGCCAGCAGATCAGGATGGCTCGGCGACTTAAGCAGCAGGATTTTCGGATGCGCGATGCCGAGATGCTGCTGCGGTTCGTCGCGCTGCACGACAGGTTCGCGCAATACCACGGCAACCTTCGCCTCTTTCTAGACGAGGCATGTTTCGACGGGAACGACGATTGGCGCGCTCGCGCGGCCTACTACGAGGACGTGGCGGAGCTGCTTGAGCAATCGATAGAAGTCACAATGAGCGTTTTCGATGGCGACGCGTTCATGAGATACGACGCCACCGGATACGTGGGAAGGTTCAACATCGCCGTGTTCGACGCAATGACACTGGTCTTTGCCTCGCTCGACCTGAAGGCCGCCGAACTGAATTCGGGGCAGCGTCTCGAGCTCCGACGCGGCTTCGAGGGGTTGTGCATCGACAATGAGATGTTTAGCGACGCCCTGACCAGCACGACGAAGACGCCTCGGAACACATTCGGGCGCGTCTACCTCTGGGCGGAACGGGTGCAGGAGATACTCAAACGTCCTGTGCCCATTGCCGCGGTGGCAGAACAGCTCCTGAATGATCTCTGATCATGCCCTCGCCCTTGTTCGTCGGGTTGTCGGGACATCTGGACAATCTCAAGGAAGACCTGCTCGACCTTCATGTTCAGTTCGAGGGTCTTGGTCGAGCGCACCTCACGCGCGCACTAGCATTCCGGCTGCTGTCCAGTGCGGCCGTTGAGGAGTACGTCGAGCAGCGATGCACGGCTCTTGCGATCGAAGGCGCCGGGCGCTTTCTGAGCGGTCGGCCGACCAGAACCGGACAAGCGCTGGTCCTTTGGTTTCGAGCGGCGAAGACGCGTGGCCCACTTGCGCTGAGCATCTCGGAGCATCTGCCGCAGCCGAAGCTTGTCGAGGACGCCTGCAATGCATACGTGTCATCCGTCAAGAACACGCATGGAATGTCTGGAAAGGACCTCAGCAACTTAGCTTGGCCTCTGGGCTGTCAAGACAGAGACATTGACGAGCTTCTCCTCGGCCTGCTCGATAGCTGGAGCATCGAGCGCAATCGAACGGCCCATGCGCGGCTCCACAAGATCAGGGCAGAGACGACGCCCCAAGGAGAGTGGGACCTCGTAAGGAATCAGATCCTTCCACTGCTTCTTCAGCTCGATGACCGCTTGGAGGAAGTCCTTACCACCGGTCCATAAAGTCTAAAGGCGGTTCTGGCGGCTTGCTCGCTTCGGAGAACACAGAGCCCGAAGCCGAGGTAGATCACTCAACAACCCGGCTCCACCGGCCCGACAGTGCCGAGAGATGTCTCGATGGGTCGCTACGGCGACGCAACGCCTGGCGGAGCCGGAAGTTCGACCCGAAGCCCCTGCGGATCGGGCAACAACACCGCCACTGCCTCATCGAGCGCATGTCCGGCAAGTGCGGCGAGTTGCGCGTCGTCGAGAGAGAACGGGTCGACCACCGCGACGAGCCTGAGCAAGCGGAGCGCTCCGTTGCGCACGACGTCACGGTGGCGGCTGCGCGCAGGAAGATCGAGTACCGCTCCGGCCATGGCCCGCACCAACGGGGCGCATCCGCCGATCGAGATCCGTTCGGTCAGATGGTTGAGCTCGGACTCGGTGAGCCCGTCGAGCAGTCGGGTGTCCAGGCCGTCGGGGGTCGGGATCGTGAGCTGACGTGCCTGCCACCAGAGGCGGGCGAACATGTGACGAGTCCGGTCGGAACACACCCAACGTTCGACGTTCCACTCTCGCCTCGGATCGACGAAACGCCAATACGTCACGTCGGGTGCCACCACGAGCGACGTGAAGGACCACACCGGCTTCGTGAGCGCCTCGCCCGTCGACATGGGCATCAGGGTCAGCAGGCGTGGGGCGAGAGCACGGTCAAACTCGATCGCCCGGGACTGGTCGTCCGGGAAGCCGTAGGCCGTGGCAACGTCGAGGATTCCCTCTCGCAGCCGGGCGAGGTCATCCGGTGTCGCCCTCGCGCCGCCGGAGGATGCGTACGTCTGGGCCGGATGGCGCAGTTCGCCAGCGACCGGACGTCCTCGGGCATCCACGAGCGAGGCGAGCAGAGGCTCGGCGAGAGCACGGTCGAGGCGGGGCCACAAGATGCTCATAGCGCACCTCGCGATCCGTTCCGACGGGCCTCTCCGGCGAGCACGGTGCGATACCTGGTCGGGTGCTGCACCCGGAGCGTTGCGAGTGCTCGTACGCCACCCGCGACTCGGTCGGTCAGCGCGGCGAGGACAGCGCCGAACGTTCCCGGCTCCCAGCTCGCCTCGTCCAGTTCGTCGACCCGCTCGACCGCGATCTCCAACAGCCGAACGGTGACCTGCTCAAACATCGCCTGTACAGCCAGCTCCTGAGTGGTGGGTCCGGTCAAAGAGGTGACCAGACTGGTGTCCCCCGCGTTGAGGAGCAGGGCGAACTCGCCGAGCACGGGAGCGTCGAGGCTGGCGGGAGCCTGCAGAGCCCAACCCGCGTCGGGATCCAGGCCGTATGCGGCGAAGTCGACGACCGAGATCGGGAAGCGGCTCGCATCACCAGCGAGCACGAGATGCATCGAGTGTTCCCACAGGATGCTGCCGGCGAGATGTGCAACGCCGGGACCGGCCCCGTCGATATCCTTGCCGAGGACGAGCCGGACCCACAGGTCGATCTCTGGCCCGAGATCGGCACCGGGCAGCACGACGTCGAGACGGAGGTGCGACGCGTCACCGAGATCCGCGATATGGGCGGTCGTCCCAATACGCCCGTCGACGCTTCGCCACGACACGACGACCCGAAGCGGAGCGCTCGCAGCGACGCCGGTGTCTTGCTCGATCCGGGAACGGTCCAGGTCGAGCACGGAACCGACGACGAGATCGGTGTTGTAGTCCCAGTCGGGCAGTGTCTCTGGAAGCGGCCCGGGCGTGTCACCACTGGCCAGGGTCCAACCGGGAAAGGAAACCGCTTGCGGGTCGGCGACCAGGTACGGGCGGGCCTGCCGGCTCATCTCGAGACCTCGCGCACCCGCACCGTCGTGGCCGATTCGCCCGCCGGTCGGACGTACACCGTCCACTCGGCGGTCGAGCCTGCAGCGAGGTCGAGTAGCGGGCCGTCGACCCATGCACCGGCTGCCTCCCAGCCGACGACGACGGGAACCGGGGCGCCATCGGGGGCTTCCCGCTCGGTTCCGCCGTCGACCGCGACCCTGCCGCTTGCCTCCACGGCCACGGCGGCGCCGGTGTCCACACGGACGGACTGGGCGACCAGGGCAACACCGTTGCGAACGACGAGCCGTGGACCGCCGACCGCCCTGACGATCGAACCGGATGCCCCGCCCCCGCCACCCCCGCCGCCTCCACCGCGGCCGGAAGCACCGTCTCCAGATGCGCTGGCCAGCACGCCAGCGAGCGCGTGGGACAAACCGCCCGTCGCCAAGCTTCCATCCCCGGCCGACCCGGCATCCGCTGGGGTCGCAAGCGAGCGAAGCCGGTCGCGCACGAACCTGAGCGCCCGGTCCACGGTGCCCTTCGATTCGCCCGACAGGGACTTCGACACCCACCTGTCATGGGTCGGCGGTTCGGCGGCGGCGAAGGCCGCGTCCACGTCACCGTCACCGACGACGCGGAACACAGCGCCGTACTGGTACGGGTTGGACAAATCGGGTCCCTCCAGGTAGTCGACCACGAGCTCAACGTGACGCATCAGCGCACAGTGATGGGCTGGCCCGGCGAACGGGGCCGCGACCGCCACGACAGGGTCGGTGTCCGGGATGTGGATGTCGTTCGTCGCGGCGAAGTGCCCCTCGTCCCGCGCCGGCCGCTGGCGGCCGTGCGGAACTCCCGCGCCAGCATCCAACGTACCAAGCGCCTCGACGAAGGGGTGGAGCGCAGACACGTCGAGCGGGTCGGGCACGTGGATCTGCTCGCCGTCGGCCGTGACCACCAAGTCGAGCAACAGTCTGTCGTGACGAGCCACCAGCTTGGGCCACAGGTACCACAACGCCGCCGAGGCGATCACCGAGGCAGCCGAACGCGCCGATCGGGCAGCGCCGCCATCCTCCTCTCCTGGCAACGCACCGAGCACGTACACGTCGGTACCGGTCTCGCCCTCGGCGAAGCCGAGCAGACCGAGCCGCTGAGCGACCGTCGCAGCCTCGTCGCCGGTCAACGGTTCGACGACGCCGTCTCGCATCTCACCCCACCAGTGGCGGCCGGTGTACGGCAATTCGTGCCTGTCGAACGGATGGCCGAGGGCCGCACCCATGAGGCGGCGTTCCCGTCGGCCCGCGACGACGCAGACCGTGTCGACGAGGACGGTACCGACCGACGAGAGCCGGTAGAGCGCTCCTTTGCCAAACCCGTAGGTGCCGCCGCCAAGTTCCCGGTCGCGGGCCACGCCGACGTTGCGAATGAAGTTGACGAAGTCGCGAGGCTTCCCCCCGACCGTGTCGCTGCGCGTCGGACCGCCAAGGCCGCAGGTACCCCGGTCGGAGACCGACACCACCAGCGCGTCCGGTGCTAGGGCGGCGTCGAGCGCGCCGAGCATCTCCGGGGAATTCGGGAGCAGCAGCGAGGAGAACGCTCTCGAGCGGGCATCCCCGAGCCGCTCGACGCCGTAACGCAACGAGATCCGCGTGTCGTCTGATTTGCGTGCGTCCCACGAGTTCTGCGCGGTCTCCCGGAGCAGGACAACAAGCGGATCAAGGCCGGGCGTCCCGAGTTGTTTGCCGATCCCCTCGGCGTCAATGGCGCCGTCGGCGCGATAGGGCTGGCTCCACCAGGTGGCGGCGCTCACCGTCCAACCCCGACCGATCGAAGAACGGCACCGGCGTCGGGTGCCCGCATCGACCGTACGGCGGCGAGGTCGAGTTGATAGCGGACGAGCTCGACCCCGGCCGGCACGATGCCGACGCCCTCGGAGGTGAGACGCGGACACGCCTCGGCTCGTACCACGTCAATGCCGTCAATGCGCCAGCGGCGCGCGTCCGGATGGTTGACCCATCCGGCGGCGACGAGTCGGTGGGCGAACGCGCCCGGGTCCGTTGCCCTGGGAATGAGCACGTCGACCACCTGCTCGACAGTCCGGCCGTCGTCGTCGGCGACCACGGTCAGCACGGCGAGGTAGCCGGCGGCGCCGGGCAGGTCGGTCAACTGTTCGAGCCCGTTGATCGTCAGAACCCGACTCGTAGCGCCAACCGCCTTGACCTCGACCCAGGCGAGCGGGAACACGAGGTCCTTCGGCTCGTGCTCAGGGCCACGCCAGACCGCCGGATCGAAGCTGCCACCCGCGGCCGTGGCGATCTCGATCACCGCGAGTTCGGCGAACAGCCCCATCTCGCGTTCGTGGCCGAGCGACGCCGCCCAGGCCCTGAGCAGCTCCTGCCAGTGCTCCAGCATCGTCAATGCAGCGCCGAGCGGATCGCCCGAGGTGGTCGCCGCTGTGAGGATCGACACAAGCAGGTCGTCGAAAACGCCGAACAGCGCGGAGCTCGTGCAGGCCACGTCCAGAAAGCTCGACTGCCCGCCGCCGAAGTCGAGCGATCGAATCCGGCAACGGAGGGCGTCTCCGACGGCGATGTCCTCGTCGGTGCGACGATCGCCCGGAACCAGCAGATGCCGGGCTCCGTCGCAGTCGACGAACACACGAATCGGTCGCTCCCCCTCCGTCAGGCGGCCAGCCGTGACGGCCTCGTCTGCTGCGGCGTCACCGATCGTCTCCCACGTCAGCCGCAGCTCCGTCTTCCAGTTCGTCACGCTCACCTCCGACCCGGTGCCCCGCCCGCCGGGCGTCAGACAGGTGGGTCACCGTCCTCGTGCTCGTCGGAAAGTTCGTCGTCGACGTCCTCGACGGGGCTCGCGTTGGACAGGTCGACTGAGATGTAGTTGTTGAGCACGGTCCGGTCGCCGTTACCGGGGAAGACGAGCCCGATGCCGATGACCGGCTCGACCGCGCCCAACTCGGCTCGGCCCTGTCGATCCCGGGTCTTGAGCGCCCCCGGATGGCTCGTGCGGTCGATCGGGTACAGGAGCAGGAGCCCGCGATGGCGGTACTCGGGATCCTTGTTCCGTTCGTCGACCAACCTGCTCTCCGGCAGCCGACGCGCCTCGGCCGGGGTCAGGCTCGCCAGGTCGGTCACCCGGTGCTCCTTCGACATCAAAGTCTTGATGTCGACCTTCTCGGCGGTGTCGCCGACCAGCCTCGAGCGCACGATCGTCGGCACCTCGCGGGCCCCCAGACGCAGCTTCTCGGTCGTCGTGTCGGTGCCGCTCATCAGCGCGACGCTCCACCGTTCGAGCGAGCCGGCCTCGACTTCCTTGTCGATGTAGGCGAGTAGGAGTTCGCGATCGAGATCAGGGCTGTCGTCATGCGAGCAGTACTGCTGCAGGAAGCGCTTCACGTCGGCGACGGAGACGTCGCGCCAGAGGGATGAACCGTCCGGTCGTGCCTCCTCGAACGGGTAGCCATTCGCGTCGAGTGTCGCCACCAACTCACGCGTGGCGACAAGGTTCTGCTGCAACCAGTCGCGGTCCCGGTGCCGGAAGTAGCGGACCTGGACGCGCCGGTCGCCGTAGGAGGTGTACGACTGCCGGGCGGCGCCGAGCTTCTGGGTGACGAGCAGCACCGGGTGGGTCCGGATCCGGACCCCGACCTCGAGCGGCGTGTAGCCCTGCTCCTCGTAGCGGGCGATGTCGAGCCGGATCTCGTGTTCGACGGCGGCGAGGTGCCGGAACCAGCTGCGAAGGTCGTCGGTCATGTAGATGCGAGGGAGATCCTCGTAGCCGTTACGGAAGCCGAACCAGCGGCCCATCTGCAACAAGGTGTCGTACGCCTTCGCAGCGCGGACGAAGAACGAGACGGTCAGCCCCTCCAGGGTGAGCCCTCGCGACAGCGTGTTGCCGCCGACTGCGATCGCCGTGACGGGACCGTTGTCGTAGTCGAGGCGTTCGGCCCTCGGCGTCCGGGAGTTGTCGGTGATGACACGCGTCGCGTCGACCACCGCCGGTAACGCAGCCCACACCTTGTCGAACGGGACCGTCGCGTGCCCGAACTCGGACGCCGGTACTGCTGCGGTCTCCCTCGTCCACATCGCCTCCAGCCGAGCTCGAAGCCGTGGGGAGACCGTCCGCAACTCCTGGAACGTGTCGTCGCAGAACTCCCGCAGCACGATCTGGAAATCACGGTGCACCCCGGTCTTCGTCGTCGTGTGGACGAGCATCGTCGAGTGCTCGTTGTCGTCCGGGTGTGCGCGCACCCGTCTCGCGGCGGTGGCCAGCCAGAACCAGTACGTAGCCCGGGCGAGCGAGGCAGTGACCTCGGGTTGGAACGTGGCGTTGCGTCGAGGGCCTAGCTGGGGCAATTCCCTCGGCGGGATGATGCGGACCATGTCATAGCCGTCGACCGGTTCGTCGACACCGTCGTCAATCTCGTCGCGACCGAAGATCATCTCCGTGCCGAAGTAGCCGTCCGGGCGGGGCATGTTCAGGATGAAGTTGCGGGGGTACAGGTCGTCACCCGACGGGTCGATCAACAGGTTTGCGAACGGTGTCGCCGTGTACCCGATGAACGTGTAGCGCGGCAGGACGCTCAGGATGTCGCGCAGTAGCGGGTTGATCTTGGCCGTCTCAACGGTGGCCTGGTCAGCCTCGTCGTCGATGACTAGCACCTTCGCGTTGCGGAGCCCGCCGCCTCGGGACGCGTCCTCCAACCAGCGCTTCAGCTTGCGCAGCGGCGACTTGTTCTTCTTGGCCACCACCACAACCGCCTTACGGTCCTCGGGCCGCGGCAGGTCGGACACAAGCGGGGTCGTCTGAGTCAGGAAGTCGTGCTCGGCGTCGGTCTTGCGGACCCATCCGTCGGCCTGCCGGTCGAACAGCTGCCGGTCGAGACGCTTCTGTGTCTGCTCGCGCAACCCGTTGTGGATGCCGGACAGGACGATCACGAGGTTGTAGCCGTTGTCGACCGCCTTGGCGATCACGGCGGTGAAGTTGGTCGTCTTGCCGCTCTGGACGTACCCGACCACAAGCCCCTTGCTCGACCAACGGGCCGCCTGGTCGCCGGGGTCGTGCGTGTTCGCGATCACCTTCTCAGTCGACTCGTGGAGCTTGTTGAGCTGATCGACCGGAATACGCCCCTCGTCGGTGAGGCCCTGGAGTAAGTCCGGCCAGAACCGGTCGTGCAGGTCGGGTCCGGAGTACCAGTTCGTACCCGAGATGGCGATGACGTGCGGCGGATAGCCGGTCTCAATCCGATCCTGCTGGCGCCGGATCTCCTCTATGAGCTCGGCGAGCTCGGCATCGGAGTACTTGTCGAGCCCACGGATGTTCGCGAGTGCGCGGTCGTGCCCGTGTTGGCGCTGCTGCTGGACGTAGATGTGGTACAGGTGTTCGTTGACGGTCATCGGGGAACCTTCGGCATCGTGCCGGAGGACACCAGGGCGTCAAGGATGGCCCGGCCGACTGCACGGCCGAGGTCGACCGGCACAGCGTTGCCGATCTGACGGCCGATCGACATCTTGGTCCCGCACCATCGGTAGGACGCCGGGAAGCCCTGCAGGACCGCGGCCTCGGCGTGCGTGATCGCCCGGTCCTCCTCCGGGTGCAGGTAGCGACCCTTCTCGGGCTTCCAGAACTCGGTGCGGATCGTCACCGACTGACGGTCCCAGTGCATTCGACCCATCGTGTCGGCGTGCCCGGTCGTGTGGTTCTTCCAGCACTCGCTTAACAAGTCCGGACGGACGAGCGCGAGGTCCTTACGGCTGCCTCCCTCGGGAATCGCTCGAATCCGCTCGAGCGACAACGGCGTGTAGTAGCGATTGACGTGCAGGTCGCGGCGCCAGAAGCGACCCGGCATCTCGACGACCCGGCCGGGGAACAGCGTCACCTTGGACATCCGATCCGGAAAGTGGAGCTCGGTGACGGTCGGACTCAGCTTGGCGCGCCTGAACGCCTGTCGAACGGTCTGTTCCGGCTGCTTGTGGGCGGCGAGATCGATCGACGGCGCGACGACATCCCTACGACGGCCGATGAAGATCGCACGACGGCGGTCCTGCGGTGAGCCGAAGTCCTTCGCGCGCACCTCACCCTCGTGTTCGAACACATAGTCGTCGAGCACGCCGCCGGGCTTCATCGCTTCGAGCAGATCGTCGTGCTGGTCCGACCTCAGGAACGGCACGACGTTCTCGATCACAAAGTACGCGGGCCGCACCTTCGCGACCGCGTCGGCGTACCGCGCCCACAACTTGTTGCGGTCGTCGTTCGGGTTGCGTTTGCCGAGCCACGAGAAGCCCTGGCAGGGCGGACCGCCGATGACGACGTCGATATCGTCGAGTTCGACGTCGTCGAGCCACTCCTCGATGTCACCGCAGAACACGTGTGGACCGTGGTTGACCGCATAGCTCGCGGCCGCGTCGAGGTCGTTTTCGACCGCCATCCGGTGAACGAACGAGCCCGGTGCGACGTCGGCAGCTCCGGCCTCCTTGAAGCCCTGGGTCAGCCCGCCGCAGCCAGCGAACAGGTCGAGCACGCGGTAGGCCGGACGGTCGATCGGGGTCGAGGATGGTGCGTCGTTCACAGTGCCGCCACCGGTCTTGCCTGAGCCTCAGGGGCCAGCGCCGCCGCCACCGCTTCCGCAGCGGACTCGCATGGTTCGTGCTCCCAGATCCGTAACACCCGCCAGCCAGCGTCAGCGAGCGCGCGGTCGACGCGCCGGTCCCGCACCTCGTTCGAAAGGAGCTTGCTGGCCCACCATTGCGCGTTCGCCTTCGGGTCCGTGCGGTGCTCGGGGCAACGATGCCAGAAGCAGCCGTCCACGAAAACGGCCACGCGACGACCCGGAAACGCGATGTCGATCGAGCAACGCTTCACATGGGGTACCGGATATCCGACTCGGTACCGGAACCCACGAGCGAACAGCTCCTTGCGGAGCTGCATTTCGGGAGTCGTACCACTGCGCGCCTGTGCAGACATACGGCGGGAGACGGCGGGGCTAGAGGCGATCGGTCGCATCAGATCCGCTCGGATCGCAGCAACCGACTCCTGAAATTAGCGAGTTGTCGACCCATGTTCCCAATCGTAGAGAAGGGGTACGACAGAGTTGTCCTAGCGACCGCCCGGTACGTGCGGCTGCGGACAGCATCACCATTTGCCCAGTGCCCCGCCACGAAAGAACCGTAGCCGACCCATTCGGCCGCGTCGGCGAGGTGGCAGTACGAACGGTCATCGGCGCGTCGACCTCCCCCCGGTGGTCACCGCCGACGGACACCGCGTGACGTTGCCGCCCTTCGGGCGGGTGGGGTGGTGCCCGTGCGGGCGAAGCCCGACCGCCGGAGGCGTCGTGATGAAGGAGTTGTTCGAGCAGGTGGTCGCCGATCTGGTCGCAGCGATCGAGGAAGGGGCGGGTGCCTGGCGGATGCCGTGGCGTCGGCTTGGCGCCGGCCTGCCGCGCAGCGTCAGCGGCCGTCCGTACCGCGGGTGGAGCGCGTTGGTGTTGGTGTTGGTGTTGGTGATGGTTGCAGGCAAACGGGGATTGTCGTCGGCGAGGTGGGCGACCTACCGCAGGTGGCAGCGTCACGGCGGCCAGATCCGCAAGGGCGAGCGCGGCACGCACGTCGTGTTGTGGGAGCCGACCTAACGCTACGAACAGACCGACGCAAGCGACGACGACGCTGTGCACCAGTCGCTGTTCGCTCGCACGTTCACGGTGTACGCCGCGGAGCAGGTCGACAGTGCTGACCGCTGGCTGACCATCGAGCAGGTGCCGGAGGGGGAACGGAGCGAGCAGGCCGACGCCTACTTCACGGGGATCGACGCGGCCGTTGTGGTCGGCGGGATCGGGCGTGTTACGTCCCGGCGTTGGACCGCATCCACCTGGTCACTCGGCCAGTCCGACAACCCGGCCGCGTTCTACACGACGTCGGCGAACGAGCACCCCCACTGGACCGGCCACAGCGACCGGCCGTGACGTGTCGGGCCGGTTCGGGTCCGACGCGTACGGTGCCGACGAAATGGTCGCCGAGCTGGGTGCGGCGTTCTGGTCGGCACGGTTCGAGCTCGAGCAGACCACCCGCCACGACCACGCTGCCAGCGGCGTCGTCACCCTCCGCTACAACGGCCGACTCCACCACATCGGCATCGGACAAACCCACACCCGAACCCCCGTCCTCCTCCTCATCGACGACCGAGACATCCGCATCATCAACGCCACCACCGGAGAACTCCTCCGAACGCTCACCCTCGACCCCAGACGGGACTGCCAACCCATCAGCACCCCGAAACCAAGAAACCCGGACCCTGAGGGTCCGGGCGTCCGGGATGTCTCGCGACATCACATGGTGGCGGGGGGAGGATTTGATCCTGCGACCTTCGGGTTATGAGCCCGACGAGCTACCGAACTGCTCCACCCCGCGGCGTGCCGAACACCCTACCGACACCCCTCCCTCGCCGACAACTCGCGCGAGCAACATCTGAGCCGACACGGGCGATTCGGGCGGCCCTGCGGTACCTTCCGAGCCCATGGGGCGGAGACGGGCGGTAGCACTCACGGTCGGAATCCTGGCGTTGGCGGCGGCTTGCACGCCGCCCCCCCCCCCCCCCGGCTCAGCCCACGACGGCATCGACCGCGGCACCCCCCCCCCCCCGCCCCCCCCCCCC